>CANOHY010000008.1 GCA_947565915.1 uncultured Eggerthellaceae bacterium | reverse complement strand
AATTAGGAAGCAAAGGAGATTATTTTGGGAAGGCTAGAGATTTTACGACCTGGGGAAATAATCCTTGACAAATGGTCATTACGGTGGATTTCCACAATCGACTCCTGGGAAAACAGTACTTATCCACTTTTTCCACAGTCGTGCAGGGAACGCGTGTTCTCATTTGAATAATTTCGAATATTGGTGATTCGAATCGATTTCCATGAATGAAGAACGGAGCGAAACCAGACTGGCTTTGGTACTCTGTATCCAAAGCCCTTCAACTAAGGAGTCCGCATGAAATTCAGCATCAGCCAATCCGAGCTTCTCAATGCGCTAACCGTCGTGCAGAAAGGTTTGGCACAGCGTGCCAGCCTTCCCATTTTGGCTGGCATATATATGGAAACGCAAGGAGATGCCGTTCTCTTTCAGGCTACGAACCTCGAGATGTCTGTCCGCTACCAAACTGCAGCGCTCGTAGAGGAGGAAGGGAAAGCTGTTCTTCCCGGCAAGGTGTTCATCGATGTTGTTAAAAGCCTACCCGATGCTGCAGTTTTCATTGAAACCAACGAAGATGCCGCCATGATGTCGTGCGAATCGTCTTCGTTCTCCATTCGCATCCTCGATCCACTTGATTTCCCTGCGTTCCCTCAAGTTGATGCGAACCAGCAGATCACCGTGCCCTTTGATGATTTCTCGTCCATGGCGCGCAAGGTCAGCCGTATCGCAGCTAAGGATGAATCTCGGCCGATGCTTACAGGTGTGCTCCTTGAAGTGGAAGCAGGCATGTTCAAGATGGTCGCCACCGACTCATATCGCTTGGGTGTTTGCGAGCACCCGCTCGAGGGAGCCGCCGTGGACGATTTCAAGGCAGTTCTCTTCAGCAGCTTCGTTCTCGACCTCGCGGGGCTTCCGAAAACAGGCGAGGATATCTCGATCGGACTAGCCGAGAACCAGGTGATAGTAACCTACGGTCCCACGATATTCGTGAACCGGCGCATCGAAGGCAATTACCCGAATTACCAACAACTCATTCCCGATAGCTATAACACGCGCGCTGTGATGGATCGTGCTGCGCTGCTTGCAGCTGTGAAGCGCGCCTCGGTTCTGGATAGTGGTGCCTCGCAGATTCGCTTCAGCCTGAATGCACCCAGTCAAACCGTGCAGCTCACCACCACGCAAGATGTGGGTTCCACCCAAGAGATAGTGAAGGCCTCCATCGAAGGCGAAGACGTGGAAATAGCGTTCAACAGCCATTATGTGATAGATGGCATCTCTGCAATAACCTCCGACGAAATCGCGTTGGAGCTGCAAGGTCCCATGAAGCAGGGAATCATGCGCGGCACCGACGAAGACGAGCGCTTCCTGTATCTGGTCATGCCGGTGCGCATCTAGACCGCATGCGAACCGGATGTAACCAACCAAGCTGACGCTCGATGTCACCTGAGGAACACACGACGCTTCGAATCGAGTCGCTCGACGTTCGCGATTTCAGGAGTTACGAGCGTTTTTCGCTGAATGGCCTTGGTGGGTTGACGTTGCTCATTGGCCGCAACGGCGTGGGAAAGACCAATCTGCTGGAGGCCATCGCCCTCATGACCTCCACGCAATCGTTTCGCCATGGGCAGATTTCCCAGCTGGTGCGCGAGGGCGCAGCTGAATCGCGCATTGCAGTGCGCCTGACCGATGGAAATCGGCGGCTCGACACCGAACTGCTTTTGGAGCCAGGGAAGCGCCGGTATCTCGTGAATGGCAAGATGAAGAAGATTCAGGACGTACAAGGCGTGCTTCCTGCGGTCTCGTTTACGCCCGATGACCTCGAGCTTGCCAAAGGCTCCTCATCAATCAAGCGCAATGCCCTCGACAGTTTGGGGATGCAGTTATCGTCAAGCTATTACGTGGTGCATCGCGACTACGAGAAGGTGCTTCGCTACAAGAACAGGCTGCTCAAAGACGAGGCACCCCAACCCATGATCGAGAGCATCAACGAGACGCTCATCACTTGCGGCTCGCAACTTCACTGCTATCGCATTTCTTTGGCTGAGCGTCTGTTTCCCCTCGTGGCGCGCAACTACGAGCGCATCCTTGGAGAAGAGGGAGGCGCTCTTCGAAATGAGACGTTCGCAGGAGTCTACCAGCCGTCGTGGATGCATCTGGCGAATGCGACTCTAGGGCCAGGCGATGAGGTGCCCGTTCTCTCGCGTGAAGAGGTTAAAGAACAGCTTGCACGCGCGCTCGAGGGGCAAGCTGCGCAAGAGGCTTCGCGCAAGCGCAGCCTAGTGGGACCGCACAACGACAAGCTGGCGCTCTTTCTGGGAGGGCGCGATGTGGCCTATTTCGCGAGCCAAGGCCAGCAACGCAGCTTAGTGCTGGCATGGAAGCTTGCGGAAGTTGACCTCGTCTTCGAGAGCTTGGGCGTGTATCCCGTGCTGCTGCTCGATGACGTGATGAGCGAACTCGATGCCACGCGACGCGACATGCTGGTGCGCTTCGTGAACGACGAGATGCAAACGTTCATCACCGCCACGGATCTGAGCAACTTCAACGAGTCTCTGCTCTCGCGGGCCGACATCCATCAACTAAGCTAAGTGCTTTGTCTTTCGCAACTCTGCGCAATGGGATGGTTTGACCCCAACGCGCACGGTAAATCCTCAAGCCAAAACGCTTCGAAATGTCCTTCGGCCATTTCTGCGTTTTTGGTTTCCGGAAATACCGTGTCACGTTGGGGTCAAACCATTCTATTGGGAGACAGGGGGGCGGAGTCGTTGCAATGCTGCGCGGCTGCATGGTATAACGTGTGGCACTGATGAGTCTTTTCGAAGAATTCCTGTATTCTCGCGGAGGTGTTGTGTGATGTCAGGTTCCTTGTGCGTTCGCAATCGGTTGGTAAGTGCAGGCTTAGCGGCGCTTGCCGCGTTGCTCTTGGCATGTTGCGCGGTGATTGCCGCCCCAGTTCCTGCCCATGCCGATAGCCTTGCGGCGACTGAGCTTCCCGATTCGGTGACCACTGAGCTGAGCACTACCGCTGCAGGCGACTATGCCAGCACTCACTCCAATATCTATCGCCTCTACAACAAGTGGACGTGCGACCATATGTACACGACCAGCTTGTCCGAGGCGAAGAAGATTGCCAAGGCAGGTTGGCAATGGGAGGGAATCGGCTGGGTGGCTCCCACATCGGGCACCCCGGTCTATCGTCTCTACAACCCCTACAGCGACGACCATCACTACACCATCGACAAGTCCGAGTACGACCGCTGCGTCAAGCTTGGCTGGCGCGGCGAGAACATAGGCTGGTATTCCGATACGGCCGATCAAAAGCCCCTGCTTCGTCAGTTCAACCCCTATGCAAAGACGGGAACCCATAACTTCACCACTAGCCAGGAAGAGGATCGCGACCTGGTGAAGAAAGGGTGGAAGTCTGAGGGCACCGCATGGTATGCCACCAATGGCAGCCGCATTGCCATCCAGCCGTTCTGGCTGAAAACGCCTGCTTGGGGCAAAGAGCGCCTCTACTGGATTACGTCCAACGGAACGTTCGCCAAGAACCGCGTGGTCACAGCTGAGGAGGCAGGCTACATGGCTTGGGCTGGTAGCAATGGCGTAATCGCGCGCAACACCGAGGTTAAGGTCAACGGCAAGAACTACTGGGCCGACGACCGCGGTGAGCTTACGCCCTATACCTCTCCGCACGACCTCACGCTGCAGCGCGCAAAGGCCGAGCTCGACAAGGTTACGAACTCGTCCATGACCAAGGAGCAGAAGCTGCGGGCAGCCTTCAATCACATTCGCGATAATTTCGCGGAGTACAATCCGCGCATCCCGCATATGAGGCAGATGGGTTGGGACACGATCTATGCCAACGACATCTTCGTAGGGCGCGGGGGCAATTGCCTAAGCTGCGCAGCTGCCATGGCCTACATGGCAAAGGCGGCTGGCTACGAGAATGTGTATGCTTGCAATAGTGGTGGCCATGGCTGGGCTGAGGTTGATGGACGCGTGTACGACCCCGAGTGGGCGCGGCATTCGTCACGCTATTCTTACTTTGGGATGAGCTACGACGAGCCCTGCGACGTCTCCTATAAAAGCGGCATCTCCGCGGGCCACGACTGGAATCGCGTGAAGATCTAGTTCGAGTCGGGTTCGTGTCCATGCAATCTAGCAAAGAATCGCTCTGAGGACGTCGCTCGCATGGTCTTCAGCTCCATAGCATTCCTCAGCGTGTTCCTCGTCACGGTATTCGTGCTCTACACCGTGGTGCCGTCGCTGCGGTTTCGCAATGCTCTGCTCATACTAGCCAGCTTGGGCTTCTATGCCTACGGCGAACCAGTGTATGTGCTGCTCATGCTGTTCAGCTCGCTTTTGAACTACCTTTGTGCGCTATGGGTTGAGCGCACCAATCGCGCCAGTCGTGTGCCGTTGGTGGTAGCCATCGTGGTGAACTTGGGCATGCTGTTGGTGTTCAAGTATTCCGGCATGCTGGTGGAAACGTTCAACGCGCTTGCAGGCAGCCAGCTTCCTGTGCCTCAGATAGCACTGCCCATCGGCATCTCGTTCTTCACGTTCCAGGCCCTTTCCTACGTGATAGACGTGTATCGGCGCATCGTGGATGCGCAGCGTAATTATTTTTACGTGCTGCTCTACATCTCGTTTTTCCCGCAGCTCATAGCGGGGCCCATCGTGAAATACCACGACGTCCATGAAATGATTCTCAATCGCCACCAGGACGTCCAAGCCATCGCCCAGGGGCTTCGTCGGTTCATCTGCGGTTTGGCCAAGAAGGTTCTCATTGCGAACACCATGGGGCAGGTGGCAGACGTCATCTTCGCCGCTCCGACATCCGAGCTGTTCATACTATCGGCATGGTTGGGAGCTATTGCGTTCGTCTTCCAGATCTACTACGACTTCAGCGGCTATTCCGACATGGCCTTAGGCTTGGGCATGATGTTCGGTTTTCGGTTCAAGGAAAACTTCGATTACCCCTACGAATCGAAGAGCGTGAAGCAGTTCTGGCGCAAATGGCATATGTCGCTCTCCACCTGGTTCAAGGAATATCTCTACATCCCGTTGGGTGGAAACCGCAAGGGCAAGGCGCGCGCCGCGACCAATCGCTTGGTGGTGTTCTTCCTGTGCGGGTTGTGGCACGGTGCCAGCTGGACGTTCGTGGGTTGGGGTTTGTGGCATGGCGCGTTTCTTATGCTGGAGGAATACGTGCCGGCCATCCGGCAAATGCCGCGCGCGTTAGGCCATATCTACTTGCTTTTAGTGGTGACGGTGGGATTCGTGCTGTTCAGGGCCGATACGTTCACGGCTGCGCTGGGCATGTTGGGGCAGATGTTCGCTGGCTTCTCGTTCACCGATGCGCACCTAAGCTTCTTCTTGCAACAGCTCTCGCCTTGGTTCGTCGCCATGCTTGTTGCGGCCATCCTGGGGTGCGGTCCTATTCATTCGCTTGCCGATCGCGTGCGTGCAATTGCTTGCACACCGACGTCACAGCGCACTCGCGCCCAAAACGCTGTGGTGGCGGCCACTTATATAGTGGCCTTCGTGGGACTGGCGTGGTGCATGGTGCGACTTTCGTCGGGTGGCTACAATCCGTTCATCTACTTCAGGTTCTAGGAGGGGGTGCAAGCGATGCGGGGCGAGCAGAAATCGAAAGTGGCGTCTTCGGAGGACAGCAATGCGCAGCCGCAGCCGAAGGCTACCGCGGATGCGAATGTGCTCTCTGCTGCTGGCAGCCATCGAAGCCCTTGGCTCGCCGTCTTCATCGTTGCCTGCTTGGTCGTGTGCGTTCTCCCCTTCGTGGGGCTCGTCGTGACCGGGCCCTCGGGCGCAGTAGGAAACGAGCAGCCCACACCTCGTCCTGAGCCCACAACGGAGGATGGTAGCCCGAACGTAGAATATGCTTCGCAGCTGGGGGATTACTTCGAGCACAACTTCGCGTTGCGTCCCGAAGCCATGACGCTTGACGCGCTTGTGCAAGCCAAGGTGTTCGGCACCTCCAACATCGACTCAATCGTGGTGGGCAAGGAGGGTTGGCTCTATTATGCTTCCACGCTCGATGACTACTTGGGCCGCAACACGCTGACCGAACGCCAGGCTAAGGGAATCGCCCATAACCTAGAGCTCATTCAAAACCGCGTCGAGCAAACAGGAAGCCGCTTCGTTTTCACCATCGCACCCAATAAGAACACGCTCTACCCTCAATTCATGCCCGATCGCTTTGACGTGAAGGTATCGAGCGCTCATAACCGCGATGTGCTCGCGCAGGCTTTGGGGGGAAGCGAGGTGGATTACTGCGACCTCTTCGCGTTGTTCCAGCGACAAGAGGACATCTTGTATCATGCGCAAGATTCCCATTGGAACAACGAGGGAGCGCTTCTTGCCTACCAGGATCTCATGGATGCGCTCGGAAAAACCCCACTCGATTATTCCGACATGCAGCCGCAGGAGCGCGCGGATTTCGCTTGCGACCTTGCGGCCATGATCTATCCGGCCTCACATGTGGTGGAAGACGAGTTCTACTACCCGGCCCAGGATGCATTCGCAAGCTTGTCGGGAGATGCATCAGTGGAAGACCCCACCATTCGCACGGAAGATCCCACCCAGTCGGGTTCTCTCTACATGTATCGCGATTCGTTCGGCAACGCGCTCGTGCCCTATTTCGCATCCTCCTTCAACAAATGCTTCTTCACGAAGAGCTTTCCCATGATGCTCGACATAGGGTTGCAAACAAGCCAGCCCACCGACGTCATCTTCGAAATAGCCGAGCGCAACGCTGCTTGGCTCATCGAAACGCCGCCCGTCATGGTGGCTCCGCAGGTTCCCTACCAAGGGCGCGTGCACGCTTCGGGCTCTTCGGCGGACGTAAAGGCGCGCCCTTGCCCCTATTCGCAGTTGTATCTGGAAGTATCGGGGGCCATCGATCCCGCGCGCGTGCCCGAAGGCGAACCCGTGTATCTATATATAGAGAGCGAATCGGGCGCACGGGGGCTCTACGAATGCTTCGACTGCACGAATACGGATGGCGTCGACGGATTCCTGGCGTACTTGCCCGCTGCTGAATACGGCGCCGATGCGCCTCTGAGCGTTTCTGTTATGATAGCGGCCGATACCGGCTATAAGGTGCTGGGATCAAGCACCGTGGAATGCGAGGAGTAGCGAACATGATTACGACGAAGCGGATGTTTCGATATATCGGGCTTGCAATCGCTGGCATGTGCTTGGCGCTTTGCCTGAGCTCTTGCGGTCCGAAGATGATCACAGTGCAGATCGACGACCCGCTTTCGGGCACGTCATCGGTTGAAGTCGAAGATGGCAAGACGGTGGGTGATGCTCTGGAGGCAGCCGATGTGACCTTGGGGGCCGATGACGCCGTTTCGCCCGCTGCGGACACGAAGCTCAAGGCCGGCGACATCATCGACATCACCCGTGCGATGCATATCACCGTGATCGATGGCGAGAACACCTACGACGTGGTGATGAACGAGGGCAGCGTGGCTGATGCGCTGGCCGAGGCTCAGGTGGTTTTGGAAGAGGGCGATACCACCGACATCGAGCTGGATGCTCTCGCTGAAGACGGAATGGTGGTCACCGTGTTGCGCCCTGTGCCCGAGCCCGAGCCCGAGCCCACGCCCGCATCGACTTACGAAAACGCAACTCCCCAGCAAACGGCTCCCTCTGGTGTTTACGAGATCAGCCGCACGCCGGTGCCCAATTGCGCCGATGGCAGCCATGGCTATTACGAGATACAGATGTCCGACGGCTCCATGCGCTACGAGGAGTACTAGGCCGCGCCTTCGGCATTAAGAACGTCGTCGTGAAGAAGATCGGCGGTCAAATACCCGAGGTTGTCGATGCGCTGGGTGCCAAAAGCCCCACGGCTCGATTGAACCTGCGCGCTCATCAGGTGCGTGCGCGCTACCAACGTGCTCTGGAAACGGTATACGGCGAGAGCACCCCGCTTTTCTTGGAGCACACGAACAACGTGTATATCATGGACAAAGAGGGCGTGCGCACGCTCATCGTGTACGTGGACGATAGCATCTTCGCCGCAGAGCTCAATGCGCAGCGCGAGCTCATCAAGCTGAAATTGCTCGAGCTCTTTGGCGAAGATGTCGAGGAATTCCAGATCTACATCTCCCGCGGCAGCTACAAGGCCAACCATCCCTACCTTGCGAGCGAAGACGAGGCGCGCGAGCAGGCAGAAGCGGTTGCGGCACCTTCGATTCCCCTGGATAGCTCGGAGCGAAGATTCGTGAGCGAAACGGTATCGCGCGTGGAAGATGATGCGCTTCGCGGATATATCGAGAAGGCGATGACAGCAAGTTTGGAGTGGAAAAAGGGAGAAAAAGCTAATTCGCCTACCGAAAATCGATAACCAGGGCTCACAGCCGCTCTAAGACGCCTTACGTGCTAGAATTTTCCCTGCATTTGTTGCAGGGTACCTAGTGCTGTGATACAGTACGGATGTTCGTATATCAGCAGAACGACACCCTGCACGAGCGGCTCGCGTGAGCGGGGCATATATGACTCGTAGCGAGCATGGGCAGAGACCACACACGAAGCAGGAGGGACGTAAGTGGCAGACAAGCCTGAGAATTACGGAGCAGACGCGATTCAAGTGCTCGAAGGGCTCGAGGCCGTGCGCAAGCGCCCGGGCATGTACATTGGATCAACGGGCCCGCGTGGCCTTCATCACCTGGTATACGAGGTGGTGGATAACGCAGTAGACGAGGCGTTGGCGGGATTTTGCACCCAGATCGAGGTGACCATCCACCCCGACAACTCCATCACGGTGGTGGACGACGGTCGCGGCATTCCCGTGGAGAAGCATAAGAAGGAGAAGATCCCCACCGTGGAGGTGGTGCTCACCATCCTTCACGCTGGCGGCAAGTTCGGCGGCGGCAGCTACAAGGTATCCGGCGGCCTGCATGGCGTGGGCGTGTCGGTGGTGAACGCGCTTTCGAAGCGCGTGGTAGTCGACGTGCGTCGCGATGGCGTCGAGTACGAGATAGCCTTCGCCTACGGCAAGACCACCGACAAGCTGCACGAGATAGGCAAGGCGAAGAAGACGGGCACCACGGTTACCTTCTGGCCCGACGAGCAGATCTTCACCGATACCTGCATCTACGATTTCGACGTCCTGCAGACGCGCTTCCGCGAGATGGCGTTTCTGAATCGAGGCTTGAAGATCGAGCTCATCGACGAGCGCAGCGACCCCTCGCAGCTCGTCTCCGAGCCTGCAGCCGAACCCCGCGTGGCAACCTTCAAATTCGATGGTGGCATCGTCGACTTCGTGAAGTACCTCAACGAGGGCAAGGAAGTGCTGAACAAGCCCATCTACTTCGAAGCCGAGAACCCCGACGGCACGGTTGAGATAGCCATGCAGTGGACCAGCTCGTATTCGTCAAGTGGCGTGATGGCCTTCGCCAACAACATCAACACGGCCGAGGGCGGCACGCACCTCGACGGCTTCAAGCAAGCCGTCACGCGCACCATCAACGACTACGCACGCTCGAAGGGCATCCTGAAGGACAAAGACCCGAACCTTACCGGCGATGACACGCGCGAGGGCTTGGCTGCCATCATCTCGGTGAAGCTGCACGACCCTCAGTTCGAGGGGCAAACGAAGACGAAGCTCGGCAATACCGAGATTCGCGGTCTGGTGCAAACGGCCACCACGCGTGGCTTGGCCGAGTACCTGGAGGAGAACCCGGCTCCTGCCAAGCGCATCGTGAGCAAGGCATCGCAAGCGCTCAAGGCGCGCGAGGCTGCTCGCAAGGCGCGCGAGGCGGTGCGCGACCGCAAGGGCGTGCTCGAGGGGTTCAGCCTGCCGGGCAAGCTGGCCGACTGCTCATGCAAGGATCCGTCGGAATCCGAGATATTCATCGTAGAGGGCGACTCCGCTGGCGGCTCGGCCAAGCAGGCCCGCGACCGCAAGCATCAAGCCATCCTGCCCCTGCGCGGCAAGATCCTCAACGTGGAGCGCGCAGGCCTGAATCGCTCGCTTTCCTCCGATACCATCAGCTCGCTCATCACGGCCATCGGCACGGGCATCGCGGACGATTTCGACGCCGACAAGGCGCGCTATCACCGCATCATCATCATGACCGATGCCGACGTTGACGGCGCTCACATCCGCTGCTTGCTGCTCACCTTCTTCTATCGCTACATGCCCGAGCTCATCAATCGCGGCTACATATACATCGCCCAGCCGCCCATCTTCGGGTTGAAGAAGAAGAACTCGCGCAGCACGAAGGTGGAGCGCTACATCTACGACGAGAAGGCGCTTTCGAGCACGCTGGCCGAGTACGACAACCCCGACAAGTTCGACGTGCAGCGCTACAAGGGCTTGGGCGAGATGGATCCCGAGCAGCTCTGGGAAACCACCATGGAGCCGGCTAGCCGCACGCTTCTGCAGGTGAACATCGACGACGCCGCCGAAGCCGAGCGCGCCGTTACCGAGCTGATGGGCGACAAGGTGGAGCCGCGTCGCGACTTCATCACTTCCCATGCCCGCGACGTTCGCTTCCTCGACATTTAGGAGATTGATTCATGACTGACGAGATGAACGGGTTCGACCGCCCGGAAGACGAAGATGATTCCCTGGACGAGCTTCTTTCCCGTGCCGAGGACGAGGCCCAAGACGAGGCCAACGAAGCGGCTCGCGAAGATGCCGAATACGACGATGACGAAGAGGCCGAGAATGCCGCAGCCCAGCGGCTGCTTCGCGCCGATTTGCTGAAGCAGAACCTGGAAGAGGACGGTCTGGGCGGCCAGGGCATGTCGGAAGAGCTGCGTGCCCAGTCCATGATGGTGGAGATGCCCAGTGCCCACGGCGAGATCGTGGAAGGCGCGAACGGCGGCGAGGGCACCATCGTGCGCAGCGCGTATCTGGGCAAAGAGATGCAGACGTCGTTCTTGGAGTACTCCATGAGCGTCATCGTGTCGCGCGCGTTGCCCGACGTGCGCGATGGCCTGAAGCCAGTGCACCGCCGCATCCTCTATGCGATGAACGAGTCGGGCTACACGCCCAGCCGCGCGCATATGAAGTCGGCGCGTACCGTCGGCGACGTCATCGGCAAGTATCATCCCCATGGCGACTCGGCTGTTTACGACGCCATGGTGCGCCTGGCCCAGCCCTTCAACATGCGCTTGCCGCTGGTAGATGGCCATGGCAACTTCGGCTCCATCGATGGCGACAGCGCCGCTGCCATGCGCTACACCGAGGCGCGCTTGGCCAAGCCTGCTATGGAGCTCTTGCGCGACCTCGACAAGGAAACCGTCGACTTCATGCCGAACTACGACGAGTCGTTGGTTGAGCCCCAGGTTCTGCCTGCGCGCTTCCCTAACCTGCTGGTGAACGGGTCGGCCGGCATCGCCGTGGGCATGGCAACGAACATCCCGCCGCATAACTTAGGCGAGGTCATCGATGCGGTGAAGCTGCAGATCGACAATCCCGACTGCACCACCGAGGACCTCATGAAGGTGCTGCCAGGCCCCGATTTCCCCACCGGGGGCGAGATCATGGGCAAGCGCGGCATCATCGACGCCTACGAAACCGGTCGCGGTTCGCTCACCATTCGCGCGAAGTATCGCATCGAAGAGCTCAAGAACGGCAAGTCCAGCATCGTGATCACCGAGATTCCCTATCAGGTGAACCGACAGCGCTTGCTAGAGAAGCTCGGCGAGTTGGTGCGCGACAAGAAGCTGCCCGAGATCAGCAACATTCACGACGGCGCCGATCGTCATGGCATCGACATCATCATCGAGCTGAAGCAAAACGCCATCCCGCAGGTGGTGGTTAACAAGCTGTTCAAGCACACGCAGCTGCAGGTGGGCTTTGGCGTCATCATGTTGGCGCTGGTCAACGGCATTCCGCGCGTGCTGTCGCTGAAAGAGGTGCTGCACCACTACATCGATCACCAGGTCGACGTCGTTGAGCGCCGTACGCGCTACGAGCTGCAAAAAGCCCTGGAGCGCGAGCACATCCTGGAAGGCTACGTCGTTGCGCTCGACAACATCGACGAGGTCATCACCATTATCCGCTCGTCCGAGACCGATAAGGAAGCTGCCGAGCGACTGACCGAGCGATTCGGGCTTTCCGACAAGCAGACCGACGCCATCTTGCAGATGCGCCTGCGCCGCCTGGTTGGCCTGGAGCGCCAGAAGGTGCAAGACGAACTGGCCGAGCTGCGCGAGCGCATCGCCTACTACAACCGCCTGCTGGCCGACCGCAACTTGGTGCATGGCGTGATCAAGGACGAGCTCGACGAGATAAGGGAGCGCTTCGCCACCCCGCGCAAGACGCGCATCGGGCAGGAGGCAACCGACATCGACATCGAGGACCTCATCGCCGACGAGAGCATGGTGGTCACCGTTACCAAGGCCGGCTACGTGAAGCGCCTGCCCGTGGCCACGTATCGTTCTCAGAAGCGCGGCGGCAAGGGCATGCAGGGCGTGAACCTGAAGGACAACGACTACGTCGACCATCTGTTCATCGCCTCTACGCATAGCTACATGCTGTTCTTCACCAGCAAGGGCAAGGTGTATCGCCTGAAGGTGTACGAGATTCCCGAGGCTTCGCGCCACGCGCGCGGCACGGCCATCGTGAACCTGTTGAACCTCGAGAAGGATGAAGCCGTAGCTGCGGTCATCGCCTCGAAGGACTTCCCCGAAGATGAATACCTCATCTTCGGCACCGAGCAGGGCATGGTGAAGAAGACGGCCATGTCGGCCTACGACCGCACACGGCGCGATGGGCTGATTGCCATCAACCTGAACGAGGGCGATGCGCTCATCGCTGTGAAGCGCGTGTCGCCGGGCGACAGCATCGTCATGGCATCCTCGGCCGGCAAGGCCATCAAGTGGGATGAAGCCGAGGCTCGTGCCATGGGCCGCGCGACGCAGGGCGTGCGCGGCATCACGCTGCCAGAAGGTTCGCGCTGCTTGGGCCTGGAGGTGTGCAGCAAGGACAAACCTTGCGAGATTTTCGTCATCACCGAGCGCGGGTACGGCAAGCGCACCGATGTTGAGGAATACCCGCTTCACCACCGTGGGGGACAAGGCGTGTTCACCATCAACATGACCGATAAGAAGGGCCAACTGGCAGATGTGAAGGTGGTGGCCGAAAGCGACGAGATCATGATCATGTCCGAAGAGGGCGTGGTGGTGCGCACGGCCGTGAAGGGCGTGTCGAAGCAAGGCCGCGCCACTCAGGGAGTGCGCGTGATGAACGTGAACGACTCCGACTGCGTCACTGCTGTGGCCATCACTCGCACGAAGGCCACGAAGGTGAATTCGGGGGCAGGCAACGAAGCCGAGGAATCTGTCGACCTCGACTCCGAAGAGCAAGCCGAAGAGCAAGTCGAAGAGTAGGCTCTTCGGATCAGACTGAGCAGTAGGCTCTTCGCCAAACAATTGCGCGGCCGGGCTCGGTTAGGCGCAGCTTTTCCGAAAGCCCCCAAATAGGAGGCGAATTCCGTGGCAGAACCCAAGTGGTTCTGCCACGCTGGTTTCTGTCTTGTGCTTGGCGAGAAGCTCTTGCTGGGCGCTTCGAATGCGGGCAGAGGCGAAGCAGGTGCCCTTTATGCGTATTGAACCTTAATAATCCCTTGCCAGCGGCCTTTTCGCGGTATACTTTTTAAGATTACCCACTCGTGTGCTCACGAGCGCTTTTGACGTAGCCGACGAAAGGCTGTTGAGTATGTCGGATTTGATGGAATACACGAAGTACCTGTCTAAGGTCATCGGCCCTCGGCCTGCAGGAACCGAGGAGGAGCAACAGGCGGCGCTCTACATCACCGAGCAGTTCCAGAAGGAAGCTGGCTTCAGCGCGAACATCGAGGAATTCAAGCAGTCTACGCGTCCCGACCTCTCAGCAGCCATCTTATCTACTGTTGCCGTGGTGCTCACGCTGGTATCCATGTTGTTGCCGATGGTCATGATTCCCGTGTTCATCGTGAATGCGATTCTGGCCGTCGTGTTCGTCGTGGAGGCAATGGGGCATCCGTTGCTTTCGCATGCGCTCGCACGCGGGGCAAGCCAGAACGTCATCGCGAAGTATCAGCCCAATGTCGAAGACGAGGGCGCATCGCGCTCGGTCACCCGCAAGCTCATCGTGGTCGCGCATTACGACTCGGGCCACGTGGTGCCACCGCTGGTGAAGCGCCTCGATTCCATGAAGATCTCGTTCAACCTCATCAGCGCATATGTGGTGGTTGCCCTGGCTGTGCTGGTGTTCATCCGCATCTTCGTTGCCATCATCGGCGGTGGCGTGCTGGTCATCTTGAACATCCTGTCGGTCATTGCCATGTTGCTGGGGTTGTTGCCGGTCATCAAGTTCTTCTTGCAGAACAACGCCCCCTATAACGAGGGCGCGAACAACAACGCCACGGGTGTGGCGGCGCTCATCGAGCTGGCAAGCCGCATCAGCAACGGAAGCGTGAGCGAGGCCGACCTCTCGGGATACGCTGACGAGGTGGTCATCCACGGAGCGCAGGCCGCCGAGAGCGAGGGCTTGGTGCCCGAGGGCGCTTCACTGGTGTACGAGGCTGCTGAAACCGAGGTTCCTGCCGGTTCTCTGCAAAGCGAAGAGGAACGGCTGCTGGCCGCGAAGGCGGCGGTGGCGGCGCTCACCGGGCGCCCCGTGGAAAACCGCGTGTATGCGAAGACCGACGAGGCCGTAGATGCGTCCGCTTCGGCGCAGCTCGGCGAGACCATCCAGATGAACATGGAAGAGTTCATGGCGCGCGAGCGCGAGCTTGCCGAAGGCGCGGGCGCTGCCGCAACGGGCATCGCCGAAGAGGTTGGTGCGATTGCATCCGATGCGTCGGCTTTGGTGGAGATGGCCCCCGATGCTCCCTTCCCGCCCAGCGCTGAATCGCTGATTGCCAATGCGGTCAGCGCGGAAGAGGCTGAGGCCGACGATAGCGTTTCCGGTTTCCAGAATGCGCCCAGTTGGTTCGTCGCAGCGCAGAAGAATGCCAAGCGCAACACGAACAGCGCCCCTGCAGAGATACATCGCTCGCGCTACACTGAAGCGCTCGAGCATGCCGAGGCAGAGCGCATTCAACGTGAGCAAGCGGCGCTTGCCGAGGAGCAGGCACGTTTGGAGGCCGAGCGCTTGGCTCGGGAAACCGAGGCTCGCCTGGCATTGGAGTCGCAGATCCAGGAAGCCGAGGAAGCTAAGGCGGCAGCAACGCTGGAGGCGCAGGTGCTCGAGGCCGAGGCTGCCGATTTGCCAAGCGATGCAGATGTCGAGGTCGTGGTAGAGGCAGAGGCGGAGGTAGTGCCCGAATTCGAGCAACAGCCCATGGCTGAAGCGGAGGCCGCAAGCGCTGCGCAACTGCCGCGCTATGTGGACGATGCTTCTGCAGCGCGCGAGGTAACGCTGGAAGCCGCGGCGGAAGTCGAGGCTGTTGCGGTGGCCGACGAGCCCGAAGCCGCCACTATCACCGCAGCCGAGATCTTCGAAACCGATCATGCAGCTGCATCTGAAGGAGGGGCTGCTCCTTCGCGAATCGAGCGCCTGAAGAGCCTGCGCACCAGCATCCCGTCGCTTTCAGGAATCATCCGCACCAAGGATGAGGCGCGCAAGACCGCCGCGGATTCCATCCCCAATCCACTCGATACTCCGGCATCAGGCACGGCATCGGCTGCGCGCACCATGCAGGCGGTAGCTGGTGGCCACGCTCCGGCAGCGGCAAGCGAGAGCGAAGCTGCAACCCCGGCACCCCAGACGCGTGGCGCCAAGGTGGACATTCCTCAGGTGCGCACCAGCGAGGTCGACTACGACATGGTGCTCTCCGATCTGGGTGGCGATATTGCCGACGAGTTTGCGGGCGGCTTCGCTGCGACTTACGAGGATGACTTCGCAGAGGAATTGGTGGACGATTACGACTCCAACGCGGTCGATGCAGACTACGAAGACGGCTATCGCTACGACGAATACAGCAACGCCTTCATCGACGACGAGGACTTCAGCGCCCACGAGCGCAAGAAGCGCAGGGGGTTCTTCGATCGCTTCCGCCGCAACAAGGACGAAGAAGACGACACCATGGACTCGCCCCAGCAGTGGTTGGGTATGGACGAGGATTTCGAGGCGCGCAGCGTAGGTCGCGCGCGCGGCGGATGGGAGAGCTTCCGTCAGGATTACGACGATGATATCTCCGACCCATTCAGTGACGACGGTCACGACGACTTCGGCGATTTCGACAACGGCCCCAGCAGGCGCAACCGCGGACGCCGCTGGGAAGGTGGCTCGTATTCGCGCGTGTCGCTCGGGCGCGTGGACAACCGCTCGGGCGTGGATGCCCCCGCTGACGAGGGAGTGCCCGATGCTCCTCCCGAAACCGAGAAGGACCGCTTCATCACCGGCGAGATCGAACGCATCTACCATTTCCGCAACCCTGCATTCAACACCGAGGTCTGGTTTGTGGCCATGGGATGCGACAACGATTCTCACGACGGCGTGCGCGCATTCCTGAACGAGCATCGCAGCGAGCTGCGCGGTTCCATGATCATCGAGGTCGAATCGCTGGGTGCTGGCGATCTCAGCGTGGCCAGCCACGAGGGAGCCACCAAGAAGGTGGGCGCCTCCACGCGCATCAAGCGCTATACGCGCGAGGCGGTGGCCGCAACGGGCATCCCGCTGAACGAGGTTGACCTTTCGGGCACCGATTCCATCGCCAGCATCATCCAAGAGGCGGGCTTCCAGAGCATGCATCTGTTCGGTGCCGAGAACGGCGGCATTGCGCTCAAAGGCAGCGCCGACGACGTGTTCGAGAATGTGAACGAGTTTACATTGGAAGAAAACGTGCGCTTCATCTACGAGTTGTTGAAGCATTAAGGGCACAGGGAACCAATCGAGGAGACAACATGGTTTGGGAGAAGAAGATGCCGGAAAACCCGGTAGTTGCCGTTGCGGGCGCAACAGGGGCCGTGGGCCGCGAGTTCATGCGCGTGCTGCACGATGCGAACTTTCCCGCGGCAGAAGTGCGGCCGCTTGCAAGCGAGCGCTCAGCTGGTTCGCTGTTGGAGTTCGGTGGCTGCGGGCAGGTTCCTGCTGGAGACCTGGTGGTTCAGAAGATGACGCCTGAGAGCTTCGAGGGTGTCGACATCGCACTGTTCAGCGCGGGAGCGAGCGTGTCCAAGGAAATGCGTCCCTACGTTGTGGACGCTGGTGCGGTGATGATCGACAACTCCAGTGCGTTTCGCATGGACGAGGATGTGCCGCTGGTGGTGCCCGAGGTGAATCCCGAAGACGTTGGCTGGCACAGCGGCGTAATAGCCAACCCGAATTGCTCCACCATCCAAATGGTGGCAGCGCTCAAGCCCCTCTACGACCTCTCGCGCATCAAGCGCGTGGTGGTGTCCACGTATCAGGCCGCATCGGGCGCTGGGGCCAAGGCCATGGACGAGCTTTACGACCAAACGCGCGAGTTCCTGAACGGCGCGCGCGACGACGAGCTCACCGTTTCGGCCTTCCAGCATCAGATCGCGTTCAACTGCATCCCGCACATCGACGTGTTCCTCGAAGACGGCTCCACCAAAGAGGAATGGAAGATGGTGGTGGAGACCAAGAAGATCATGCACGACCCCGCCCTGCAGGTCAGTGCTACCTGCGTTCGCGTGCCGGTGCTTCGTTGCCACGGCGAGGCGTGCGTGGTGGAGTTCGAGGACGAGGTGAGCGTGCAGGCAGCACTCGAGGCACTGGAGGCTGCCCCGGGCGTCACCGTGATGGATGACGTTGCTTCGAACGTCTATCCCATGCCGGGCCTGCTGGCCGGCACCGATGGCGTGTTCGTGGGACGTCTGCGCAAGGATCCCAGCGTGGAGCATGGGCTGGCATTCTGGAACGTGGCCGATCAGATTCGCAAGGGAGCCGCCTTGAACGCCGTGCAAATCGCCCAATTGCTCCTGTAGCGTCGGGGAAATGCCCAAGAAAGCTCGCCTGGATACCCTTCTCGTTCGCCGCGGGTTCTTCGCGGATTCCGAAGAGGCGAAGCGTGCCATCCTTGCCCACGAGGTGAAGGTGGAAGATGCCTATGCAACCAGTGCCGCCATGCTGGTTGCTCCCGATACGCCCATCAGCGTGAAGACGCGCGCTCCCTATGTGTCGCGCGGGGGCGTGAAGCTGGCTGCGGCGCTCGAGGCATTTGATGTCGTGGTGGCGGGCAGGCGCTGCATCGACGTAGGCTGCTCTACGGGAGGCTTCACCGACTGCCTGTTGCAGGCGGGCGCAGCCGAGGTAGCTGCCGTGGATGTGGGGTATGGCGACCTCGCTTGGAAGGTGCGCAGCGACTCGCGCGTGCATGTGTTCGAGCGCACGAACATCCGCACTGCTGAACCAACGCAGCTCGGCGCGCCGTTCGACATCATCGTGGCCGACGTGAGCTTCATCAGCTTGGCAGGGCTTGCGCGCGTGTTCGCGTCGCTTGGCACGCAGGGCAGCATGTTCGTGGGGCTCGTGAAGCCGCAGTTCGAATCGTCTCACGAGGAAACCGACGAGCGCGGCCTGGTGGAAAGCGAGCAAGTGCGCGCACGCACCGTGCAAGAGGTGGCCACTGCGCTTTGCGAGGCAGGCTTCGAGGTTCACGGCGTTATCGAGTCGCCCATCCATGGCAAGAAGTCCGGCAACGTCGAGTACCTCGTCTGCGCAACCCTCGCCTAGACGCCCCAGGCTCGACACGCACGGCAAATCCTCAAGCCAAAACGCTGCGAAACGGCCTTCGGCCGCTTCTGCGTTTTTGGTTTCCTAAAATGCCGTGTCGTATCGAGCTCGAGGCGTGTAAGAAGAATGCCTTGTCTCTCGTCGGCAAACTCGAGCTGCTAGTTCTTGAGCGAATTGAGCGGGGCGGGCATACGGCCGCCGCGGTGTGCGAACACCGTGCCGGCGAATTCGTTCACATGCATCACAGGTGCCGAGCCAAGAAGGCCGCCGAACTCCAGCAAGTCGCCCTCCTTCAGCCCGATTGCGGGTATGAGGCGAACTGCGGTGGTCTTGCTGTTGATCATGCCGATGGCGCATTCATCCACGATGATGCCGAAGATGGCCTCCTGCGAGGTGTCGCCGGGCACTGCGATCATGTCCAAGCCCACCGAGCATACGGCCGTCATGGCCTCGAGCTTGGAGATGGAAAGCGCGCCGGCTTCGGCTGCGCGGATCATGCCGGCGTCTTCTGACACAGGAATGAACGCGCCCGAAAGGCCACCGACCGAAGATGACGCCATCACGCCACCCTTCTTCACGGCGTCGTTCAGCATGGCCAGCGCCGCGGTGGTGCCAGGTCCTCCGCACATGCCCACGCCTATTGCCTCCAGAATTTCGGCAACGGAATCG
Source organism: uncultured Eggerthellaceae bacterium (assembly GCA_947565915.1). GTDB lineage: Bacteria > Actinomycetota > Coriobacteriia > Coriobacteriales > Eggerthellaceae > UBA9715. The sequence continues at coordinate 39,953 of CANOHY010000008.1, read as the reverse complement.
CCTTCGGCAGGGGTGGGGGCAAGCGACAGGTCCAGTATGCCCTTTGTCACGCCGAGGCGCTTCGAGGCTTCGCGCGCCATCAGCTCGCCGGTGCGCGTGATCTTGAAGGCGGTTGCCTTGATGGCCTCGGCGATGCTCTCGATGTCGGCTTCCTTGGGCATGCTGGCCAGCACCGAGCGCACCACGCCTGGCCCTGACACGCCCACGTTCACCACGGTGTCGGCTTCGCCCGGCCCATGGAAAGCACCGGCCATGAAGGGGTTGTCCTCCACCGCATTGCAGAACACCACCAACTTTCCCGCACCAATGCATTGGCGGTCGGCTGTGAGCTCTGCCGTTTTCTTGATTATGCCGGCCATCTTGAACGCGGCGTCCATGTTGATTCCTGCGCGCGTCGATCCCACGTTCACCGACGAGCATACGTAGTCGGTGCTCGCGAGCGCTTCGGGGATGGAATCCATCAGCTTCTCGTCGGCCTTCGAGGCACCCTTGTGCACCAGCGCGCTGAAGCCGCCCACGAAATCCACGCCCACCTCTTTAGCCGCGCGATCCATGGCGCGCGCGATGGGCGATAGGTCAGCCGTTTCCACAGCAGCGCTGACCTCGGCGATTGGCGTTACCGAGATGCGCTTGTTCACAATGGGAATGCCATATTCGCGTTCGAGCTGCTCGGCCACCGGCACCAGGTTAGCCGCCGTTGCCGTCATGTGGTCGTACACCTTGCGCGCTACGGCGTCCACGTTCGAGTCGGCGCATCCGCGCAGGTTCATGCCAAGCGTGATGGTGCGGATGTCCAAGTGCTGCTCGGACACCATGGCGAGAGTCTCGGCAACCTCTTCGGGGGTTATCTGCATGAAAAGCTCCTCTATATAGTGGGTCGCAGGCTCGTCCACCGTTTGCGCGTAGCCCGCGTGTTGAAGCAGCCACAGTGTATCAAACCCTCACCTGCCACCATGCTCCGGATTGAAGGGAGCGTTCCCGAGCCGCCTTTGTGCTACCGCGATAGCGAACTCATAGAAAACGCAGAGTCGCAAGGTCATGGGCGCAAATTAAATTGTGAAGATGTCTTCATAAATGAAGAAATGGCAATTTGGGCCAACCAAAAATACGCCAAATCGAGAATAGTTTGTGGCTCCTCGTGGGCGAACCACTGTATCGTGGGGGTGCTGGCCTGGGATAACATGAGTTCACTCGGTAAAATACCTATATCATAATTAACTCATAGCTGTTACAATACGGATACAAATATATAACGATTGGTGAACTCTAACCAGCGCGCTGGTGCCCGAAAGGCGCTTCGCCTGGGATGCGTTTGCGACAAAAATGTGCGCGTGAGCTTTGGTTTGCATCGCCGGACGCGGCGAGCACATCAAGAAGGGGAAGATCATGGAAGGTATCTTCGACAAGAACAGAACATGGATGAAGGTAGTGGCCGTGCTCCTCACGTTCATGCTTTCGTTCAGCATGTGGAGCATTCCCGCCTATGCTGCTGAAGGGTCTGGCGGTTACGCCTCTGCCCAGATCGGGTTCTTCGGTGGCAGCGACAGCAACGCGAGCGCTCATGACGCCGACGCCTCTGCTACGGCCAACGATAACGGCATCGTCCCCTTCGCCGTAACGTATGCCGATGCGGACTACACCATCCATGTTGGAGAGACGGTTGATATAACGGATGAGGCATTGGGGGATAGCATCCAATCTCATTCTTGGAGTGTTTCGAACGGGAACGCCAGGATAGTCACCAGCGATGGAAACAAAGCGACGATAGAAGGGCTTAGTGCTGGTGAAGTGACCATTTCCCATACAAAGAAGTTCTGGATCTTTCCCGAAAGCACAACGACCTTCACCGTGCTCGTCCTTCCCGCGAAGGTGACCGCATCCTTCGACTTGAATGGCGGCAACGGAGCCACTCCTGACGCCATCGGTCCCGAAGAAGTCGACACCACCATCACGCTGCCGACCGCCGAGGGCATCGCGCGCAACGGCTACACCTTCGTCGGCTGGTCCGCGAACCAGGATGCCGACCCGGCCGACCCTGAGAGCGGCACCATCGTTGCTGCGGGCGGTTCTTGCATCCTGAACGATAACGTCACCTTCTATGCCATCTGGTCGAAGAACATGGTTGAGACCACCTACACCGTCCAGCACGTGCTGGCTGGCGGCAAAGTCGTGAAGACCGAAACCCGCAAAAGCGAGGCCTGGGTGAACGACGACCCGAAGATGATCTCCATCACCCCGGGCGACCTCGACCCCATCGATGCGAGCTCTTCTGACATCGAGGGCTACGAGTTCTCTTCGATGGCCATCGACAAGGGTGCCATCACCGAGGGCACCACCGAGGTGCAGAGCGGCTCGACGATCACCTTGACCTACGTCCCGCGCACCGACCTCTCCTACACGGTGAACTACCTCGAGCAGGGAACGGACAAGGAGCTTGCGAAATCCGTGACCGTCAAAGGCCAGACCTTCGGCATCACCGTTCCTGTTCAGCCCATCTCCATCGAGGGCTATGTTGCGCCGGCCGCCCAGTCCATCACCATCGCTGTGAAGGACAACGAGGTCAACTTCTACTACGCCCCGCGCACCGACCTCACCTACACCGTGAACTACATGTTCAAGGGCGAGGACAACACCACGCGCTCCATCGCCGAACCCAAGATCGCCATTAACCAGACCTTCGGCACCACGATTACCGAGCAAGCCATCAAGGTGCCGGGTTACGTTGCCAGCGAGCCCGCTGAGCAATCCATCACCATTGGCGTTGAGGGCAATGTCATCACCTTCTATTACACCACCAACACCAACGTTGCCTACACGGTTCGCGCCATTGACGAAGTGGGCAATGTGATAAGCGAAGAGCTCGTCGAGAGCGGCATGCTGGTGGGCCAGCGCGTCACCGTGAGCGCCCCCGCCATTCCTGGCTATGCCCTGATCGGCGATGCCAGCCAGCTTCTCGAGCTCACGGACAACAACGACGTCGTCGAGTTCCGCTATGCTGCGCGCGGCGACCTGACCTATGAGATTCAGTACTGGGATGACGAAACCGGATTCCCCATCCAGGACATCGAGCCCCAGCGCGGGTCGGGCCTGACCGTTGGCCAGAAGGTTGATGTTTCGGGCATGATCTTGAGCATTCCCGGCTACGAGGAGAACGTTTCGTTCACCTTGAACGGCGAGCCCTGCGAGCTCGAGGACGGCATGCTCGTCATCTCTGGTGACGAGAACGTCCTCATCGCGCGCTACGCCAAGCGCACCGACCTCTCCTACACGGTGAACTACATCGACCAGGATACGAGCAAGGTGCTTGACTCGAAGACCGAAGATGGCCAGACCTTCAAAGCGACGGTTGTCGAGGAAGCCATCGACATCGAGGGCTATAACAAGGTGGAGCCTATCGCGTCCAATTTCGAGGTTGGCGCGAACAGCGACGAGAACGTCATCGACTTCTACTACACCAAGCGCACCGACCTCTCCTATACGGTGAATTACCTCGAGCAAGGCACCGACAAGGTCCTTCACGATCCGCTGACGCGCAACAACCAGGCCTTCGATGCCGAGGTCTCCGAGGAAGCCATCGACATCGAGGGCTATGATGCGGTCGCACCGGAATCCATCACCTTCAACGTTAAGGTTGACGCGGCCGATAACGAATGCACCTTCTACTACACCCCGCGCACCGACCTCGGCTACACCGTGAACTTCCTGGAGCGCGGCACGAACCGCGAGCTCGCCGAGGCCGAGACGCTGGAGAACCAGACCTTCGGCACCGTGATCGATCCCGAGCAGGCAGCCCAGGACATCCGCGGCTACCGACTGAGCGATGCTAACCAGGGCATCACCATCGGGGCAACCGACAACGTGCTCAACCTCTACTACGAGAAGCGCACCGACCTCGAATACACCGTGAAGTGCTTGCTGGTGAAGGGCGACCAGGAGTTCCTCATCAACGAGGACGCCGAGCCGGTTACCGGCCAGACGTTTGGCGATACGGTGAGCGTGAACGCCCCTGTTCTTGCAGGCTACACGCTGCTGGCCGATCAGCCCCAATCGCAGGACATCACGATCGACGTCGAAGGCAACGTGGTGGAATTCCGCTACGCTTTGCGCGCCGACCTCGAGTACACGGTGCTCTATGTCGACCAGCGCACGGGCAGCGAGCTGCTTCCCTCCAAGACGGTTACCGGCCAAGAGTATGGCTTCGAGGTGACCGAAACCGCTCCCACCATCGAGGGCTACGAGCTCGATAACCCCGACGATGCCACCATTACAATCGAGATTGCCGAGATGGGCAACCTCATCCAGTTCATCTACGTGAAGGTGGCCACGCTGTCCTACACGGTGAACTACCTCGACAAGGACACGGATGAGGCAATCGCCGATCAGAAAGTCGCCGAGAATCAGACGTTCGGCGACGAGGCAACTGCCCAGGTAGAGGTCATCGACATTCCCGGCTACGCTTTCGCTTCTGCCGATAAGGCTAGCATCACCATCGGCACCGATTCCGACGAGAACGTCATCAACCTGTACTACGCCAAGCGCGCTGACCTCACCTACACGGTGAACTACCTCGACAGCGAGACCAACGAGCCGATCAAGGATGCGCTCACGGTTGCCGACCAGGTGTTCCAGAGCCAGGTCGATGTGACCGACGTGGTGGCTGCTCCCGAGAGCGCCATCGATGGCTACAACTACCTGCGCTCGAATGTGGTGGACATGCTTACCATCGCTGCGGACGAGAACGTCATCAACCTGTACTACGCCAAGCGCGCCGACCTGAGTTACACCGTTAACCACCTCGATGCCGACGGCAATCCCGTCGAGGTCCCCACGGTTGTTGAGAACGTCATCTTCGGCACCGAGGTTGCCGCCGAGGATGCAGCCGTGGAGGTTGTTGGTTACGAATACGATGCCGACCGTGCGAGCACGCTCACGGTGGGCACCAATGCTGACGAGAACGTTCTGAACGTCTACTACAAGAAGCGCGCCGACCTTACTTATGTTGTGAATTACCTCGAGCTTGGCGCGGACGAAGATGCTGAGCCCTTGGTCGAGCAGAAGGTTGTGGAGGGCCAGGTTTTCGGCACCACGATAGACGCCGCTGATGAGGTCATCGACATCGACGGCTACAACTACGATTCTCTGAGCGCCGACCAGCTGGTGCTGACCTCGACCGACGAGCCGGCCGCGCTGAATATCTACTACACCAAGCGCACCGACCTCAGCTACACCGTGAAGTACCTCCAAGAGGGAACCGAGACCGAGGTTCGCGCATCCGAGACTTTCGAGGATCAGGTGTTCGGCACCGTGATCACTGCGATAGCCCCGACCGACATCACCGGTTACACTAACGTTGACCCAACCGAAGCCAGCATTACGCTGGGCACGGGCGAGAATGTCATCGTCTTCTACTATGAGCCTGTCGAGGGTCTCTCCTACACGGTGAACTACGTCGATCGCATTACGGGAGAGCCGCTCGCTGCCGCCAAGACGGTGGACGGTCAGGTCTTTGGCACCGAGGTGCGCGAGGAGCCTATCTCGGTGAAGGGCTACTACCCGGCCAGCGAGGAAGCGGTGACTTTCACCATCGGTTTGGAAAATAACGTCGTTACCATCAACTACGACGTTCGCACCGACCTCAGCTACACGGTGAACTATCTCGAGCAGGGAACTGACAAGGAGCTTGCTGAGCCAGAGACGGTTGGCAATCAGACCTATCTGGACGAGGTCAGCGCTCAGGCTATCGACATCGATGGCTACAACGCTGCCGATCCCGTTTCCGGCACTCTGGTAATTGGCGCGCGCGAAGATGTGGACGACAACGTCTTCGCCTTCTACTACACCCCGCGCACCGACCTCACCTACACGGTGAACTACCTCACGCGCGATGCTGACGGAACCGAGCGCGTGCTGGAGACGGCCAAGGTTGTGAACGGAACCGACGAGAACCCGGTGACCTTCGGCACCACGGTGACCGAGGATCCCATCGAGATTCCCGGCTACGTTACCCCCGATGCGCCCGAGTCTATTGTCATCGCGCTGGAGGGCAACGACGTCAACTTCTACTACACCCCACGCACCGACCTCACTTACACGGTGAACTACCTCGAGCAGGACACGAACAACGTGCTGCATGAGGCGAAGGTTGTCGAGAACCAAACCTTTGGCGACACCATCATGCTTGCCGACGAGGCAATCGACATCGAGGGCTATAGCGTTGTGGAGCCGAGCGGCGCTCTCACCATCGCCGTTGAGGACAACGTCATCGACATCTTCTATCAGAAGATCGACAACCTTTCCTACACGGTTCGCTATGTTGACACCGAGGGCACTGAGCTTCTTCCGAGCGAAACCGTGGCGGGCTATGCGTATGGCGCGCAGATCAGCGTTGCCGCCGAACCGATTGACGGATACGTTCCCGATGCGGAGTCCAAGGACCTTACCATCGGCCTGGGCGAGAACACGGTGACGTTCACGTATGCTCTGCGCACCGACCTGTCCTACACGGTGAACTACGTCGAGGTGGACACCAACATTCTGGTGGCCGAGGCGCTCGTTGTGCCGAATCAGACGTTCGGTGTCGAGATTGCTGCCGAAGACGTTGCGCGCACCTTTGACGGCTTCACTTTCGTGCACGCTGACCGGGAGAGCTTCGAAATCGGCACGAACGAGGCCGATAACACCATCACGCTCTACTATATGCGCAATACGAACCTATCTTACACGGTGCGCTATGTCGACGCCGACGGCGAAAGCGTGATCGACGATAAGGTGGTTGGCCCCGAAGGCGCTGATGGCGTTACCGAAGCGGGCGAAGTTGCCTTTGGCGAAACGGTGAGCGAAACCGCGCCGGACATCAAGGGGTACAACCTGATGAGCGATCGCGTGGCCACCCATGTCATCGACGTGAGCGATAACGTGATCACCTTCACCTACGAGAAGCGTGCCGATCTGTCCTACACGGTGAACTACTTGGAGCAGGGCACCGATGATGTGGCAGTCGCCGAGGCCAAGACGGTCGAGAACGTGGTGTTTGGCACCGAAGTGACCGAAGCGGCTCCTGAAATCGCTGGCTACACCCTGGTGGGTGCCGACGAGGCAACCATCACCATCGGCGAGCGCGATGATATCACCGACAACGTCATCAACTTCTACTACGAGCCCATCACGAATCTCACCTACACGGTGAATTACCTAGAGGAAGATACCAACAAGCCGCTTCGCGACCCGAAGACGGAAGCTGGCCAGCGCATGGGCGCCACCATTTCCACTTCCGGCGAGGCGGGCTTTGTCATCGAGGGCTACCGGTTCGTCTCCGTTGATCCCGAGGAGCTCGTCATCGGAGTCGACTCCGCCGCCAACGTGATCAACGTCTACTATGCGCCGATTGCTGATCTGTCCTACACGGTGAACTTCCTCGATGCCGAGAACCCCAGCATCAGCTTGGCTGAAAGCGTTACCGTGAATGACGTGGCATATGGCACCACCGTTGCGGTTGCTGACGCTGCGAAGGCAATCGATGGCTTCGTCCTCGATGCCGAGAACGCCGACTTCACGGTTGGGCTGGGCGACAACCAGTTCAACATCTACTACCAGCGTCGCGCTGACATGCCCTATACCATCAATTACCTCGAGCGCGACACCGATGCGGTTCTCGCTGAGCCTACGCAGGCAAGCGATGGCGTTTTCGAAGAAATGATCTATGCGAACGACGAGGGCATTGCGAAGGCAATCGACGGTTACGTGTTCGATGACCAGAGCGAACACATCACAATCGGTGCGGATGCGAGCCAAAACGTGCTGAACGTGTACTACGTCAAGCGCTCTGATTTGAGCTACACGGTGAACTACCTCGAAGCCGATACCTACGAGCAGGCTCAGCCGTCCAAGATCATCAACAACGCTACGTTCGAAGATGTCGTGCAGGCAGCCGAAGAGGCTGTGGAGATTGCGGGCTACACCTTCGATTCCGCAGATAAGGAAAGCCTTGCCGTTGGTACGGATGCGAGCCAGAACGTGCTCAACCTCTACTACAGCAAGCGCACCGACCTGAGCTACACGCTGAATTTCGAGGGAACCGACTTCTTCGGGAATGTGGCTGAGGTGCACGACTCGGTTGTGGAGAGCGCAACGTTCAAGGACGTGATCGACCTGGCCGATTACCAGATCGTTGGTGGTTATCGCCTCGACAGCTACACTTACAATGGCGTGCCGGTCGACCCCGAGATCACCACGATCACTGTTGGCGCGTATGACAACGTGCTCACGCTCACCTACGTTCCGCGCACCGATCTTACTTACATCGTGCGCCATGTGGTGCGCAATGCCGACGGCAGCGAAACCGAGCTCGATCGCGACGTGCTGGAGAACATGACCTTTGGTCAGATGGTGGGCGCGGATGCGCGCGACTTCATTGGCTATCAGCGCCCTGAGGAATCCAGCATCTTCACCACCATTGGTGCAACCGAGGACGAGAACACCCACACCTTCTACTACACGCTGAGCAGCGACGTGGTTTGCACGGTGAATCATATCGATGAGAGCACCGACGAGGTCATCCGCACAACCTCGGTCGAGGGATTGGCACTTGGCGATGAGGTGACGGCCGCAGATCAGGTGCTGTCGATTCCGGGCTACGAGTTCGCGCGTGCCGATGTGGAGTCCCTCACGGTTTCGAGCGACGAAGACGCCAATGTGATCAACCTGTACTATAGCCCGCTGAGCACTTTGAGCTACACCGTGCGCTATCTGGAACAGGGCACGGATGCGGTGCTCGCCAATCCTAAGGTGGTCGGGGACTGCACGCTCAATGAGGAGGTTGTCGAAACCGCCGAGACCATCGAAGGCTACGAGCTGGTGGGCGACGCTGAAGTCACCTTCACCATTGAAGCGGACGAGAACGAGATCACCTTCTACTACACGCCGCGCACCGACCTGAGCTACACGGTGAACTACCTGGAGTGGGGCACCGATGCAGTGCTCGCGACTGCCAACACCGTGGGCAACCAAACCTTCGGCGACACGATCGATGCTGCTGACGAGATAGTGCAGATCGATGGCTATCGCTTCGATTCGGCTGATGTCGATTCGATTCAGATTGGCGTTCAGTCGAACGTGATCAACCTGTACTACGCCAAGCGCACCGATTTGAGCTACACCGTGCGCTACCTGGAGCAGGGTACGGATGCGGTGCTTGCTACCGCAAAGACCATGCGCGACCAGACCTACCAGGCTGAGGTAGCCGAGGAAGCCATCGAGGTCGAAGGCTATGTGCTGCGAAGCCCTGAGGCAATCAACTTCGTCATCGATACGGGCGAAAACGAAGTCACCTTCTATTATGCAAAGCGCACCGACCTCACTTACACGGTGAGCTATCTGGAACAAGACACGGATGAGGTGCTTGCCGAAACCAAGGTGGTCAATGGTCAGACCTTCCAGGCTGATGTGGTCGAAACCGCTGCAAGCATCAATGGCTACAACGTGGTTGGCTCGGGCGAGGCCATCATCACCATCGGCGTTCAGGGCAACGACATCACCTTCTACTATACGCCGCGCACCGACCTGAGCTACACGGTGAACTATCGCGTTCAGGGCACCGACGAGTTGCTCGACTCGAAGGTGGTGCGCGACCAGACCTTCGGCACTACGCTGACTGAGCAGCCCATTGCTATCGAAGGCTACAACGCAGTGGACGCCTCGGCAGTGGAAATCACTGTGGGCACGGGCACCAACGTGCACAGCTTCTACTACGTGCCGCGTGCTGACTTGAGCTACACGGTGCGCTACCTGGAGCAGGGCACCGACGCCTCTGTTGCTGACGATAAGGTCGTGGGCAATCAGACCTATCGCTCGCAGGTTACCGAGCAGGCGGCTGCTGTGGCTGGATACCGTGTGGTCGGCGATGCAACCAAGGATATAACGATTGGCCTGCAGAACGAGCCGGTGGTGTTCTACTACGAGGTTGAGCCCGTTACGCCGCCGAGCAACGAGGACGATTATCCTGTCGTGCCGGCGCCTCCGGTTGATTACGACGTGCCGAACATCACTGACACCACCAATGGCGGCGGTGCGGCTGGCGTTCCCGGAACGCCTACCGTTCCCACCGCAGGTGACGACACCTTGGCGCCTGGTGCTGGCGATGCCGCCGACGCCGCCGACGCGGGCGATGATGCAGGGGCTGATGCTGCAGAGGCAACCATCGAGGATGACGCTAACCCGCTCGCTGGGCCCAACGAGTCAACCATCAATGATGATGCCACGCCCATGGGTGCTTTCGACAGCCCGACATGCTGGGCTCACAACCTGATGATTTTGGGCATTCTGCTCACGCTCATCTATGGCATCGGGGTTATCGCGCGCAGGCTTGGATATGCCAAGAGGATCAATTCCTTTGGTATCCTGAAATAGGAAAAGGGCGGTAATCGGGTAAGCAGTTAGAGAGCCGCGCTTTCAGTGCGGCTCTCTGTTATTTGGGGATGGGAAGGCGTCAATGCGCAAGAGTAATTGGCTCGTTATCGGAATCATCATAGCGGCTTCGCTCGCCTTCCTGGCGATGTGGTTCTTGATGGGCTTCAATGTTGTGGACAACACTCTGGACCTGTTGATTACCGTCGTGTGGTGGGTGGTGGTTGTGGCAGTCTGCATTGGCATCTCGCTTGCCGAAAGCCGCCGCAAGCGCGTCATGCGCACCGTGTACGTGGCACACAACCTGCTCTACAACCCCGAGGTTGGCTTCTTGGAGGTTCCCGAGGGAGGCTCATGCACCGAGGCTTTGCAGCGCTTGCTTCAGCAGCTGGATTACGACTTCAACGCGCAATGCCCGCTGGGCGATCAGCGTGCTGAGTTCATCTACGTGGTGCGCACCAACAAGTTCGCGCAAGGTGGCAATGTGTGGACCGGCGAAGTGGTCAGCGCCTCCAACGAGCGCGAAGCGATGCCGTTCGCGAGCAAGGAGCAGCTCCGCGCCTATATCGGCTAGCACACACTTGAATCGCTGCTCGAAGCAGCTTCAAAGCCTAGATGCTGTTAGTCGTTGCGCAGAGATTTCAATAGGGCGATTTCTTCGCCCCAGCCTGCAAGCTCATCGTGAGGGGTTTCCAAGAAGAAGGGCAGGTCGCGCAGCAGCGGGTGGTTGATGATGCGGGCGAAGGCCTCGATGTCCTCGTTGCCGATGAAGCCGCCGCCAATCACCTCATGGCGATCCTTGTGCGCTCCCAGCGGGTTCTTCGAATCGTTCAGATGCACCGCGCGTAGGCGGTCCATGCCGATCACGCGGTCGAACTCCTCTAGCACGCCATCCAGGTCATCGCGCACATCGTAGCCGCCATCCCACACATGGCAGGTGTCCAAGCACACGCCCACCTGGTCGGAAAGCTCGATGCGCTCGATGATGGCCGCTATCTCTTGGAAGCGGCCACCTACTTCGCTGCCTTTCCCCGCCATGGTTTCCAACAGCAAGGTGGTAGATTGCTCGGGCGCAAGCACCGTGTTGAGCGCATCGGCAATCAGCTCGATGCCCGTTTCGACGCCCTGCCCCACATGGCAGCCAGGGTGCATGTTGTACATCTGCCCCGGCGTAGCCTCCATGCGCTTAAGGTCGTCAGCCAGCGTGCTGATGGCGAACTCGCGCGTTTCCGGCTTCGCGGCTGCGGGGTTCAGCGTGTAGGGCGCATGGGCCAGGAATCGCACGATGCCGGCGTCGGCCGCGGTTTCCTCGAAGCGGGCAACGTCAGCAGGGTCTATGTCCTTCGCCTTGCCACCTCGCGGATTGCGCGTGAAGAACTGGAATGTGTTCGCGCTGATGGAAGCGGCATCGCGTGCCATGGCTGCGTATCCACGCGAACTTGAGAGATGGCATCCTGTGGTGAACATGGCAACTCCTGAAGATCGGTTTTCCGCGAATCGTACCACAGGTTTGCTTGGAGGAAGGACAGAGGGGTCGGGGGAGCCAAAGGGGTCAGGGCGAATTGTCCTATTCGCCCTGCCCCCCGTCCTTCCTATGTTTACCTGTCCTGTTTCCGCATTGGACGATGTGCGCATCGCTGCCCGCATTACTCATGGATTCAGCCCCATTGCCCTGCATGTTCACCTAAAATAGGCAAAAAACCGCGAGAAAGCCGGTGCCGAGCAACTGAAGGGCACCAAGAGAAAGCACCTAGTCTCGTGGCAGGGCCTTCGGGCGCTGGCCACGCCGCAAGCAAATAAGAACATGCGAGAGGCGCGCAGCATGACTCCAACGAAGATCAACAAGAAGAACTACGTCGAGATTCCCTCGGGAACCGTAAAGCGCGAGGTTCCGAAGCTTCGCGCGGGCATCGATGTGGGGTCGACTACCGTTAAGCTGGCCATCCTCGATTCAGACGATCGAATCGTATGGTCCATCTACGAGCGCCATCACTCGGACGTGCGCGCAACCATCGCGCAAGTGCTCCAGGCGGCAGCGCAGGAATACGGCAACGAGAAGATGAGCATCGCCATCACGGGTTCGGGTGGTCTGCTTCTGGCCAAGTGGCTGGGCATCGAGTTCGTTCAAGAGGTCATTGCCAGCAAAACGGCAGTAGAGACCTTCATCCCCAAAACTGACGTAGCTATCGAGCTGGGTGGCGAAGACGCGAAGATCATCTATTTCGGCCGGTCGATCGAGCAACGCATGAACGGCACATGCGCCGGCGGTACGGGCGCCTTCATCGATCAGATGGCCACGCTCTTGAACACCGACGCAGGCGGTCTGAACGAGCTGGCTGCCCAGCACGAGACCATCTATCCCATCGCGAGTCGCTGTGGCGTATTCGCGAAGACCGACGTGCAGCCGCTGCTGAACGAGGGCGCGCGCAAGGAGGATATCGCCGCCAGCATCTTCCAGTCGGTGGTGACGCAGACCATCAGCGGCCTGGCGTGCGGGCGACCCGTCCGCGGGCACATCGCCTTCCTCGGCGGCCCATTGCAATACCTGCCCGAGCTGCGCAAGCGCTTCTACGAGACGCTCAACCTCGACGACGAGCACATCATCGTGCCCGAGAACGCGCATTTGTTCGTGGCGAGCGGTTGCGCGGTGGCTGGTGCGAATGTGGAGGCGCCCACCATCGAGCGCTTGAGCGATGTGCTGGAGCGCCTGGGGAACCTGGGCGACCTTCAGGGAAGCGAGGTAACGCGGCTCGACCCCCTGTTCGCGGATGCGGAAGAATACGAGGCATTCAAGGAGCGCCATGCGCGGGAATGCGTGGCGAAAGGCGACCTTGCAAGTTATCGCGGGACGGCTTATCTGGGAATAGACGCCGGTTCTACCACGTTCAAAGCGGTGCTGATTGGCGAAGATGGTGCGGTTCTCTGGAGCCATTACATGTCGAACAAAGGCGATGTGCTGGGCTGCGCGCGCATAGCGCTCGCCGACCTCTATCGCGCTTTGCCGGTCGACGCTACCACGGGAGAGCCCCTGGTGGTCATTGGCCATGCAACCGTGACTGGCTATGGCGAGGGCTTGCTCTTGGAGGCCTTGCAGGTAGACTCGGGCGAAATCGAAACAGTGGCGCACTTGCGCGGCGCGCGCGAGATGCTGCCCAACGTGGAGTTCATCTTGGACATCGGCGGCCAGGACATGAAGTGCCTACGCGTGCGCGATGGCGTGATAGACCACATCATGCTGAACGAAGCCTGCAGCAGCGGCTGCGGCAGCTTCATCGAGAGCTTCGCAAGCGGGCTCGACCTCGACGTGTCGGAGTTCGCGCAAACAGCCATCGCAGCCGAGAATCCCGTTGATCTGGGAAGTCGTTGCACCGTGTTCATGAACAGCCGCGTGAAGCAGGCGCAGAAGGAAGGCGCCACCGTGGGCGACATCGCGGCTGGTTTGGCGCTTTCCGTTATCAAGAACGCGCTGTTTAAGGTCATAAAGATTCGCGACCCCCGCGATGTGGGCCAGCACGTTATCGTGCAAGGCGGCACCTTCCTGAACGATGCCGTGCTGCGTGCGTTCGAGCAGCTCGCTGGCGTGGACGCTGTGCGCCCGGACATCGCGGGCAACATGGGAGCCTACGGTGCGGCCCTGCTGGCACGCGATCGCTTCAACCAGCAGGTGGGTTATATCACTGCCGGAGGGGACTCCGGCGGCTTACTTCGCCGACCCGCCTCCGCCCCCTCCGACAGCTCTGAGGAATCTGCGATGGGTGAGGCGGTCGGCCAGGCAGGTTCGCCCTCCGGTGCGTTAAAATCCACCCTGCTGTCGCTGGAGGAGCTCGAGGCGCTGGCTCCCACCCACAAGACGGTGCGTTGCCAGCAATGCTCCAACCACTGCCTGCTCACCGTGAACGACTTCGGCAAGGGGCCCGATGGGCGCCATCGCCGCTTCATCACGGGCAATCGCTGCGAGAAGGGCGCGGGCGTCGTGGATGGAACGTCGGACGTGCCCAACCTTTTCAAATACAAGTCGGAGCGCCTCTTCGATCGCTACGAGCCCATACCCGAAGAAGACGCGCAGCGAGGCACCGTGGGCATACCACGAGCTCTCAACATGTACGAGAACTACCCCTTCTGGTTCACCTTCTTCACCAAGCTAAGCTACCGCGTGGTCCTATCGGATCCCTCGACGAAGCAAACCTACGAAGCCGGAATCGAATCCATGCCTTCGGAGTCGGTTTGCTATCCGGCCAAGCTATCGCATGGGCACGTGATGAACCTGCTCGAGAAATCCCCCGATTTCATCTGGATGCCCTGCACCAAATGGGAGCGCCAGGAAGACGAGGGTGCGGGAAACCATTTCAACTGCCCCATCGTGGCAAGCTATCCCGAGGCCTTGCGCCTGAACATCGACGAGCTGCGCGACAGTTCTACCGCCTTCTTGAATCCGTGGATTCCCTACGACAAGAAGGAGCACTTGAAGAAGCGCCTCTACATGCTTTTGACCAGCACCTATCGGGATGAGGTAGGCGCTCACCAGAACCCCATCACCCAGGCCGAGATCAACGAGGCGGTGGACGCTGCTTGGGCCGAAGACGAGGCGTTCAAGGCCGACATGCGCCGCAAGGGCGAAGAGACCCTGGCCTGGATGGAGAAGACGGGCACCCATGGCATCGTGCTAGCGGGCCGTCCCTACCACAACGACCCCGAGATCAACCACGCCATCCCCGAGCTGCTGACCAGCTTCGGGCTGGCAGTGCTCACCGAGGATTCCGTGGCTCATCTAGGACACCTCGAACGCCCGATTCGCGTGGTGGACCAGTGGATGTACCACACGCGCCTCTACAACGCAGCCAAGCTTGTCACCCAGCGCACCGACCTCGACATGATCCAGCTGAACTCCTTCGGCTGCGGCTTGGATGCCCTGACCACCGACCAGGTGCAGGAAATCCTGGAGGCCGCGGGCAAGGTGTACACCGTGCTCAAGATCGACGAGGTGTCGAATCTGGGGGCTGCCCGCATTCGCGTGCGCTCCCTGCTTGCCGCCCTGCGCGACCAGCAGCAGGAAGCCAGCTTGGGCGCTCTGCAGGGTTCGATGCGGGCTACCGATGCTGCCTTGGAAGATTTCGAGCAGGTTCGCGAAGAGCGCACAGGTGCCACGTTGGCATCGGCTGGCGAAGCCGTTGCCGCCCACATGGCCGCCGATGTGACGCGCGGTGTTTGGCGCAAGGGGCTGGACGAAGAGGCGCTTTCCACCCAGTTCCCGCGCATGGAGTACACCAAGGAGATGAAGGAAGAGGGCTATACCATCCTGGCTCCGCAGATGGCGCCCTACCACTTCGAGCTGCTGCTTCCCATCTTCCAAGCGAATGGCTACAACTTGGAGCTTTTGCCCTCGGTGGACACGGGAGCCGTGGACGCCGGCCTGAAGTACGTGAACAACGACATCTGCTATCCGTCCATCCTGGTCACCGGGCAAATCATGGAGGCGGTGACCAGTGGGCGCTACAACACCGACAAGCTGGCCATCATCATCACGCAGACGGGCGGCGGTTGTCGCGCCACCAACTACATCGCGCTCATTCGCAAGGCGCTCAAGGCGGCAGGCCTCGGGCATATTCCCGTGATCTCGCTGGCCTTGCAAGGGAATCTGGACGAGTCGAACTCCGGCTTCACCATTTCCTTGGATATGTTGAAGCAGGCTGTCTACGCGCTTAGCTACGGCGACTTGCTGATGATGGCGCTCTATCGCACGCGGCCCTACGAGGCCGAGGTGGGTTCAGCTCAAGCGCTGTTCGACCATTGGATGGCCGCTTGCAAGGAGGCGGTGGGGCGTGGCACCAATCGACGAGAGTTCGCGAAGACGGTGCAAGCCATCGTGCACGACTTCGACACGTTGCCGCTGGTAGGCGATGGGACGAAGCCGCGCGTGGGCGTTGTGGGCGAGATCTTGGTGAAGTTCCACCCCACGGCGAACAACCAGGTGGTGGACGTGATCGAGCGCGAAGGCTGCGAAGCGGTGGTTCCCGGCCTGATCGAGTTCTTCCTCTTCGGCATCGTGGGGCGCATCTTCCAGAAAGACCCGCTCGGACGCTCGGCCAGCGGTGCAGCTGGGGCTCGCGCTATCTTGAAGCTCATCGGCCACATGCGCAAGCCGCTGATCGAAGCGCTGCGCAAGTCGAAGCGCTTCGAAGCGCCCACCGACATCTTCAAGCTGGGCGAATATGCCGAGGAGATCCTGTCTACGTGCAACTCCATGGGCGAAGGTTGGTTGCTCACGGCCGAGATGGTGGAGCTCATCCGCACCGGCACGCCCAACATCGTGTGCGCGCAGCCCTTCGCTTGCCTGCCCAATCATGTGGTGGGCAAGGCGGTGATCAAGGAGCTGCGGCGTCGTTACCCGCAAAGCAACATCGTGGCGGTGGACTACGACCCCGGCGCAAGCGAGGTGAACCAGCTCAATCGCATCAAGCTGATGATCTCGGTGGCTAAGGCGAATTTGGCCGTCGAGCAAGACGAGCATGAGTGAGGAAGTTGGCGTGGCTTCGACTTCCTCCGGTCGGCTGGTCATCTGTCCTACGCCCATCGGCAACTTGTCCGACATGCCACCGCGCGCCCTGGAAGCCCTGCGCGCGGCTGACGCGATCTACGCTGAGGACACGCGTGTAACCGGCAAGCTGTTGGCGGCGCTGGATGTTCAGGGTAAAGCGCTCGAGCGGCTCGACGAGAACGTGATGGCGCACAAGGCCGGCTCCGTAGTGGCTGCTGTGCGAGCGGGGAAGGTGGTTGCCTACTGCACCGATGCCGGCATGCCGGGTGTGTCCGACCCGGGCCTGCGCTTGGTTGCTGTCGCACGCGAAGCGGGCGTTCCTGTGGAGGTGCTTCCTGGTCCCAGTGCCGCAGCAACTGCCTATGTGGCAAGCGGCACGGTGTGCTCGCAGTTCTATTTCGGCGGCTTCTTTCCGCGCAAGGACTCCGCGCGCCGCGAGCTGTTGCAGCGGTTGGCACCGCTCGATGCCGCGCTCGTTTTTTACGAAAGCCCCAACCGTCTGGTCGAGAGCCTGCGGGTGATCGCGGATGAGATGCCCGAGCGCACGATGGCTGTATGCCGCGAGCTCACCAAGCTGCACGAGGAGGTTGTGCGCGGCCTGGCACCTGAAGTGGCATGCGAATTTGCCGCGCGCGATTCGATAAAGGGCGAGGTTGCGCTGGTGATCGACCCTGCGTCCGAAGGTGAATTGCGCACGCTGCAGGCAGCGAATGCGGCAGATGCGACCGAGCGCGCTTGCGAGCTTCTGCGCTCGGGTGCCCGTGCGAAATCGGTTGCAGCTGCGATTGCCGACGAGTTCGGCCTTTCGCGCAACGAGGCCTATAACCTGGTGCTGAGCTTGCGCGATGGGAAACTGCTGCCGGGTGCCGACGGGTCTGATGCTGTTGCTCTCGACGGGGCTGCCTCTGACTCTGCCGATGCTGGTGCCACGAGCCCCGATGCTGCCGTTCCTGATGCTGGCGCCGCCGATTTGCGCGCGTGAGACCTGCATATGCCCCGATACGAGAACATGCCGAGTAAGCGCCTCATCTTCGTAGACGATCTCGAGGTATGGGTCATCGAGAAGAAGCGCATGCGCAACGTGCGCCTTCATGTGCAGCCTGATGGCCGCATCGAGGTGTCCACGCCCATCGCATATCCCGACGAGCTGGTGGAGGATTTCGTGCGCGAAAAGCACGATTGGATCCTGCGCATGCAGCGCGACCTCCTGGATTCGCCGATGAGTCGCGCAGCGCTTGCCTCGCCCGAGGAGCTCAAGGAATGGCGCAAGGTGGTGCAAGCATTCGTGCCAGCGCTCGTTGAGAAATGGGCACCCATCCTGGGCGTGCAGCCGGGACGCATCGACTATCGGAAGATGAAGTCGCGTTGGGGCAGCTGCCAGCCTTCCACTGGCCGCATCTGCATCAACACCGTGCTTGCGCTCTGTCCGCCCGAGTGCTTGGAATACGTAGTGGTGCATGAGCTTTGCCATTTGCTGGTGGCAGGGCACGGTGCCGAGTTCCACGAGCTTATGGATCGCGTGATGCCGGATTGGAAGCAGCGCCGCGCCAAGCTGCGCCAGAGCTAGTTTCGCAAGGCATTTGGCTCTGCGACCTCACCTCGCGTACATCGCAGTACGCCACGCCTCGCCTTCGAGCATCGACTTCATGCGGCTTCTGCATGTTTTCGGGCCGCGCTTTTGGGATGTTTTGCAAATTACTAAGACTTGAAAGCGCTTTTGTACGCTATCTTCCGTTTTCCAGCCAATTACAGTCAGTTGAAGCTACTTTCGTACCTGTTTCACCGACTTCTCCTCGGAATCAAAACTTAGTAAAGCTTCAATTCAAAACCTGGAGTTCTATTATGCCTGGTCAGTGAGAAACGAGCTTGGCCGCAAGGGGCAATGGCTACCGTGCGAACGTCCAAAAGCGACCTTATCTTCAAGAAATATGCCAAAAAATTCAAGATTAGGAGAAAAGGCGTACGAAAGCGCCCTGAAGTTGATGTGATTTCGTATTGCGGATGCGCTCATGTTGGAGGAAGACAATGGGGTCGGGTCAAACTGTCTTATTCGGTCAAGAGCCGAATAAGACAGTTTGACCCGACCCCATTGTCTTCACAAGAAAGAGATTTCGCCTGCGTTTGTGGGCTGCAGAATCGGCAGCACGAATCGGGTCGCGGACGAGCGGGCGCCTTGCTAGACGTAATCTTAGATCAGCGCCATTTGGCTGCACACCATGTTGTACCAATGTTGCCAGTTGGGCGGGCAATACATCTGGGCACCCTCGATCGTTGGCGAGAAGCCATAGATGCTCGCAAGGCCCCGCACGTGGTCGTTGATGGCCTCCTCCCAGCTATCCCAGCTGCAGCTGCCCCAACCCCAGGCGTTATAGGGGAGGAAGCAGAAGCTGCCCTTCCCGCTTTCCGCGCAGGCGATTGCCGGGCTGAATCGGGGGTCGACGCCGTAGGAGAGCGCCGCGCTTGCGAACGTGGTGCCCTGCCCTGCCATGGGCGAGCCAGCCAGGTAGGCGTCGATGCGCGCCGCCCATCCAGCGAGCGTGTCGTTTTCGGGAGGTGGAGGCTGTATCGAGCCTGAGTTACCGCTGCCCGAATCACCCGAGCCGCCCGAGCCGCCCGAGCCGCCTTGATCCGGGTTCTGGCCGCCCGACCCCGAGCCCGAGCCTTCGCCTGAGTTCGAGCCAGAGTTTCCGCTAGAGTTGGCATCTCCGTTCGACGAAGGCGGGGTCTGCGCCGAGGGAGTATCGTTGTTGCGCTGCTCTTCCGCCATGGCTGCGGCATTGGCGGCTATCTGCGCCTGCATGAGCGCCTCTTCCTCCACGCGACGCTGCGCTTCTGCCTGTGCCTCCTTCGCAGCGTCAAGAGCCGCTTCAGCTTCGCTTGCCTTGGCGTCGGCTTCCTCCTGGGCTTCGCGCAGCTCGGTGCGAGAGCTCTTCAACTCGTCTTTCATGGAAACGAGACGCTCGATCTCGCCGCGGTGCTTATCGGTGATATGCGCGATGTACTCGAAGTGCGTGATGAAATCGCGTAAGCTTCCCGCGTTCAGCAGCACGTCGACCAAGCTCACGCTGCTCTGCTGCAGCTTGTACAGCTCGCGCGTGGCCTTGCCCGTGCGCTCTTGCTGCTCGGGAAGGAGGTTCTCCTCGATGTCCGCTATCTTCTCCTCGTGCTCGGCCACCTTGCTTGCCGCATCATCGGCTTTGTCGCGTGCTTCGGTGTAGGCAGCCTGAGCCGATTCGATGTCTTGCTGAAGCTGGTAGGCGGTTTTTGGTGCATCTGAGGAAGACGCATCACCGTCGTCGGCCAAAGCCGTGCTCGGCTGGAACGCGCCGAAGGGCAACAGCGCGAAGCAGAGGATCGCGGACATCGCAACCGCAAGGATCGATTGCGCCGCGGGCTGCGTTGTCGCCGACCGCGTAGCCGCTTCAGCCGCCTGCCTTGCGGGGAACGATGCGGGTTCGATAGCCGTTTGCCTGGCGGGATGTGATGCAAGCCGCAAGTTCCTGCAGTCGGCTTCTCGCTTCTGCTGCGCATCATGCGATGTGCTGAGATGTTCGAGGAGATTCGTCATGGGCCGCGTGCCTCGTTTGCGCTGCGTTTGTGGCCGCCTTCGCTCGCGTTTGCCGTGCTCGTGCAGCCAGCCTGTCGGGTATCGGTTTCGCGTGGTTCATTTTACTATGCTTGCCCGAAAAGCACTAAAACCTGTGAATGGCTTGTGGAGACGAATACCGCCCGCGCCGCCTACCAATTCCCCGCGTCACCTACCAATCGTGGTTATCGATTCTTCAAGCTTAGTAGCCGTACCAGCCGACGCCCTCGTCCTTCCAGCCAGCGCGAACGCATGCGCGCACTTCGTTCGCGCTCGTGGTGTAGTGGTGGAAGAATGCCTTTTCGTAGGGGTTGAACAGCCGATATACCGGCACGTTGCCATCCGAGTAGAACGCTATGCCCTCGCCTCGCCATCCGTTTTCCACGCAGCGATCGTATTCCCTCCCACTGGTGGTGTAATGGTGATCGCCGCTCCATTTGTTGTAGAGCCGATACACGGGTACGCCATCTACTGGTGCATACCAGGCTATCTTCTCGTCGTTCCAGCCCTTTTTGATCAGTCCCAAGTACTCGCT
The DNA here is from genome assembly GCA_947565915.1 of uncultured Eggerthellaceae bacterium. GTDB lineage: Bacteria > Actinomycetota > Coriobacteriia > Coriobacteriales > Eggerthellaceae > UBA9715. The sequence continues at coordinate 18,896 of CANOHY010000008.1, read as the reverse complement.
TTTGCTTGCCGTGTAGAAATGCTCGTTGGACCACTTGTTGTAGAGCCGGTACATGGGCGTGGTTTGCGGCGTGGAAGGTGTGGTGGGCTTGGTGGGCGTTGTGGGAGTCGTAGGCTTGGTAGGTTCGACCGGCGTGGTGGGTATTGGCGTTGGCGGGGGTGTGTCGAGGCCATCGTTCGCAGCGACCTTGCGCACGGCGGCTGCAGCATCCACCAGGCCATAGCCGGTCTTGCTATCCCAACCGCTCTTCGAGCCGGGCGTTTGCGTGAGGTCCTTCGCCGTGGAGTACAAGACGTTTTCCACCTGAGTAGGGGTGATGTCCGGCTTCACGGTGCATAGGAGCCCGACTATGCCGGCCATGCAAGGAGAAGCCATGGAGGTACCGGTCTTCACGGTGTAGCTCGTGGAATAGGTGCCCAAGCTGGTGATGCTTGTTCCGGGGGCGCAGATGTTCTTCGCCGTTTGGCCAGGCATGTTGAAATTAGATGAGCTGTCGAGCACTACGCCGTCGGAGTTCGTGGCCGAACGCACGTTCATCACGGTGATCACGTCGCTATAGTCGCCCGGCAGTGCGTAGAAGGGGGCATGAGGGTAATCCTCGTCGGTGTTGCTGGCGGCCACCACCGTGGCGATTCCGCGTTCGCGCGCTGTGGTGATGCGCTTGTTCACTATCAGGTCCAGCCCGGTGAAATCGGCAACCTGGTTCATGCCCAAGCTGATGTTCACCACTTTCACATTGTGCGTTTGCGCAGCGCCATCGAGCAGGTAGTCGTACGCTTTTGCAACGGTGCTAGTGCTCATGCCGCTGCCGTCGTCATACGCCACCTTGATGGGCAGAACCTTGCACCAATTGTTCGCGACGCCGTTTACGCCGATGTCGTTGGCCTGCACGTCGCTTATCCCGTTGGCATTAGTGGAGGTAGCGGCGATGATGCCCAGCACATGTGTTCCGTGGCTGTTCACGCCAGAAACGCTCGTGTCGGGCGAAGCGCCCTTGTAGTTGCCAGCGGCGTCGTAGGTTGCTGCAAGCAGATGCGTGTCGAAGTCCTCATGGTTCAACATGAATCCTTGATCCATGATGGCCACCGTTGCAGGATTCGTGCGCGCCTCCTCGGTGATGCTTTGGGCGACCGCATCCCAGGCCTCCGTTGCCTTCACAGCCGAGAGCGCCCACTGATTGCGCGTTGCTTGCGTGTCGAAGTAGTCGTCGGGCACGAGGGCGGCCGAGATTTCCGATGACGCCTCATCTTCCATCGTGGTGTAGATGAAGTTGGGCTGGGCTGCCTCCACGAGCTCGCTTTCCTGAAGCAAGGCCAGGGCTCGATCGATTTGCAGGTCGGCAGGTAGCGACAGCTTCGCGTAGTCGGAACCGGATTCGAGGATGGTCACGCCTTGCAAGCGCATGTCGGCAGCCAAGGCATCTTGCAGCTCATCAGCCGTTGCATCTTCCGACAGCGCGACCAGCACGCAACCGGGCTCATACGCTTCTTCGTTCTCGAGCAATGTGGCCATCGCATCGGCTTGCGCGGCTGCATCTTCGACAGTCGAAGCGCTCTGGTTGTCCGCAACCGCGGCTGCATCTGCGCTGGAATCTGCTTGGGCGTCATCATTGCGTGCGCATCCGCCGAAACAGCACGCCGCAACTAGGCATGCTAGTACCAGCGCAACAGTTGCAACAGTCGCAACCAGCCGTCGCGAACGCACTGGCATTGCCTTTTCGCGCTGTCGAAAGCCTTCCGCGACGACGGCCGTGGCGCCCGTGATCCTTTCGCGTGCCACGCTTTCGCGCGCTGCTTTTTCGCATAGCCGAGCGCCTCTCATGCCCTCACGGGTAAAAGCGCGATTTTTGGCGCGGCTTTCGGCATCTTCGCTATGTTCCCATCGAAATACCATGTCAACATGCTATAGTGGCCTTCCTGTGTTTGTCAAAGACTACATAAGAAGACACGCAGCCGCAGATACTCATTCCATAAATCGCACCCCATTTGCTTGGCTCGAGCAGGTCGCGCATATCAAGCGGCCTATGCGTTTTGCGCCGTGCGCTTGCCAGGTGGCGCGCTCTCGTCGAGGTCCAATCAGATTGCACGCATCTGCTAAGCAGGGTTCAGGTTCGTGGATTGGTTTGCGGATCGCGCTAGCGCTTGGCCTCGCGTTCGCACTCGTTTGCGTTGGTGTCGCGATGCCGCACGCCGCACAGCCCGCCTTTGCGCAAACGTATCGCGGAACGACCATCCTGCAGGATCAAACAGAGTTCGAGCGCCTCACGAATGCCTACGAGGAAGTGAATGCGCGCATAGGCGAGGTGAACGAGCAAATTGCCGCAATAGAGTCCCAGCTACCTGCTGCCCAAGAACGTGCGAGTGCGGCTGCTGTGGCGCAGTATAAGAACCAACGCGATTGGATCTCGCTCGTGTGCGCACTGCTGGATGCGCGCTCGCTCGGCGACTATCTGCAGCAAGTGGACTACATAGAGTATCTATCGCAAACCAGCATGGAGGCCATAGGCGAACTGCGCGACCTCAAGGCGCAAGCCGAGGAGCTCAGAGCGCAGATTGCACCCGACTACGAGGCAGCTGCCGCGGCGCTGCACGCTGCGCAAGACCAGCGCAGCGCCCGCCAATCCACAGCGGTCTCGCGAGCGGTCAGCCAGGCAAGCATGTTAGGTGGCGAAGCCTCGGTGGGCGTGGCTGCCGACGGTAGCGAGCAGCTCGACGGCCATAGCCAGGCAGCTTCCACCGACACAACGGCATTGGCGGATGGCGCCGACTGGTTCGCCAGCCGCGATGATTTCATCGCACATTGGGCGGCGCGCATCGATGCCTATCTGGCTGGGTCGCCGCTTGAGGGTCAGGGCGCGAACTTCGCGCAGGCAGCTTGGAAGTACAATGTGGATCCACGCTGGTCGCCAGCCATCTCGAACACGGAAAGCAGCAAGGGCAGGGCGTGCATTCGTCCGCATAATGCCTGGGGTTGGGGTGCGGCCGATTCCGACCCCTATGGTTTAGCCTTCGAGTGGAGCTCTTGGGAAGAAGCGATCGATGCCCATGTGAAGGGCCTTTCCGAAGGGTACGGGTACACCATTTCCATCATGAACGCGCGCACATACTGCCCGCCCAACTGGCAAAGCTGGTATAACAACACGCTCTTCGAGATGGGCAGCATCTAGCTTCACTGCGTGCGCTGTGTCGTCGTTGCACTCCACGTGCACACGCTCTGCACCCTATGCCCCACGCGCCATACGCCCACGTGCCACGCCCGCACCCACGTGCCATACCCTACGCGCCACACCCTACGCGCCCTACGCCCCACGCCCACGTCCCGTGCCACGCCCACGCCCACGCCCCGTGCCACTTCTCAATTGGTCGCTAATCGATATCCTTGCTGAAGCCCTTGATCAGCACGGCGGTTATGCCGCACAGCAGGCCGCCGATGGGCCACGCCAGCCAGAACAACGGCGTCCAATACGTCGGCACGAACAGCATCACCAGTCCCGCGATGGTGGCCACCATCATGATGGTGCCGCAAAGGGCGCCGATGCGCTTGTCGGCCTTGTGCACAGTGATGGCTTGCTGCTTCTGGCTATCCGTGAGGTCGGAGGACTCGATTTCGCCCGGCGTCAAGAATTCGCCTGCGCTCTGGTTGTACTCGGCAAGGTTGGTGCGCCCCAGCGTCATGGCGCCGTGAATGATGAAACGCACGCCAATCGCAACCAGCATCAGCAAGATGGCCGGCGCGAAGAGTGCCTCCTCCAAGCCGACTTCCGAAAGCACCACCACCAGGCAAACGCCAGCGAAGATGCAGCAGATTCCCCCAACGAGCTCGGTTGTGAAGATGGAGCGCGCTCGCGCCTTCTCCTCGGACGTGTAGAAGTCCTCGATGTAGGGGTGCGCCTTCACGAAAGCGGAATGATTGATGCCGGCGGGGATGATCTGCGCCAGCCCAACCGCAATCCCTGCAAAGAGCAGCAGCAGCCCTAAGGCTGTGAACGCACGCGTGATTCCCGAAGGTTCAAGGTTGGTGCCTGCTTCGCCAACCATGCTGAACAAAACGAGCAGCGCAATCCCGAGAAGAATGGACATGACGCCGTTGGATATCCTGTTGGCGAAGACGCGCATCGTCTCGTCGTAGCCGAATATGTCCTCCGGCTTTGCCGTGGTGCTCGCGGCGAGGGCGCGCTCGGCGGTGCGGCCGGTCAGGTCGCCTTGCACGAGCTCGTCGAGCGTGCAGTTGAATATCTGGCACATGGCTATGAGCTTGTCCATTTCGGGATAGGATTTCCCTGCTTCCCATTTCGCGACGGATTGCCGACTCACGCCCAAGAGCATGGCCAGTTGCTCTTGCGTCATGTTGTTCACGGCGCGCAGATGCATGAAGTTGTCTCGGAAGTTCATTGTGTTGCCTTTCGCGTTGGTGGTTAGATTATGGCAGCTGCATGCGCGATCAGGATCGCAATTGCGCTTGCAATCTTGCTTGTGGTGATGCTTGCAAGCCCAAAAAGGTGCGAGAGGGCTTGCATGCAGGCCCTTGCCCGTTGCGCGCCTTCTCACGTTCCTGATCGCATCACGAAATTAATCGATGAGGCAGTTGCCCTCCACCAACCGATGCGCGCTTTTTCGTCGGAAAATCGCGCAGCCTGTGGTTGCATCTCCCAGGTCAAGAGCGAAATGCACGCCAAAGCGCGTTTGCGTGCTGGCGAGCGCGGTTAGGCGCTGGCAAATGCGAGTTCGCGCGAGTTGGTGCGAATTGGCGCGAGCGCGGGTGAGCTTGAGGCGAGGGCGGAGTATCGCCAGCAGCTTGCCGCAAAGCTTCGTTCGAAGAGGAATCCTTTCAAAAGCGTAAGGCTGCGGTAAGGCCAATCGATGGAAGTCGACCATGGCGCCTCGTACGATTCAATTGCCCACATGAGGCGATGACGTCATTGAGCTAGGCGACGCTGCGACAGCTTCGATTGCTGCCATTGGCGGAGCAAACAGGCAATGACGCCATCGCGCGGGCGCAAGCGGCTATAAGCGCGAACGGGATTCGCACGATTGCAAGCGAGTGAAAGGATGCGCAATGGACAAGAAGGCTTGGGCGATCGCTGCCGTGACCATCGTGCTGGTAGCAGTGCTGGGCGTAGGTTGCTGGTGGCTTATGACGGGAGGAGCCGATGGCTACTACTATGTGCAAATAGACAATTCGAAGACCGAGCCGCTGGAGTCGAAAGGCGGCATCATCGACCCAACAGGTGGCATGAGCCTCTCCTATACGCTTCCGGGCTACGACAAGGATGGCATCCAGAAGGAAATCAGCTTCGGCACCGAGCGCGAGCTGCGCGAAGGCGCCTATCTGCGCTTGACAGTGTTGCCCATCCGTGGCGTGGTGGAATGGGTGGAGGTGCAGCCTGACGACATGCCTGCGAAAGCTCGAGAGCATCTGATTCCTCCAGAATGATGAGGCCCGCAACAGCGCTTGCAACCCATGCTAGAATTGACGGGCGAGTTCGCCGCAGGTGGCGCGCTTGCCCGAGCCAATTCAAGGAGCACGTCATGTCCAAGGGAACCTACAGCTTCACCACGCCCATCTACTATGTGAACGCGGCGCCGCATCTCGGCACCGCCTACACCACCATCGCAGCCGACACCGTCGCGCGCTATCAGCGCATGAACGGCTATGAGGTTTCGTTCGTCACGGGCATGGACGAGCATGGCCAGAAGGTGGCCGACACCGCTGCCAGCAAGGGGCTCACGCCGCAGGAATGGTGCGACTCCATGGAGCCGGCGTTTCGCGGCACGTGGGATCTGCTGAACATCACCTACACCGACTTCGTGCGCACCACCGAGCCGCGGCATGCGCGTTCGGTCCGCAAGTTCTGGCAGGACCTCTACGACAAGGGTTTCCTGTACAAGGGCAGCTACGAGGGATGGTACTGCGTGCACGAGGAGACGTATTACGCGGAAAGCGACCTCGAGAAGAACGAGGAAGGCGAGTTCGTGTGCCCCGACTGCAAGCGTCCCGTGCAGCTGATGGCCTCGGGCGAGGAGAACTGGTTCTTCAAGCTGAGCGAGTTCCAGCAGCCGCTGCTGGATTTCTACGCCACTCACCCCGACTTCATCCGCCCCGAGACGCGCCGCAACGAGATAGTGACCTTCGTGGAAGGCGGCCTGAAGGACCTCTCCATCAGCCGTTCGACGTTCGATTGGGGCGTGCCTCTGCCCTTTGACGAGGGGCATGTGGCCTACGTGTGGGCCGACGCGCTGCTGGCCTACTTCACGGGCATCGGCTATGCCGACCCCGACCGCCCCGGCGAGTTCGACCGCAAGTGGCCCATGCGCTACCACTTCGTGGGCAAGGACATCACGCGCTTCCATTGCGTGATCTGGCCAGCCATGCTGTTGGCGGCAGGATACGAGCCCGCGCATACCGTGTTCGGCCATGGCTTTCTGCTGACCAAGGGCGAGAAGATGTCGAAGTCGAAGGGCAATGCGCTCTCGCCGCAAGACATGGTGCGCGTGTTCGGCGTGGATGCTTACCGCTACTACTTCATGAGCGACGTGCGCTTCGGCCAAGATGGCTCCATCTCGCTGGAGCGCATGGTGCAGGTTTACAACAACGAGCTGGCGAACACGTGGGGCAACCTGTGCAGTCGCGTGTTCAACATGACGAACAAGTACCTGGGAGGCAAGGTGCCCGAGGTACCCGAGAGTGTTCGCGCGTTGGTGGAGGCCAACCCGCTGCAGAAGCTGGCCGATGGCTTGTATGCTCGCTACGACGCCGCCATGGAACAGGTGGATTTCACCGATGCTGCTGCAGCCGTGCAGGAGCTCGCGCAGGCAGCGAACCTCTACGTGGAGGAAGAAGCGCCGTTTCGTCTAGCCAAGGACCCCGCCACGGCCGACAAGCTGGCAGCGGTGATGTACAACCTACTTGAGGCTACGCGCGTGATTGCCCTGTTCATGGCGCCGTTTGCGCCCAATACTTCCGCCGAGGTATACCGCCGTTTAGGGCTGGGCGACATCACCGCCGTTACCGATATCGAGGCGGCTTCGAAGTGGGGCCAACTGCCTGCTGGCAATGCGGTCGAGGTCGGAGACCCGTTATTCCCGCGGTTAGACGTGGACGAAATCGACTTCACCATCGAGTGAATCTGACGGGGCGCTTCGCCCTGCGGGTTCGCCTCGCGTAGCACGAGTACGCCACAGCTCGCCCTCGCGCGAATCGCCTCCGTCAGATTCACTCGAGACCAACCGGAGCAGGCGGGGCGCTTCGCCCTGCGGGTTCGCCTCGCGTAGCACGAGTACGCCACAGCTCGCCCTCGCGCGAATCGCCTCCGTCAGATTCACTCGAGACCAACCGGAGCAGGCGGGGCGCTTCGCCCTGCGGGATTGCTCACGCGAGAGCTAACCCCAAGTGGATGAACTCATCGCGCGAGAGCGTCTCGCCGCGCCGACGCGGGTCGACGCCTGCAGTTTCGAAGATATGCGGCAGCTGTTGTACGATTTCCGGATTGCTCGCGAAGTAGGATTTGCACGAGTTCGCAAGCGTCTTGCGCCTGTTGGCGAAAGCGGCGTCGGCCATGGTGCAAGTTGCCTCGAGCTGCGCAGGTGTAAGCTGCGCGTCATCGGGCCCCTGCGCTATGCAGCGGTCGAGGCGCAGCACGGTGCTCTCCACATGCGGAGGCGGGAAGAAGTTGCCAGCCGCAACCTGAAAGCGCCCTACTGGCTGTGCGTAGAGCGACAGCTTCACCGTATAGGCACCATAGGCCTTGGTGCCTACGCTTGCGGTCATGCGGTCAGCCACCTCGCGCTGCACCATGACGGTGGCGCTGTGGAGGAAGCTGAACGCTTGCAGGTATTGCAGAACTACGGTAGCGGCCACGGCATAGGGAAGGTTCGATACCAGCTTGTTAGGTAACGCGGGTGGCGGCGTGCAGGGATCAGTGTTCGCCTTGCTTGCAGGCCCGTCGATTGCCAGCTGGTCAGATGTGGCATCGAGCGCATCGAGGGAAAGCAGCGTGAAGCGGTCGCGCACGTCGGCCAGCGTGTCGGCAAGCACCGCAGGCAAATCTGCGTCTTTCTCGATGGCGGTAACGTGACCGGCGTGCTGGGCGAGGGCGTAGGTGAGCGTGCCGATCCCGGGGCCGACTTCCAGCACGTGGTCGGCGGCCCGCACGTCGGCCAGCTCGATGATCTTGCGGATGACATCGTCGTTTACCAGGAAGTTCTGCCCCAAGGCATACTTGGTGAACAAGCCATGGCGCTCGAGTACTGCGCGCGTCGCCGAAGGCGTTGCGTAGGGCGACAAGCGATCAGCCACGGGTGGAGCCCTGCTTGAATGCCGTCTTGCCCTTGCTGCTGGACTTCTTGCCCGATTTGCCTGCTCTCGCTGCCTTTGCGGCCGACGAGCTTGCCTTGCTCGTCTTCTTCGCAGTCGTGCCCTTCGTGCCTTTCGCGCCCTTCGAACCCGCAGCCCCCTTGGCACCCTTGGCGTTCTTGCTCGCCGAACCCTTATTGGCCGCGCCCAATTCATCCATCAGGTTCATGTCCTTGATGGGCGGCACGTTCTCGCGCACGGGCGCCTTCAGTCCGCGGCTCAAATCCAGCTTCGGCCGCTCGGTGCTCGGCGTAATGCCATGCGCATCTTCGGCCACGTTCCAGGTGCCGGCCAGCTCGTCCTTCATGCTGGGCAACTCGTTGAGGCTGCTGGCGAAGAAGGCTGGCCCATCCAGAAGATGCTCCTCGGCTTCGGCCATGATCTCGCCGTTGACGTCGATCTTGCCAACCCAATCCAGTACGCGCACCAGCTTGAAGCCGGCAACCGCCAACGCCGAGCGCACCTCGCTCACCAGCGCGCCATAGCCATGAGGGTCGCCGCCTTCGCCGATGATGTGCAGGGTGGCGGGCCGTTTCTCGCCCAAACGCGCCTTGGCCCAATAGTAAGGTTGCAGACGGTCGAGCAGGCTCTTGAACGCTGCGGGCGCGCCCGAGAAGAATACCGGGCACACCACGATTGCCTCATCGGCCTCATCGAGCACATCGTAGACAGCCTGCATGTCGTCGTCGAACACGCAGCGATGCTTCATGCTCGACACCTCGTTGCCGTCTTCGTCCTGCGTGATGACTTCGCATTTCTCTTGGCAACCATTGCAGTAGATGCAGGGTGCCACGTCGATTTCGGAAATGGGAATCAGGTACAGCTCGTCTTCAGGGCAGTCCTCGATGAGCGCCTCGAAGAGCTGTTCGGCCAAATGAGCGCTGCGCCCATGCGTGCGCGGCGAGCCAACCAATATCACGCGCTTCATGACCAGCCATCTCCTACGTTCTTGTGCCAAACCGAGCGTTCGTGGCGGTCTGGCTCTCATGCAGCACGACCACGTTCGCTGCGCATGTCGCTTGGCAGCACGCGCATTCGCCACGATTCGCTGCACCTTCCAACTTTACTCCGATGTACCCTTGTTGCCTCGGTAGAATCGCAGACTGTTGGCAAATATTTGCTCCAGAAGCTGCTTGCGGGCAGGTCCGGGTTGCGCGCCCAGCTCGTCGGCGAGCACGGCGGCGATGAAGATGACATGCGCAGGCGTGCAGCCGACACCGCGCATGGGTTCGGGGGTCATGTAGGGCGAATCGGTTTCCAGCAGAAGCCGGTCGCGTGGCACGAGGTGCGCGGCCTCGCGCGTCGCCTCCCCGTTCTTGAAGGTGAGAGCGCCGCCATAGGCGATATAGCAACCGGCTTCGACCCACGGTTGCAAGTTTTGGGGCGCAAGCGAGCAGCAATGCAGCAGCACACCTGCACGAGGCATGCCCTCTTCTCGCAGGATGTCGAATGCTTCTGCATGGGCGTTGTCGGCAGCGGGATCCTCGCCGTTTCGCAAATGCAGCGCCACGGGAAGCTCGAGCTGTTTGGCTAGCTGCAGTTGCCGCCGGAAGACATCGCGCTGTGTGTCGCGCGGAGAGAAGTCGTAATGGTAATCGAGCCCAATCTCGCCCAACACGCGCGCGGCCGGGTGTTCGAGCATCTTTGCAAGCTGTTGCTCCAACGAAGGCGTGTAATTCTTCGCGTTATGGGGGTGCACGCCCGCGGACAAGAAGACCTGCAGGCTACTCGCCGCATCGAGCAGGGCTATCACGCTGGCCGCTTCGTCTTCGCTCGGGTCCATGACCTCGCCGATCATTCGCACCCCATTCGCCTGGGCGCGCTCGAGTTCCCAAAGGGGGTCGGGCAGCAGGTGAACATGGGCATGCGTGTCGGCAACAGGGGCTTCCAAGGGTGGCGTAGGTGGCTCTACGGCGCGCCATTTGTCGTGCTTGCGGCGTTGGTAGAACCCTAGGTCACGCGTGGGGGGCATTTTCAGACGGTCGCTTGACATGCTGAGGACTCGCTAGCTCTTCAGCTTCACTTGGATGGAGTCCACGATGGCAGCAATGGTGCTTCTATCGAGCCCTGTGCCTTGAATGTAGCAGGTTGCGCTTGGGTCGGGGCAATGCACCTCGATCCATCTGCTGGTATCGCCGATGTACGAGCCGTGTTGTTGCAAGAACACCCTGAACGACTGGCCGCTGCCGTCGGTGTTGGTGAACGTGTATTCCCAGGCGTTCGGAATCCTTCCGCCATTCACGCTATGCGTCACGTGGTTCTCCTGCGTCCAATGGCCTGCCCAGCTCTCGGGCACCTTGAGCGCGATGAAGTTATCTTCGAATGTGCGCTTCTGCTCGGCGATGCGCTCGGCCTCGGCTTGCTCGGCGGCTGCGCGATCGGCTGCCGCTTGCTCTTCGGCAGCGGCAAAGCGAGCAGCCTCAGCGTTTTGCGCCTCTTTCTGCTGAACCAGCATGATGCCCACCACCACAACGGCAACCACGGCTACGATGGCCAATGCGATGGCAACGATCTTGAGCGGCTTGCTTTGCGGGTTGGCTGCACCTGCTGCCGGAGAAGGGGAAGTTGAAGCGGATACAGCTGTGGGAGCGGGCGCTGCTGGGGTGGTAGGTGTGGGAGCAGGTGCAGGTGCGGGTTCAACTGCAACGGGCTCAGCTGCAGCGGAGCCTGTTGCGCTTATCGGCGCAGCTGTCGAAGATTCGATCGAAGCGCCGCAGCTGGTGCAAAAGGTCGCGTCGTCTTCAATCTGCGCTCCGCACTTGATACAGTACATAGATGCCTCCAGTGTTTCTCAATAAGTCCTTGGCGGGCTTGATCTGTCGAGTGCTCCAAAGCCCAAAGCCTAAAGCCTCGTGCTCTGCGACCTGGTCGTGTCGACTAAGTCGAGGTGCGTTTGGTAGCTTGCGTCTGGCGCATCGCCGCAAATGCCTTACGCCGCAGGGAACAGCAGCGGAATCACGTTGCTCGCCAGGATGATGACAATCAGCACCGGCGCGATGTACTTGATGATGACCGCCCACGGCTTCGCCAGCTTGAACGGCGAGCTTACGCGCACCTCGTCTTCGATCGTCTTGGGCTTGATTATCCAGCCTACGAAGATGCAGGTGAGCAGAGCCACGATGGGCATCAGCACCGAGTTGGAGATGAAGTCGAAGAAGTCGAGGAGGCTGGAACCCGCGCCCATCGGCTCGATGAACGACAACGCGTTGTAGCCCGAGTTCACGAAGGCGCCCACCACTATAACGTAGACGGCAACGACTGCGATCGAGCGGTTGCGCGACCAGTGAGTGCCGTCGTGCACGATAGATGCGCATGCTTCGATGAGCGAGATGGCGCTGGTCATGGCGGCGAACAGCACCAACACGAAGAACACGGCGCCAATCACCTGAGCCGCGGCGCCCATGCTCTCGAACACGCCGGGCAGCGACACGAACATAAGGGATGGGCCGGCTGCCATCACGCCGCCCTCGCCGATGCCCATGGCCATGAAGGCGGCGGGCACGATCATCAGCCCTGCAAGGAAGGAAACCACCACGTCGAAGCCTGCGATAGATGCGCACGATGAGGCGAGATTCGTCTTCTTCTGCAGGTAGGAGCCGTACGTCACCATGATGCCCATGGCCAGCGACAGGCTGTAGAACATCTGCCCCAGTGCATTGATCAATAGCTCGGGCGAGAATTTCGAGAAATCGGGAATCAGGTAGTAGGCCGCGCCCTCAAGCGCGCCTGGTTGCATCAGCACGAAGATGGCAATCGCTATCGCCATCACGAGCAGCAGCGGCATCATGACCAGATTCGCCTTCTCGATGCCGTTCTTCACGCCCAGAAGCACCACCACGAAGCAGAGCACCATGAATACGAGCATGAACAGATAGCTTGCGTCGGGGCTGGTGATGAAACCGCCGAAGAAGCCGTCGGCAGCGATGGAGCCAGGTGTTTCAGCGATATAGGAAACGAGGTATTTGGTAACCCAGCCGCCGATGATGCAGTAGTACGGCGTGATGATGAACGGAACTGCGGCCGCCAGCACGCCCACGAACTTCCAGCGATGGCGCAGCGTTGCGAAGGCGCCGATCACCGAGAGCTTGGTCTTGCGTCCGAGCGCTGTTTCCAGCAACAACAGCGACACGCCGAACGTGAAAGCCAGCACGAGGTAGGTGAGCAGGAACATGCCACCGCCGTACTTCGCTGCCAGCGTGGGAAAGCGCCAGAGATTTCCCAGGCCAACCGCGCTTGCCGCGCCGGCCAGAATGAAGGCGAGCTTGCCCGACCACTGACTGCGGCCAGGTGCGCTTCCTTCCGATGTTCCCGTTTGGTTGGTGGCCTGCATGTTGCTTTCGCTCGACATCCTATGCTCCTTGTTCCCCTTACGCGCCGTTGAACTGCGCGATATGCACAATGCACTAATAGCCTCGCATTATAGCCGAATACGTGCTGGTCGCGTATGCTTGCCCCAGTTCTGTCGGTGCAGAGCTACGCCCGCCAGCGCAGACTCTTTCAAGGCACATCCTTAACACCCCTGAAACCCGGCGCGTGCGGCTTGTACTATATTAGATGGCGCAGATTGGTTAGGTTGACTGGTCGCGCGGCGGTCAAGCAAGCGTGCGGCTGATACGCGGATCAAACGGAGTAGGAATGTGCGGCATCTGCGGTTTCACGGGCGCCTCGCCCGAGTGCGAATCTGATCGCGCAACGCTCAAGGCCATGTGCGACATCATGGCGCATCGCGGCCCCGATGGCGAGGGGCAGTATCTCGATGACGGCATTGCCCTGGGGCACAGGCGCCTTTCGTTGATTGACCTCGAAGGCGGCAATCAGCCTATGGTGCGCGCGGGTGACCAGCGCGAGTCTCGGGTGACGTCGCCAGCGCTTGGCCCCGATGGCATTCCGCGCGAAGGTGCGGCTGCGGCGAAGGCGTGCGGCGAATGGGCAATCGTGTTCAATGGCGAGATATACAACTACCGCGAGCTGCGCGCTCAGCTACAGGCCGAAGGTTGGCGCTTCGAGACCAACTCCGATACCGAGGTGCTGCTCGTTGGCTACATTGCTTGGGGCGAGGACGTGTTGCTGAAACTGCGCGGCATGTTCGCATTCGCCATTTGGAACGCGCGAAGCCGCGAGCTTTTTTGTGCACGCGACTTTTTCGGTATCAAGCCGTTCTACTATGCGCTGGTCGAAGGGGGACGCTTCGTCTTCGCGAGCGAGACCAAGGCCATCTTGGAGCATCCTGCCTACGAGAAGCGGCTGAACGAGGAGGCGCTCGCGGCCTACCTGTGCTTCCAATTCAACCCGCTGCAAGAGACGTTCTTCCAGGGCATCTTCAAGCTGCCGCAAGGCCATTGCCTGCGCGTGGGCTCCGATGGCAGCATCCAGATGCGGCGCTACTGGCAGCCGAGCTATTGCATCGACTCGCAGCGCAGCTTGCCTGAAACCGTGGATGCCATCGACGCGGCCATGCGCGAGTCGGTGCGCTACCACAACGTTGCCGATGTGGAAGTGGGGTCGTTCCTTTCAAGTGGCATCGATTCGAGCTACCTCGCGGCGAGCCTGGCGCAGGAGAACCCTGACATCCGCACATTCACCGTGGGGTTCGCGGAATACTCGGGCGAGCGCGACGAGGTGTCGTGGGCGCGGGAGCTGGCAAGCCGCCTGCAGATCGCCAACGATTCGCACCGCATCACCGAGGAAGAGTATTGGGAAGCAGTCCCGCGCGTGCAATGGTTCATGGACGAGCCGTCGGCCGACCCTTCCGCGGTGGCGCTTTACTTCGTGGACAAGCTGGCAGCGCAGTCGGTGAAGGCGGTGCTCTCGGGCGAGGGTGCCGACGAGTTCTTCGGCGGATACCGCATCTACCAGGCACCATTGGCGAACCACAAGGTCGATTGGCTTCCGCAGAGCGCCCTGCGCTCGGGGGCAACGGCATTGCGGCGGCTGCACTTGCGTGGCGCGAACTACCTCGAGCGCGCTTCCGAGCAGGTGGAGGACTGGTACTACACGAATGCGAATGGGGTAGCCTTCTCGCCTGACGAGCGGATGCGGCTGCTTGCCCCTGAGCTGCGCGAGCGTCTGGCGCAGGCGCCGCTTCCCCAAGAGCTTACGGCTTCGGTATATGCCGAGGTTGCAGGCGAGGATGAGACCACGCGCATGCAATACGTCGATTTGTGGTTCTGGCTGGTGGGTGACATCCTCCTGAAGACCGACAAGATGTCCATGGCGCATTCGCTTGAGTCGCGCGTGCCGTTTCTCGACCGTAAGGTGTTCGAACTGGCGGCGAGCCTGCCAATCAGCATGAAGGTGTCGGGCGACCAGACGAAGATTGCGCTGCGCGAAGCGGCCGAGCGGGCAATTCCGCACGACTGGGCGCAGAAGGAGAAGCTGGGCTTTCCGGTGCCGGTGGTCAGCTGGCTGCGCGAGGAGCCCTACTACCAGCGCGTACGCGAGGCATTCGAATCGCCGGTGGCGGCGCGCTTCTTCAGCCGCGACGCAATCATGCAGCTGCTCGACGAGCACAAGGCGGGCGCGGCCGACAACTCACGTCGCATTTGGATCATCTACGCTTTCCTGGTTTGGTACCAGCAATATTTCGTCTAACGTCTTCAGTGTGAGAGGTCTAGTTTCAGCCTGCAGCAAAAGCTTTGGTCACAAAGTCGAGTTTTTCGCTCTGCCGCGTCGCAACGATTCTTTGCAAAGATTGCTCACCTGGGGTTTTGTTGCCCCCTTTCGGGTTCCATCTCTCTGCTTGTGTGATGAAAGCCTTTTCGCAGCGAAAAACTCGATTTCGTGACCACGCGCAGCGGGAAATACGGCAGAAGCATGGTCGCGAAATGAACTATGTTTTCTGCGGCGTATAATAGACCGACTTGAAACGGCAACCTATTCCAGGAGCGAACATGGCGCTTTCGATCGGCATAGTCGGCCTGCCCAATGTGGGCAAGTCAACCCTGTTCAATGCCTTAACCAACAACAATGCGCTGGCAGCGAACTACCCTTTCGCTACCATCGAGCCGAACGTGGGTGTGGTGCCCGTGCCCGATGCGCGCTTGGAGGAGCTCGCCAAGATCGACCATCCTGCGCAAATCGTCCCCGCCACTGTTGAGTTCGTCGATATCGCTGGTCTTGTAGCTGGAGCCTCTCGCGGAGAAGGCCTCGGCAATCAGTTTCTCGCGAACATTCGGGAAACCGATGCCATATGCGAGGTTGTGCGTTATTTCGACGACGCCGATGTGGTGCATGTGGATGGGCGCATCGACCCGCAAGCCGACGTGGATACCATCAACACCGAGCTTGTGCTGGCCGATATGGCAACGCTCGAGAAGGCTATGCCGCGCCTCGAAAAGGAGGCCAAGCGCGATAAGGCTGCTGCCTTCAAGCTGGCCACGGCGCAGAAGATGCTTGCCTGGTTGAATGAGGGCCATCGTGCGCGCAAGCTGGAGATGTCCGATGAAGAGGTCGATGCGCTCTACGATCTGCACCTGATCACCATGAAGCCCGTGCTCTACGTTGCCAACGTGAACGAGGAAGCTGCGGCAACTCCGCCCGAGCAGCTGCCTCAAGTCGATGGTTGCGCGCCCGTGCCCATCAGCGCGAAGATCGAGGCCGATATAGCCGAGATGGATGCAGAAGATGCGGCACTTTTCCTCCAGGAGATGGGTTTGGAGGAAAGCGGCCTCGCCCGCCTGGCGCGCGAGGCATATCGGCTGCTGGGGTTGCAAAGCTACTTTACCAGCGGTGAGAAGGAAACCAAGGCCTGGACCATTCCCATCGGAGCAAAAGCGCCCCAAGCTGCTGGCGTGATCCATACCGATTTCGAGCGCGGCTTCATTAAGGCCGAAACCGCCAGCTACGACGATTACGTTGCCCTCGGTGGCGAGAAGGGTTGTCGCGAAGCGGGCAAGTTGCGCCAAGAAGGCAAGGAATACGTGGTGCAGGATGGGGATGTCATGCACTTCAAGTTCAACGTCTAGCGCTTATGGCGCAACTCTTAGCGTTTTCTTCGGGCGCGGCGTTGGCCTAAGCCAACTTGGCCCTCAGACACGCTAATTGTTAGCGCCATAAGCGCTAGAGGCCCGGCCGGGTCACTGCGAGCGCTTCTTCCTCATGTACTTAGTACGCTCAGGCGCGCTCTCGCGCCCATCTTGGGCATCACAGGCGCTAGAGGCCTGGTCCATGGTGCTTCCTTCGGGCATGGCGTTGGCCTAAGTCACTTTGCCCTCAGGCGCGCCGATTGCAAGCACCATAAGCGCTAGAGACCTGGTCGCTCAGGCGCATTCTCGCGGCTATCTTCGAAAACTGCAAGGACTACAGGGCGCTTTCGTACGCTATCTTTGGTTTTACAGCCAATTACGGCCAGTTGGGGCGACTTTCGTACCTGTTTTGGGCCAATCTCCCCAAGTTCTGGGGCGCTGGTTCGAGGCTGCGAATACATCTTCCCTGTTCAGCAGTTGATGCTGCAAAGTCAAAGGATGGGATTATGAAAGATGAAGTACGAAAGCGCTTCGAAGTCTTTGTAACTTGCTAGAAAACTCAAGATTCGTGTTCTAGCCGTACGAAAGTGCCATCAACTTCGAGTGGTATGCTGTTGATTTGCATGTGAGCAGACGGCGCGTTGCGAAAGGGGTGGGCGCTATGGCAGAAGCAGGCACCAATTTCTTTTCGAACAGGGCATGCGAGTATTTCCCTTGTCATAAAGGCGTCGATTCCGAAGACTTCAACTGCTTGCTGTGCTACTGCCCGCTCTATGCGCTTGGGCCGCATTGTGGGGGCGATTTCACGTACACCCCAGAAGGGCGCAAGGATTGCGCAGGCTGCACGTTGCCGCACCAAGGCGAAAGCGGCATGCAGATGGTTTTCGATCATTACGGCCAGCTTGCCGATTTGGCGAAACTCGAGCAGTGAATGATATTGGGGATGCAAGGGATCCTCAGGAATAGAAGCGCTTGCATGTGATTTTGCTCATTCTGCTTGCAAGCCGTTGAAGCAAAGCGTGCGAGAAAGGAAGAAACATGAAAGTCCTGCTCATCAACGGAAGCCCACATAAGAACGGCAATACCTCCGAAGCGCTTGCCGAAGTTGCTCGGACGCTTGAAGGCGAGGGCATCGAAACCGAGACCGCTTGGGTTGGCACGAAACCGATTCGCGGTTGCATTGCTTGCATGAAATGCTTCGAGAACGGTAACAACCGTTGCGTTTTCGACGACGATGTTGTCAATCGCATTCTCGAGAAGGCTGAAGGCTGCGATGGCCTCGTGGTAGGAACGCCTGTCTACTATGCTGGGATGAACGGCGCGCTTGCAGCGACGCTGCAGCGCATGTTCTATGCGGGTGGCAGCCTCTTCGCGTACAAGCCTGCGGCAGGCATCGCGGTTGCTCGTCGTACGGGCGCATCAACAAGCGCAGATCAGATCAACAAGTACTTCCAAATCAACAACATGCCTGTTGTATCGTCTTGCTACTGGGGCGTTGCGTATGGTCGATTGCCGGGCGAGGCGGTGCTGGATGCAGAGGGCATGCGCACCATGCGCGGCGTTGGCCGTAATATGGCTTGGCTCCTGAAGTGCATCGAAGCAGGACGCGAAACGAGCATCTGCCTTCCCGAATCCGAATCGAAGCCCCTTACGAACATGATTCGCGATGATTTGAAATAGCAACGTGTACGTCGCGCATGGTTCGCAATGCTTGCGCTGCGGGCTTTTGGCGCATCTTGTGCCCTGCGTCATGCGCCCCTGCGCCCATGCGCCATGCGCCCATGCGTCTCTCGTTATGAGCCTCGTGGGCATCCATTGCACAATCGGGAAAGATTTCTTGCCCTCCTTGTGCAATTAAGCTATATTAGCTGATGCACTTTGCACGGGCCCGTAGCTCAGTTGGTTAGAGCGCACGCCTGATAAGCGTGAGGTCGCTGGTTCAAATCCATTCGGGCCCACCATTTTGCGATAAACGCTCCACCGTGAGCCGAGTTTGCCGGTGGAGCGTTTATTACTACTCGGGCGAAGTGCGGAGGCTCATTTAGGTATCGTGCATGGGCACGTGCGAAGATGAGGCTCATCAGTATATGGGGCATTAGCTCAGCTGGGAGAGCGACGGCTTTGCAAGCCGTAGGTCAGGGGTTCGATCCCCCTATGCTCCACCAAAACCAAGACGGCCGCAACTAAGGTTGACGGCCGTTTTTGTTAGTCTTTCAGGGGATCGAACCCCGTGAGGGCACAACAGCCCAGTGGGCTGTTGTGTGAGGAGCGCGTAGCGCGACGTATCAAAGCGCGAGCGAAGCGAAGCGATTTGTCGATCCCCCTATGCTCCACCATCAAACTCACGCCTGCTTAACAGCAGGCGTTTCGTTTTGGCGCTGCAATTGGCCCAGGCGCCCTATCTCCTCGCTCCAAGCTCTCGTCGCGTACATGCAGTACGCGTCCTCGAGCTTTCGCGGAATCTAGGGCGTCTGGACCAATTTCGCTCCGTTGCCTGTTCGCATGTGGGTCAAAGCTTGCAGCCGAGGTTGACGGCCGTTTTTGTTAGTCTTTCAGGGGATCGAACCCCGTGAGGGCACA
>CANOHY010000007.1 GCA_947565915.1 uncultured Eggerthellaceae bacterium | reverse complement strand
GAGGCTGCAGGAGATAGGAATATCCGAGCTTTGCAGCACCGCCGGTGTGAGCCGATCGACCTTCTATGCCAACTACACCAACGTCGAAGCGATGTATCGAGAGCTCGTTCAAAGCCTTGCCAGCAAAACGAGGACGCTCAGAGAACAGCTTAAGAACGGCGATTGCATATCCATGTGCCCACGTAAGCCATTCTGCGAAACCATTCAAGAGGAGAAATTCAGCGGATTGGCCAGGGAGGACAGGTTCATCAAAACCTTTATAGAGGTCTGCTATGAGGATTTCGAAGACGAGATTGCTGCGATTTATCTGGACGCAACGGAGGATCGATTTGTCGCCAAAATGATAAATGTATTCCAATTAACAGGGTGCCTGGCAGCAGCGATGGCGGGGAAGGATAATCCAGATTGGGAGTCTGCCAGAAAAGTCATCGACGCCTTCATAAGAGGAGGCGTGTCCGCACTGCGCGGTTTGAAGTGAGAATGGCCTGCTTGATATAGCAATCGGCATTTTTTGTAACGCCTGATTAGGCTTGCGTTGAAAAACGGACGCGAGGTTTAGGGGTGTTCCCGTATGGATTCCCATAGGGCAGAGATTTTGGGGCAAAAAATGGGGCTGGCGCAGTGACAGCTATTGACCTATATGGGCATTTATTTCCATTTGGAGCTGGTGGCTTAAATCGCAAACTTTGCTTCGAATTTCATTCAGATTTAGAGCTTTGGCGTAACCAGCCTGGAAGAAAACAACACATCCAACTGGAAAGTCTTTCGAGCTCAGAGACGCGTTTTCAGAAACTGAATGACCCAAAACAACTTAGGTTATCGATAATGATTTGAGCCAGTTTGAGAGTGTGTTGGACATCGAGACAGGTGATTTACCTTCGTTCTGTCACGTCGGAGGTTGCGAGTTCAAGCCTCGTACATCCCGCCACTTGCAATCTTGAACTGAAGACTAGCGCTCTGACAGGGGAGGCAAGTAAACGGCGCCGCTTCAATAGCATGTCATGTTTGCAAGAATGCGCGCTCGGATCGAGCGCGCAGTTGATGCTGCCATAGAATCGACTGCAGCGATGCGAATGAGCCAATCGCGCCAGCTTTGCAAAGGAGGTCCATCATGAGCTTCATCATTCGCTGGATAGTTACAGCATTGGCAGTGGCCGCTGCCGTATGGCTCGTTCCTGGCATACAGATCATAGGTGGCGATTCCGCCTGGGTTGGAGTCGCAATATTCGCGCTCATCCTGTCATTGATCAACATGTCGCTCAAGCCGTTGCTGCAAATCCTGTCACTTCCTATAACCGTGCTGACGCTCGGAATCTTCTACCTGGTCGTCAACACGCTTCTGCTCTATATCGCGGCATGGCTCGCCAACAGCTTGTTCGGGATTGGTTTCTGGATAGAGGGATTCGGAAGCGCATTCTTGGCGTCTATCGTCATATCCATCGTCAGCGCCATCATCAACGCGATATTGGGACCACAAACGGAATGAAGCCCAGCGTTACTTGATTGAGAATCAACGCTTTTCCTACGACCAATGCCTGAAGAACGACATTCTGCACAGCCCATGGCACCATATGTGCGACGGAATTCGCCCGCAAGAGGCGAATCAGCGAAGGAGGTTTGTCATGGGCAAGTACATCTGCAACGTATGCGGCTATATCTACGATCCGGAACTCGGCGACCCTGATGGCGGCATAGCTCCCGGCACCGCCTTCGAGGATATTCCCGACGACTGGGTATGCCCCGTCTGCGGCGTGACGAAGGACGACTTCTCGCCAGTGGATTAGCGCGAATGCGAAAACCTTGCAGACCCAGCGCCTCCTGTAGCAGCAAGGGGCGCTGATTCATATGGAGCATCCTACCCCCCCCAATACAACAACTTTGGTTTCAGATATCATCGGTGATTACATCGCCGCGTTTGACGAACTTCTCAAGAACCTCGAGGCGCTCTACCCGACCACGCTTCTCGAATCGCTCTAAAGATAAAAAGCGGCCTCCCCGATGGGAGGCCGCCCGTTTCCGACCGCTGGTGCGGGATAGTGCGGTTCCGCTTCAGCGCGCTAGTCCTCTTTCAAAGCATCGAACAGGTTCTGGCGCGTGCGGAATTCGTAGGCCGCGTCGAAGAAGGCCGTGATGTTCTCCAAGGGGGCAGTTGGCGGAACATCGCATCCCGAGCTGAGCCAGAAATTCTCGTATTCGGTGCACGCGTCAAGCAAGACCGTAGTCGCCTTGCGGATGCTCGCAGGGGTTCCATACTGGAATTCCGTAGTGGGGCTAATGTTGCCCATAATGAGCACGTCCTTGGGCGCCACCTTGATGATGTCGAGCATAGGCGAGGCATCGCCGAAATGGTAGGCCTTCGCGCCAATCGAGAAGATGCTGTCAGCCTGATGCAGAACCTCCTTGCCACAGTTGTGGTAGAACACGATGAAGTCGTCATCCTGCACTTCGCTCACGATGCGCTGGCAGTAGGTAGCACTGAATTCCGCGGCAAGGTTCGGCGACAAGATGCCCGCAAGCGGCTCGGCGATAACGATGCCATGGGCGCCGATCTCCTTGTAGGCCTTGATGTAGTCGATGATGAACTGGGTGGCCTTCTGCAGAACCGTGTGCACCATATCGGGTTCCTCATAGCAATACACCATGGCGTCGTTCACGTCGAGCAAGCGGCCGGCCAAGCTGAAGGGCCCGATGCATTGCGCGAACACGGGCTTGTCCTTCACCAGCTTCAGCGTCTTGCGAATGCCCTCGATGTTCACGCCGGTGCGCCCCGTACCCACTGCAGGCACTTGCAAGGCATCGGCTTCTTCCTCAGTGCTCACGATGGAACCCGAGATGGTGGGCACCTCGGTTGGCGAGTAAATGGCCTCGGAGCCGAATGCCTCCGCTTCCACCGAAAGGTCCATGTAGCCAAGCGCCACGGGAAGCTTGTACTTATCGGAAATCAGCTTGATACCTATCGCTTGCTGCGTGCTGTCGTTCACCAGCTCTTCCATATTGATATAGAGCAACTGGATGGCCGGAAAGGCCACGAACGGAAGCGGACGCTTGTATTGCGTGCGACGCAGGAAGTCGACCCAATCTGCAACATGATGGAATTTGAAAGCCATGGTGCCCCTTTCTACGGTGCCGCGTGATGCGGTCATGTTGAGCAGTTATTCTAGGGTATCCTGGCCATCTCTTTTGATACGATTCTTGAGATTAATATCAATATTTTTACTTCAAAACATCGCATCCTTCCGACACTATCCAAGGAAACGAACCAACACAGCAAGCCATCGCCCGCATTGTCGCATTCGACCAGGCAACGCGCGGATGACGATTGGGTTCTGAATAGCCCGAGCGCAATCGGCGCTGCGGCGCCGAGAACTATCCTTGCAGCAGGCAAGACGGAATCGAGCAAGGAGGCACAAGATGGCAGACAAGGAATTGCTGCACAAGATCATCGCGATGCAAGACCGCATAAGCTGCCCTACGATCACGACCGCGAGCACGTGTGAGGTCACGAGCCTCTGCGAGGTCTGGCGTCGCTTAGCTTGAGCAAGGCTCGAAGAACCCAGGAGGGGCGAATCCCTTATGCGCTGACGCGAAAGCGAGGGGCGCATGTCACCTGTGCCCCTCCTCTGTCGAATCATTGCTAAGTGGCGTAGCCAACCGCAACGAGCCTTAGCTGAACGTCACATCGTTGACCGTGATGCTCGCAACTTCCTGCGGGTCCACCAAGCGATTGAACAGATAGGCAGCATCGCCGTTCAAGCGGCTCATGCTGTAAGCCAAGTTGTGGATCGAGCCGAGCTCGTCGAACACAACATACGAGCTGCCATCTTCATCTTGCTTATGAACATGCAGGCTTACCGGGGTGTTGGCCGCAGGTGACAAGCAGACAAAAGCAAAGCGCCCGCTGAAGCCGCAAAGCTCCGGCAGGCGCATCTACGCAATCGAAATGAGGTTCTCTGCTCACGTCAGTCCATCGACGAGATGTTGATGAGCAACCGCTCCAGCTAGACTCCGTAATGCGAGCAGGGGCTTTGCGCGCGATTATGAACGGAAGCGCTCGATGTCGCTTCGATACACATCCAGGTGCACGTCGGGCTCTTCGAGATAGAAGGGCAAGCCCTTCAGCTTGGGATGCACGGTTAGTGCCTTCAAAGCCTCAAAGCCAATCTTGCCCTCGCCGATGCGCGCATGGCGAGCTGCATGGCTTCCGAGGTCTTCCTTGATGTCGTTCAAATGAATGGCAAGCAACTTGTCCAACCCGATGGTGGCATCAATCTTATCCAGAACGCCATCGAGGTCGTTCACGATGTCGTAGCCCATGGCAAAGGCCGACGACGTGTCCAGACAGAAGCCAACCTGATTGCTGTTCGCGCCCTGCATGATGACAGCGATGTCCTCGAAGGTATTACCCACCTGTGTGCCCTCACCTGGCATGTTCACTACCAGTAGGGGAATGTCGCTTGCGCCTTCCAGCACCTTGCTGATTACCGTCGACACGTTCTGAAGCGCTTGATCCTTCGGCGTGCTACCAGCGCTGCCGGGTCGCACAAGGTAGCGCGAGCCGGGCATCAAGGCAAGACGCTTCATGTCCTCCAGCATGACCATGCGAGCGAAATCTTGCTTGGATAGGTCTTCCTGAGCAGGCTCGAGGTCGTAGGGCGCATAGCCCATGGGGCACACGATGCCGTGCTCCTTGGCGTAGGCGTTGAAGGAGTCGATGTCCTGCTGGTCGAGGGCTCGCTGCGTGCCCCCGCGTGGGTTGCGCGTGAAGTACTGCACGGTATTAGCACCGATGGATGCGGCTTCAATGGCCATGACCTCATAGCCTTCCTTGGTGGAGAGATGGCAACCGATGGTAAGCATTCGAAACATCCCCTTCGCGTTCGTTCGACCTGCCTTTAGGCCTGCTTGGTCCTTTCGTATGGAAACAACGATAGATTAGCTACGCACACGCGCGGAGGCGCTGCGATGATAGTTGCCAAATCGAAGCGAAGGCGTTTCCTCGCGATGCCCCCGATGCCCGACGCCATCGCTCGAAACTGATGAATCGTATGGCATCATGGATGCCATGCTAGAAAGCACAGTGGAAGAGGAACTCAATGGGTGATTTCGCGAATCGCGTCTTCGAGGTCGTCAGACAAATTCCCTGTGGGAAGGTGTCGACGTATGGTCAAGTGGCGCGGCTTGTCGGAGCCCCAAGATCGGCGCGCTACGTCGGGTATGCCCTGCGAGCGAACCCAGCTCCCGGAATGGACCCTGCATCGATTCCCTGCCATCGGGTGGTGTTCAAGGACGGTCGCTTGGCTTCTGGCTTTGCATTCGGCGGTGAAGGCGAGCAGCGCAGCATGCTGGAAGCGGAAGGCGTGGGCTTCGACGCACAGGGCAACGTGCGCATGGACGAGTTCCTCTGGAACGGCCATCCCGAATGCGAGGGCGATGTGCCCATAGGGCCACCACCCGACTTCGACTGGGCGGCTGAACTGGGAGAGTAATCGCAAACGAACCAGGCAATCCCACGCAGGGTTCGCCATTGAACTCGAGAAGCCTCATGCGGGCAGCGATGATCTGAGTGGAGCTTCGGTTTTATCATGCTGTCAACGTTCAGTTGTTGAATGGCCACGGCGGAAATGCAAGAATAGACTCCTATTCAGCATCCTTATCCGAGAGGACTCCTATGAGCTCGAAGATGAAACGTCGCATGATAGCCGTATCGTGCGTCATCGTGATCGCAGTGGTCATCATCGTGGCAATCGTGGGAAGTAGCACCGCCGCCCGCTCGGTTTCGGTCGCGCAGGCAGCCGATGGAAGCTATAACGGGCAGAAGGTGCAAGTTACTGGCAATGTGACGCCTAACTCGTTTTCCACCGAGGGCAATACGCTGCACTTTTCCATCTACGACCCTGATAGCACCTCAGAACAGATCGAAGTGGTGTACGACGGAGCCGCCTCATCCACCTTCGGCAACGATGTCACAGCCATTTGCACCGGTCGCATGGAAGACGGTACGCTGCAATGCAGCGAACTGGTGACCAAATGCCCCTCGAAGTACGAAAGCGCAACCGATGCCCTGAGCGTGGGCAGGCTGCTTGGCTATGGCGAGAGCATGACGGGCACCGTGGTGAAGCTTGCTGGACCCATCGTGAAGGGGTCGCTTAATCCTGCCGGCATGAGCGAGCGGTTCATAATCGCCGATCCCGAAACCGGAACGAGCCTGGCCGTGAGCTACGACGGAGCGCTTTCCAACGAGGTCACCGACGAATCCACAGTGGTCCTTACCGGCTACCTCGATGACGAGGGCCGTTTCGTTGCAACCGACGTTGCATTGGAAGAGTAAGCCATGGGCATGATCGGTCTTTTGGGTCTCCTCGTCGCCTTCGCAGCGGCAATCATATCGATAGTCTGCTTCCTCATCGGGCAGGCACGCCATGCCAAAGGCGGCAGCTTGCCAGAAACGCTTGCCTGGGCCGGGCGCATCGGCGTTGTACTGTCAGCAATAGCGCTCACCGTATGCTGCGGCGTATTGGTATGGGCCTTCTTCACGGGCGATATGACGCTCGAATACGTGCTGCGCAACCACTCCGACGCATCCGGCCCCGATAGCTGGCTGTTCCAGCTTGCAGGCCTTTGGGCGGGACGCCAAGGCTCGCTGCTATTCTGGGCTTGGCTCATATCCGTATTCGGCCTAGTGGTTGCGCTGCGCACCAACAAGGCGGAGAAGCCGCTCGACAACATGGCGCTCATGGTGATGCAGCTCGTGCTGCTCGCCTTCGTCAGCGTGCTGCTGTTCTCAGAGGACAACATGCCGTTTACGCTCACCGACCCCTCCTATTTCGGCGAGGATGGCAGTTTGACTGCCGGCGCATCGGCATTGGGCATGAACTCGTTGCTCGAGCATTGGGCCATGGCCATCCATCCCCCCACCCTCTTCATAGGTTACGCCGGTCTCACCGTGCCCTTTGCCTATGCCATAGCCGCGCTTATCGTGAACGACGATTCCTCTGAATGGGTAATCCGTTGCACGCCTTATGCCTTGTTCTCTTGGCTGTTCTTGGGAATCGGCATTGGGCTTGGAGCCATCTGGGCCTATGTGGTGCTTGGCTGGGGCGGCTACTGGGGTTGGGACCCCGTAGAGAACGCAAGTTTGCTGCCCTGGCTGATTGGCGTGGCGCTCATCCATAGCTTCACGGCCTATCGCACCCACGGCACGTTCAAGCGCTGGTCGGTGATGTGCGCATGCATCGCCTTCACGACGGTAATCCTAGGAACGTTCATCACGCGCTCGGGACTGGTGCAATCGGTGCATGCCTTCGAAGGCGATTCGGTTTCGCTCGTATTGTTCTTGGGGCTCATCATCGCATCGCTTCTCGTTGGTGTAATAGGCCTTGTCGTTCGCCGCAAGACCTTCGGCGTAACCGAGAAAGCGGAAGGCGACCTCGATTCGGTCTTCTCGCGCGAGGCTGCCTACTACATCAACAACCTCATCCTGATCGTGTTCACAGCCCTGCTGGCTTACATGACCATCTCCTCGGCACTGCCACCATTCTTGCCTTTCGGCGGCCAAGCTCTCTCGGCAGGTACCTACGATGCCATCGCTCGTCCGATTACCATCATCTACGGCCTGCTGATTGCCGTGTGTCCGTTGGTCGGGTGGAAGCGGACCGACGGTAAGGCATTTTGGAAGAAGGCGCGTATCCCCGGCATCTGCGCCCTCGTGCTGTTCATCGTGCTGATGGTGTACTTCTTCACGTATCTGCTCCCCAGCTACAATGCCATCATCGAAAAAGGTGGCTCGGCCGCAGCGGGGCTGCTCGAGCAAGGAGCACCCGCCTTCTACAACGGCATTGCCATTGTTGG
Source organism: uncultured Eggerthellaceae bacterium (assembly GCA_947565915.1). GTDB lineage: Bacteria > Actinomycetota > Coriobacteriia > Coriobacteriales > Eggerthellaceae > UBA9715. Next base: position 53,940 of record CANOHY010000007.1, on the reverse strand, counting down.
GCTCGCCGTTGCCAGCGTGCTCTTCTTCAACGCATTGTTCATGCTGGTCAAGAACTTGCGCGCTGGGTCGCGCTCCATCAGAAACCGTTTTGCAGCCATTGGCGGCAGCATGTGCCACTTGGCTATCGGCGTGATAATCGTGGGCCTCATCGGCTCGGCGATGTACGTAACCGAGGTTCAGGCTTACGTGCCCTATGACGAAGAGACCGACACCGCTTCGACTTTGACCATTCAGGATTTCGAGCTTACCTATGCCGGAAACAGCATCGAGCCGCAAGGAAGCGACATCATCTACACGGTGGAGTTCGATGTGACCAAGGATGGCCAACCCGTTGGCACAGTATCTCCTTCGGTGCAGCTGACTACCACCACGCAGCAGCAGAAGCTCAATGCCTCGGTGCTGGGCTTTCCCTTGGAGGATCTGTTCGTGGTGTATCGTGGTGTCAATGCCGATGGAGCGTTTTCCATGGATGTGCGCGTGAATCCGCTCATCAGCGTAGTGTGGGTGGGCTTTGCGCTTTTGATGCTCGGCACGGTTATCGCGCTTTTCGCGAAACGGCGCATCACTTCAGCAAATCAGGGCGATGCCAAACCTTGCAAAGAGGCTGAGGACGATTTACTTGGCAAGAGCTCGGAAGCGCGATAAGCACAAGCTCTGACACATGAAGCGAGCGCGGTAGCCAGTCAGCTTTCGCGCTCGTCTGCGTGCTGGGCTTTGCGGTGCTCGACCACCTTCATCATGTTGGCATAGGTTTGCTCGCCTACGCACTGCTTGGCATACTGGCACCACTGGGCGCAGCTCATGGCGTCGTTGTACACCACGAATCCGCAGTTCTCGCACGCCACCTCTGCGTCAACGGAAAATACTTCCACCTCGGCACCGCATTGCGGGCAGGTCTTGACCTCCAGCGAGATATCCTTGGACTTGCTTTGGCATCCTTCGAACAGCATATCTGCTCCTCTGCTTGGGGGGGGATGCGTGAATCGCTTGCACATGCCTGCCGAGCACCGCGAATCCCGAGCACTCGACTCAGCACGAATGATATCGCAGATAAGAAGCGAGAAAGAGCACTCTGGGCAAGCTGTTAGCGGCTTGAAATGTGCTCGCAGCCATCTCCATACAAGCTAAACCGATCGGAAACGGTAAGCTGCGAGCTGTCCCAAGGATCAAGCGCCACGAAGTTAGAGAGCGAAAGATCGTCGGGGTCGGAGACGTTCTGATAGCCGAATACGCAAATCCAATGCTGTCCATAGCTTGCGCGCACATGCAATACGGTGGGACGGCCCTGCTTGATCTGCTCGTAGGCCTCGCGCAAAAGCTGCTGGCTGGTGCCTACCGAGCGATAGGCCGAGTTTCCGCCGCCCCAATCGCGCCATATGCAATTGCCGCAACCATAATAGGCATGGCTGTTCACCGTGCCATCAATGATAACGTCGCCGTACGCGCAGGCAAAGCCCGGGCAGCAGATGCTGTGGCCACTGCGCGCTTGGTTGCCAACCTGGCCGATTAAGTCCCAGTTCACCGGGAGAACCTTGTTCACCTGGGAAACGGCATCAGTGACGCCCTTATGCAAGCACGCCTGGATGTAGCCGAACGAACTCGCCTGATCGGACTCGCCTTCGGCTGATTCTTCTGAGTTTTCTACGGGAGATATATCTTCAGCAACATCGGTGCCCTGGTCTGCGAATGCCGAGGTTGGCATGAAGTGGAGTGTTGAAGCTGCGATTAGTAGTGTGATGAGGAGCAATGTTCGTATATATATCCGCGTCTTCCTTATCGCGTTCATAAACCCTTTCCACGAAATGTCGGTTTTTGCAGGATAAGCCGACTCTCCAAGCGGGTGCCGAATTAAACAGTTTGAACACGGCTTCTCAACGCTTCGAGCACCAAAACGCCACAGAGAAAGCAAATTACCAGGTCAGAAGCGCACACATTCAACTACTATCAATTCACATTATCTCCCGATTCGCAGCTTTGCTCATTGCGCGCTGCCCTCGACAGAAGGGGGCATGGCGTCCTGCGGCCCCGCTGCATCTTGGAGCCCTTGGTCGCTTCGAGCGCCGAATCCATCACGTGGGCCCATACCATCCTGGGGGCCCGACCCATCGCGTGCACCCCTGCCGCCACCAGCGCCCATCTGTCCCTGTGGGCCCATTCCACCGCCATTTCCGAAACCCTGCTGCGATTCGACGCTCGCAACAGCTTGCGTTGTCGCTCCACCCGAAACGGAGCCCGCACTCGCATAGCCATCTGCGTTCGCCTGCTGCACGACGCCGCCAACCACGATGCCATACGTAGTACCATCCTGCAGACCAGGCGTGCTTGCCTGCACCGTCTCGGCATGAACCGCATCATCGCCAGCCGTGATGTCGAAGATGCCGCCATCGATGCAGATAAAGCCACGGTCAGCCTCGCCATCGTTGTTCGACTTGAGCGCATCCTCGCCTGCTTGTATCAGAAAGCTGCCATCCTTGATCTTCACGCAGTCCTTTCCGCGCAAGGCGTCCTCGGGTGCGCTCACCTCATACGTTCCACCCGTAATCACCAGATCATCCTTCGAGTTCACGGCATGCCGGTAGCTCGCGCTCACCTGAAGCGCACCCGATCCGTTCAGCGTGATGTCATCCTTGCTGAGTTGCGAGAGTAATCGTGCTTGAACATGTACACGAGCGCTACCACAGCACCCAGTGCGAGCGACGCAATGGAGCAGAGCAGGAACTCGCCCGACGTCACGGAGCCTTGCAGCCCCTCTGCCGTTGCATAAATCGAAGTGAACATGGAATCAAGCATGATGAAGCATCCTCTCTTGAACGGGGAGCTGCTGGGTTCGCTCCAGAACAGCTTGCGGCCAAATCACGCGAATCGGCTCGTGTAGCGCATTCGGCAACGACTGGCGCCGCTCGCAAGCGACGCGCTGTTGTGCGAGCATGTTCAGGTAAGCGGTGCCGTACTTCGAGAACGACTGTTGGTAGGCGCCAAGTTCGCTGAGCGCATCCACGAGCCAAAACGGAAGCCCAGCTTGGCACTTCACCTCCATGATGGCTTCTCCAGGCCCAATGACGCTTTGCCCTACCTGCGTCACGCCCATGGCGCGCAGGGTGCTCGCAGCGCGCGCCAAGCATGCCGCATCGTACTTTGCGCATGCTGCCGGTCCGAGTGGGAAGGGCAATGCGCGGATGCGTGCATCGAACGTAATGCGCAAACCGCTCGCTTCGTCGGCAAACGAGAGCCGTTCGCATGCGATGAGCATCGACGGCGCAAGGGATGCATGCCGCTGCATGAAGAAATCCACTTCGCGAGCTATCTGCATGCTTCGCGCATTGGCCAAACTCGGTGCGTCTTCGCTATCCTGCAGGGGATGCTGTGCGCACGCGTCCTGGAAGGAAGTGCCACTGAGGTATGCGAGCGCAGCCTGCAAGCTCATGGCCATGCGCCGCTTGTACACGATGCCCTTGTACTTCTTCTTCAGCTCCACGAACGCTCGCATGCTGGCCTCAAACGAATCCCCATACACGCGCAGGCGCAACTTCTCCTTATAGAGCGGCTTCTCGAGCGAGCGCTCGATGAGCTCGAAGGTGGGCGTGTCGTAATAGACGCTCGTGATCGTGGAGTCGGCGAACTCAGTGGGCTTCAGATGCTCTCGCACCAAAGTCAACAAGGCAGCAAGCTGACCCGCACTCAGGCGATACTTCATCTCCTTGCGCTCGAACGATTCGCTTGCACGCTTGCAATTCGGCATTTTGCCCCCTCTCCGGTTCATGCGACGCATCGTAAGTCCTGCAGCTTAAATCGCCCTGAACCGAAGCTCGAGATTTCAGGAAGATTTAAGGGCGCTGCTTACAATGGACTTTGGGACGAATGCCCTGTCTTATGATTGTTCCACCCAATGATGCGACAGGAAGCGCAGCGCAGATATGTCCCTACTCGTTGCCGCATTCGTCCCCAAACCTCTTCAGAAAGGGCACTCATGCAACTCCTCTTGGTTGAAGACGACAAGAAGCTCGCTGCAGCCCTCGGGCAGATCCTCCAAGAAAACGGGCATGACGTTGATACCGTTTTCGACGGGCAAGCAGGGTTCGATTACGCCACGCAGGGCGACTACGACGTGGTGATACTCGACGTCATGCTGCCCAAGATGGACGGCTACGAGGTAATCTCAGCCTTGCGCCGCGAGCATGTGTCAACGCCTGTGCTGATGCTCACGGCACGCAGCTCAACTGCCGATAAGATCACTGGCTTCGACAGCGGTGCCGACGATTACATGACCAAGCCCTTCAACCCCGCCGAGCTTCTTGCCCATCTGCGGGCGCTCTCGCGGCGCCAGGGCGAAGTGATCTTCGAGACGCTGGAATTCGGCGACATCACGCTTAATCTGGAGAGCATGGACCTCACCTGCGGAGATGAGTCAATCCACCTGCGCATGAAGGAGTTCCTCATCTTGAAGATCCTCATGAAGAACGCCGAGCGCATCATCTCGAAGGACACGCTCATCACCAAGGTTTGGGGCATCGACAGCTCGGTCGAGAGCAACAGCGTGGAAGCCCATGTGTCGTTCCTGCGCAAGAAGCTGAAGTTCCTCGGCGCATCGGCGCGCATCGATACCATCCCGAAGATGGGATACAAGCTTGCCAACGACTAGCACGCTATGCCATCATGCGCGATGAGGAGCGAAGATGGACGACAAGCTCAAGAAACTGCGAATCAAGCTGATTGCCATGATCATGGTGATCATGGCACTGCTCATCGGCATCGTATTCACGTCAATCTGCGTCCTTGACCATCAACGCTCGCTCAACGACGTATACGGCGACCTCCAAAGCGCCATCGAGTCGTCACGCACTGCGTGGCTGGAATCTCCCGAAGAAGCAGGCTCTACCAAGAAAGGCCCCCATTTCGAGTTCGGTGGCGGGGGGAAACGCAGCTTCATACCTATTTCCGTCTACTCGTTCACCGATGCAGGACCCTTCACACTGGTAAGCCCCTCTTCGCCCTACACGCTGTCGGACGAAGTGCTGGAAAACGCCATCCAAAGCGTAAGGGATGCATCGGATGGCAACGGGTCGCTGCCCGAGCTTGGACTCCTCTATGCCAAACGCACCATCCACGACACATCGGTTGTAGCCTTTACCGATGCATCCTCCGTTTCCGGCTGGCAAGAGCTCGCGCAGACGCTCGCCATCGTGGGCTTCTGTACGCTAGCGGTGCTGTTCGTCATCAGCTTGATCTTCTCGAAGTGGGCGCTGCGTCCCATCAAGGAAGCCTGGAGCACGCAACAGCGCTTCATCAGCGATGCGTCCCACGAGCTCAAAACCCCGCTCACGGTGCTCTCGGCGAACATGAGCATCCTGCAGAAGAACATGGACAAGACCATTGCCAGCGAAAGCCAATGGGTAGAATCGAGCCAAGAGGAGCTCGCGAACATGCGCGAGCTCGTCGATGAGATGCTGTTCATCGCCAGCGCCAGCGAAGCGAGTGCGCAACGACCTGATGCAACCAGCATGGAAGCGCAAGACCTCAGCAAGCTGGTAGGCGGCCAAGTGCTGCAATTCGAATCGCTTGCCTTCGAGAACCATATCGAATTCGACTCGTCCATCGAAGAGGGCATCTGCATCCCCGGAGACCACGCCCGGCTGCAGCGCTTGGTGCGCACGCTGCTCGACAACGCGTGCAAGTACTCGGGTGCCGGAGAGCGCGTCAGCGTGCATCTCTTCCGCAAGGCCAACGAGGTCGTGCTCGAAGTGGCGAACTCGGGCGAGCACATCTCCGAGGAGGATCTGCCGCACATCTTCGAGCGCTTCTATCGAGCCGACAAAGCGCGCGTGCGCGAAAACGGCAGCTATGGCCTCGGGCTTTCGATTGCCTACGATATCGCGCGCGAACACGGAGGTCAGCTCAGCGTTGCCAGCAGTCCCGAAGAGGGCACCACCTTCACTGTGAGGTGGGCTGCCAGTCCGAGTGCCTGCTAGATGAGACGAACTCCCGCTCCAGTTGGCACCACTTGATCTTGACAGTTCAGCACGCGCGTGTCCCAATTCGTTGCCAGCACGACGCCCTCGAAGAGCTCTGAAAGACTTAGATCGAATTCGTCGGCTATCACCGCAAGCTCGTTGAACGTAAGCGTTCGGCTTCCGTGCTCGATACGGCTCAAGCGGCTGCGCTCCATCTGCACGCGTCGAGCTAGCTGCTCCTGCGTGAGGCTAACGCGCTTGCGCAGCAACCGTATGCGCCTTCCCAACAAGAAGCGCAATTGCTCGATATCTCTCGCGCTTAGCATGGATACCCCCTCCTATCTGTCGAGCCCTTGTCATATCAAGAACTCGATTCGCAAAGAGGCGACCCGTGCGGCATGCGGCTTAACCAAACAAGAAACCCAATGGGCCTCGTTGCCGAGAGCTAGCGCCTTGCAACCTCAGTCTCCTTGCTCCATGGTATCGGAGAGCTCCCAATCGACTGCGTACGCCGCGCTCTTCTCGGCGTAGGTGACCGCAACGGGAGCACCGGCGTCTTCGTGCACGGGAAGCGAAGCGGCGAGCGCCGGATGAAACGTGAACACTGCTACGAGCACTGCGGTCACCGCCAACTGGCAAGTAACGGCAAAAGCAGCCATACCCCAAGAAAGCTTCGTGAATGCCATGATGTCCTCCCTCTGCCTCGACAGGTGCTTGAGGAGCATTATGAAACGCGAGCTATCGTTTTTCTGTCCCCTGTTCAGGACATCTAAACCCTTGGTGCACAGCGGCGGCAGAGTACCCCTGATACGCGAGAAGCAGGTCTTTGCCTTGCAAACGACCTGCTTCTTCCCTTTACGCATGAATCGTCTCACCCTCGCATAGATGAAAGATTCCGGTGTTATCGCGCTTCCAGTTCCTGCAAGCTCTTAGCGGCATTTCCGGGTTGATCATTCGCGGCATCCCCGGAGAGCTCATGCAGAAGCTGGCAGCGCAGTATTGGCTGCAGCGTTACCTACGATCGCGCTTCTTCCTCTTCGGCTGCCAGCGCTCGCGGGTCGGTCGTCGGCACGTAATCGGGATTGGTTTCGAAGCCCGTATCGCGGCTATCGAAGATCTGGTCGGTATTGATCATCTGGGCCTCATTGCCAAATACGCGCCAATGCTCGTCGGTGTGCTCTCCAGCTAGAGAACTGTGCTCGGGATGATGGATGCTATTGGTCATGATGATCCCCGCCTTCCAAGCTGTCTTTTCGAATAAGTAGATAATCCCACTTGAGTCGAAGCTGCGAAGCGAACGCGCGCATGCTTAACCATGCCGTTCAAGCAGCGTAACCAGCTTGTAAGGTTCGGGGGAGCTAAGATGTTTGAGCTACTCGAGTGATGCTTGATGGCTGTTGTCCGAAGCTGCATTCGCGCACGAGGACATCAGGCCGAAGCGATCCTGATTCGCGCGCCATCAGCGTGAAGCGCACCGTGCAGCCCTCCACCTGCAAGGGGCCGCAAAGATAGTCATCCACCACCAACGTCTTGGTCTTGCGCTTGCGTTCCACGGTGATGGTCGTTGGCACCTGAAAGCCGCTTATCGGCTGGGCGAAGCATACCTCGTAGGTAGCTTGCGGGAAGGCAACGCTTGCAGCCGGGGCAGCGGGCTCCACATAGCTGCAACCTTGCACCATGAGGTCGGGCACGCTTGCCGCCTGAAGCACCAGAAGCGCTTGCTCGGGTGGCACATAGCGCGTAAGCAACACATCGAACACCTCGCAGGTGCTGCCGACCCCCACGGGCAAGGCACTGCCAAATGCAATGCGCATATGGGGCGAGAATCCCTGGCTTACAGCAAAAGGAAGACCAGCCCGACGCACGGCACGCTCCAAGGCGCGCGCAATCTCCAGGTGCGAAAGCAGCGCTAAACGACCCTGCTTCACGTAGGCGCAGCGCAGGCGAAACAGATTGGGATCGGTCATATCAGCACACCTCGCCTTCTGCTTCTGCTTGCACGGGCGCACGACTCGCGCCGAAGCGCGCATCTCCTGCTGGGCCGCGTGCCGAGGCGAGTTCGTTTTCAATGCCAAGATGCGGACATGCCCCGCACACGCTGCACGCCTCGAAGGTGCAATCGGGCGTGGTGGCAGCTTTCTGCGCGCGCTTACGCTCGAGAGCAAGCCATTTCGAGGAAACGCCGCAGCTGACATGCGACCAAGGAAGAACCCAGCCAGGTTCGTAGGTCGTTTGCGCAATGGCCGCCCAATCGATGCCAGCTTCCCTTGCGGCATCGTTCCAAGCTTGCCAATTGAAGCATTCTGTCCAAGCATCGAAACGCGCGCCGCGGCGCCAAGCGCCCTCGATCAATCGCGCGCCCTCGCGCCCCGCACGGCTCATGACCGCCTCGATGAAGCTGGTGGAAGGGTCGTGCCAGTTCACCGTTATGGCACGGTACTTGATGGAATGGCGCAGCAGATCCACTCGCCGCCATGCTTCCTCGGGAGAGATCTGGCCATCCCACTGGAAGGGCGTGTGCGATTTAGGTACGAAGAGCGAAACCGCCACCGAAAGCTGGAACGAGCCCTTCTGCTCGGGCGACATCCCTTTGCGCACATGATCGTAGGCACGCTGCACCAAGCTGGCGATACCCTTGATGTCGTCGTCGGTCTCGGTGGGAAGGCCAATCATGAAATACAGCTTGGCACGACGCCATCCAGCTGCAAAAGCGGCATCCAAGGCACTGAAAAGGTCATCTTCGGTCACGTTCTTGTTGATCACGTCGCGCAGGCGCTGCGTGCCCGCCTCGGGCGCGAAGGTGAGGCCGCCCTTCTTCTGGCCAGCCACTAGGGCTGCCATGCCTACGCCGAACGAATCGAGACGCTGCGATGGCAACGAGATGCGCACGCCGGTTCCGGCAAAGGTCTCGTTCAAACGCTCGAGGATCTGCTCGATCTGCGAGTGGTCGGTGGACGAGAGCGAAGTCAGGGAAACCTCGTCGTATCCCGTCTTCGCCAATCCCTCGCAAACCGATGCCACCACGTTGTCTGCCGAGCGTTCGCGCACGGGCCGATAGATCATGCCTGCTTGGCAGAAGCGGCAACCGCGAGCACACCCGCGCAGCACTTCTACATTCAGCCGATCATGGACCACTTCCGTGAAGGGCACGACGCAAGGCTCCCAACCCGAGCTCTCGGCAAAGCCCTCGTACACTTGCTTGCATACCGTTTGAGGGGCCAGTGGATCAGCCCCACCAAGGGGGCGCACCCAATATCCCGTTTGCTGAGCGTCCTTCGCGTCGAGTTCCTCGTAGAACGAAGGCACGTACCATCCCGGCAAGGCAGCGAGAGCTTGCAGTATCTCGTCGCGTGATGCCCCTTCACGGCGCAAGCGCCTGATTGCTTCAAGCCCATCGGGCAGCATATCCTCGCCTTCGCCGATATCGATGGCATCGAAGAAGGTAGCATAGGGCTCGGGGTTGTACGCGCATGGGCCTCCGCCAATCACAAAGGGATCATCCTCGGCGCGGTCGGCCGCATGCAGCGGCAACCCTGCCAAATCGAGAATCTCCAACACGTTGGTGGCTGCAAGCTCGTGCGGCAGCGTGATGCCAATGGCATCGAAGCTTCCGAGGGGACTGCAACTCTCCAGCGAGCACAGCGGCAACCCCTCACGGCGCAGCGCATCGCACATCTCAGGGGCTGGCAAGAAGCCGCGTTCTGCCGCCATGTTCGGACGTCCGTTCACGGCATTTACCAAGATGCGCAAGGCCTGATTGGCCTGACCAAGCTCGTAGGTGTCGGGATAGAGCATGCAGAAGCGGAAATCGGCATCGCGCTTCAGCACGCTGCCCCACTCGTGATCGATGTAGCGGGAAGGGCGCTCGGCGCTTCGCACAAGCGGCTCGAAACGCTCCCATACCCCTTCGAGCAGCTGCTCCCCGTTGCCCTCGCTGGCACCTTTCGGCACCTCGACGCCCAGTGCGCCCATCGACATGGCACCCACTCTAAGCGTCCTTGCGAATCATCTTCAACATGGAGTTGGCCTTATCGCCCAAGGCGCCCGTAAGCTTCGTGCCCGTGCCAATTGCCTTCTCCAACACGTTGGCGATGCCCGTCACGTTCTCGCCGCCCTCGAAGTACTCGATTATCCCGTAGCCAAGAGCCGTAGTGGCGCCATAAGCCACGCCCGCACGAAACGCCCAACCCAGCACGGGAACGAATTTCACCAGCTCGCGCACGAGCGCGCGGCTCACGTATGCGGTACCCAGCACCGCGGCAAGCTCCTTGATGCGCTCCTTGTCCATGCTATGGCCATAAGCAGCAGCGATCTGAAGCAGCATCTTAGCTTGGTTCAGCGTCATGATGGGCAAATCGGCACCAGGCAGGAAGGGCACCAAGCCCACCGCCGAGTTCTGGATGGCGGTAACCTGCACCACATCGTTTGCAAGGGGGCGGCGCACGAAGGGGAATGCGATGGCATAAGCCAAGCGCTTCTCGCGACACACGCTTACAATCCAGCGGCCCATGCGATTATCGAGGTTCGCTGCCGCCGCCGCGTTCAGCGGAATCGGCACCCCATCGCCCGCCTGCTGACCATCGCCCAAAGCAGCCTTCTCGGCCTTGATCAACGCATCGTGCGCGGCGTCCTTCGGAAGCTGCGCTATCACGCTGGCCTCGGTAGCCTCCAGCGATGCCGTGGCCATGGCAGCTGCATCCTCGCTCACCGCATCGGGAGCATCCTTGGTAGGCATGGGGAAGATGAGGTCGCCGCGCGGGATGGGATATCCCGCCTTCTCGGCTAGGTCGGCAACAAGGATGGGCAGCGTGGTGACCACCATAACCGGCACGCCAGCGCTGCGCAGGTCGTCCGCGGCCTTGCCGATGGTAGGGCTCGTGCCAGCCACCAGCACAGCTATGTCGTCGCGTTCCTGGGGAACGAAGCTCGGGCCCACGTACATGATGGTCATGCGAACCGTGGGCAGCGAGCTTGCGAACTTGTTGCGCACATGCGCTATCACGTCGGCGGGAGCCGTTTCGTCGAGATACACGCTAACGGAGATAGGCGTTTCCAAGGCAGTTTGGATGTTCGTCGATTCATCGATGAGCGCCTTCACGTCTATGGGCAGTTGCATGCTTCCCGCCTTCCTTCGTCGAATGAATCTTGCAGCTTCTCAGCTTACCAGGCATCGCAGCGAGCGAGCACCTTGATGCCTACCTTTTACCAAACGTATTGCTTCCCCGATGCGCCCAGATGGAGCCCAACAACCCCACAAGCGCGAAGTTCACGATCATGAACGACGAACCATAGCTCATGAAGGGCAGAGGTATGCCCGTAATAGGCATAAGCCCACACGTCATGCCAATGTTCTCGAGCACTTGGAACAGCCACATGCCCACAATGCACATGGCTATGTTCAAGCCGAACAGGTCACCCGCATTCAATGCGATGCGAAAGCCGATCACCACAAGCGCCACGTAGAGCCCGATGAGCGCAAGCGCACCTACGAAGCCGAGCTCCTCGGCCAGCACGCAGAAGATGAAGTCGGTGGGTGCCTCGGGCAGGATGCCAAGCGCATGCTGCGAGCCTTGCATGTATCCTTGGCCGAACATGCCCCCCGACCCGATGGCGACCATGGCCTGTTGCAGGTTGTAACCCACATCGCTCGTATCCGAGCCGTCCTGGTTCATGAACACGAACAAGCGGTTGCGCTGGTAATCCTTGAGCAGCTTGTATTCACCCGTCGAGCCCTTGATGAGCTCGTCGAGCGCGAACACCCCCACGATCATCGCGATGAAGGCCACCAAGGTGACCAGCAGGAACTTCACTCGCGCGCCACCCACCACCAGCGAGACTGCCGCAATGAAGAGATATACCAAACCCGTGCCCAGGTCGGGCTGGGTCATGATGCATACGAAGGGCACCAGCATGAGGCCGAGCGCCTTCAGGTACTCTATGGGGTCATCCAATCGCCCGTTGTACTTGGCCATGATGGATGCATCCAGCATGATTACCGTTACCTTGGCGAACTCGCCTGGCTGTATCTGCATGCCGATGTTGATCCACGAGGTTGCGCCCATGGTGGTCACGCCGATCACCGGCAAGTGGGGCGAGAGGATGAGCACCACGTTGATGATGAGAAACGGAAGCGTCCAATCGGACAGACGCCGATAGTCTATGGCCCACACGATAGCCATCGCGATGCATCCGAGCATAACGCCCATCACCTGGCGCGAGAACGAGTAGTCGGGGTCGGTGCTCACGGCCGAGTACACCACCACTAGGCCATAGCCAACCAAGAGCACCAGCACGATCAGCAAGGGCACGTTGATCTCGGGCAGGCTGAAGCGCGCTGCCCTGCGTGGCCGCTCGGACGCGGCCGTGGATGTGCGTATGGGCGAGAACTCTGGCACGAAACCTCAGCTTCCTCCTTCGCCTTCCAAGCGCCTTGCTAGTCGGTTCTCTGCTCGTTGGTAACGTTGAGCTCGTCGGACTTGCCCGTAGATCCCGCAAGCGGATGCACGTCAAGGGCTGTGAGCTGGCCACGCGATGCGGCCACGCACGCACCAAGCACCTGAGCGCCCACTGGCCCGGCAACCGCTGCGCCAGCACCACCTTGCTCGATGCAAGTCGACACCACGTAGCGAGGGTTGTCGTTGGGATAGTAGCACACGTACCACGCCACATCGCCTTTGCCAGCAACCTCGCCCGTGCCCGTCTTCGCGCCTATCTCTGAGATGTCAACGCCCCAACCGCGCAGCACGCTGGTTATGGTGGCATCGCGCAGCGACACCTCCTTCAAGGCATCGCGCACGATCTTGTAGTTCTTCTCATCGATGTCGGGCTCGTCTACCACCACCGGCTCGAATACCACGGCAGTCTCGTCGTTGGTGTTGCGCACCTCCTTCAGCAAGTGCGGCTTCATGATCTTGCCCGTAGCCACCGCTCCGTAGGCCACGGCGTTCTGCAGCGGCGTGATGAGCACGTCACCTTGGCCGATGACCAAATTGGTCAAATCGCCGCCGCGCCAATCGGCCTCGGCCGGCACGTCCTCCCAATGCTGCGCCTTCCATTCAGCCGTGGGAATGCGCCCTGCCTCTTCGCCCAGAAGGTCCACATCGGTCTTACGGCCGAAACCGAACTGGGCTATCTCCTCCTGCAGGGCGGTGTCGGAGATGTTGCCTCCTTGGGAGGTGCCTGCCAAGAAGAACTCGCGCGCTATCTCGTAGAACACCACGTCGCACGACACCACGATGCCATCATGCAAGCTGATGGGCCCATGACCATAGGTGTTCCAGCAGTTCTGCCACGAACCGGTCTGGAAGCCATCCCACGAGCCCTCGCAATTCCATTCGCGCTCGTCGTCGGCAAACCCGTACTTGAGTCCGGCCAAGCTGGTGAACGCCTTGTATGTCGAAGCCGCCGGATAGGTGCCCGAGATGCAGCGGTTCAGCAGCGGGTTGTAGGACTCCTCGGTGGAATAGAGGTCCCACACGTCCTGTGCGATGCCACCCGTGAACTTCGTCGGATCGAAGGTGGGATAGCTCGCCATAGCAATGATGGACCCATCAGTCGCATCGAGCGCCACCACGGCGCCAGCGCACCCCTTGCCATGGCCGATCACGCCATCGGGAGCGATGAGGCTGGCCAATGCGCGCTCGGCAACGTATTGCACAGCCGAATCCAACGTGAGGTAGACGTCGTTTCCACGGGTGGCGGCAGTCTCGCTCTCCACTTCCACCACTTGGCCGCGCGAATCCACGATCACGCGACGACGCCCATGCTCGCCCGACAAGATGTTGTCGTAGTAGGCTTCGATGCCGCTTTTGCCCACCACATCGCCCAGCTCGATGTTGCGATTGGCCGGCACATCCTCGAGCTCCTCTTCGGAAACAGGTCCCGTGTAGCCCAAAACATGCGCAGCCAAGGCAACGTATGGGTATTCGCGCGTGGTGCGCGTTTGGACCGATACGCCGGGGAAGGCATCGGAGTGCTCGGCGATGAATGCCGCATCGCGCTGCGAGGCATCAGCCGACACGATGCGCTGGCCCTGCGCTCCCGACGACTCGTCCTTCACGCGCATGCGCACGATGTTGTAGGGAAGCCCGAGCACCGTGGAGAGGCGCTGCATCACATCATGGTCGTCTCCCACCGAAGCATCGGCTAGCACCGTGATGGTCGAGCGATTCTTGGCCAAGAGCAGCCCGTTCGCGTCGTAGATCTGCCCGCGAGGCGCGGGCGTGGCGATGGTGGAGTACTTGTTCTCGGCTGCCACGCTGCGGTACTTGTCGGCCGAGAGCACCTGCATGCTCCAAAGCTTCGCCCCCAAAGAACCGAAGATGGCTGCAGCCAGCACCCCGATTGCCACGAAGCGTGGGCGCAGAAGCTCGCTTGGCTTGCCGGTGGTGGTTGCAGGCGACTTGGCGCTAATGGCCGTCTGGCCTTTCCGATGCGCCCCTCCCACATTCGAGAAGCTCACGTTGTCCACCGATTTCACCGGGTCGGGGCCACCCTTGTCGGGGTGCACCACGGTGCCGTGGCGCTTATTGCGCACCATGAAGAAGACCGTGACCAGGATGGCCGCCACGACCAAGGTTACGATTCCTACGATGATGCCAACAAGCATGCAAGCTCCTACGAGACGCGCTTAGGACAAGCGATCGATCATGGGTTGCGATGTCTCATCGCGCTGGAAGAACCTCACGAACACCACGTAAGCGATCACAACGAGGACCAAATCGTAGACGAAGCACGGGAAGATGCGATACGCGAAGGCTCCAAGAGGGTCGGTGCCTGCATTGAAGCACATGAGGAATACGCCGTAGCACACTTCCACCAAGAACAAGCCCAGTGCCAGATTCGCGATGGCCATGAATGCGGTGTCGTTGTTCGAGCGCTCGTAGAACCAGGCTGCAGCCGTGCTGAACGCCGTGAGCGAGAACGCCATGGCGCCAATCGGGCCACCCGAGATGAAGTCGTAGGCAAGCCCCAGCAGAAACGGCAGGATGGAGCTGTAGTAACGAGGCTTCAGGATGGCCACCACCATGCAAACCACCAACGGGAAGTTGGGAATAGCGAACCCAATGGCGATATGCGGCGCAAGCAGCACTTGTAGCAACAGCGACACCACGGCCACCACGGCTATGATCATGCGCTCGGCAGGCAGCACGGCTCCCCCTTCCCTACTCGGTTCCCTGATTGGCAGGGGCAGCACCTGTGGCAAACTCGCCCGAAGCGCTCGCAGCCGAGCTGCTATCGCCTGTGCTTCCGGTCGCGCCCTGCGCGCCTTCGGTCGTTGCGCTCGTTGCGCCCGATTCGCCTGTGTTGGCCTGCGTGCCCCCCTGCTGCTCAGCCGAAGCGAGGTCGGGTGCCGAGAACACCACGATAACTTCTTCGAGCAGAGAGGCTTGGTCGTTCGGATTCACTGCCACGGTTCCCGTGGGATTGTTAAGCGTCTTGTTCACGCTGATCACAGCACCCACGATATAGCCTTTTTGGTAGCTGCCGCCCAGGCCAGACGTGATGACCACATCGCCAACCTGGGGAATGTAATCGTCATCGAGCCCTTCGAGGAACAGCACGCCACTGAGCGATCCGCGCACGATGCCCTCCTCGCGCGATGATTGGATCATCACCGCAGCGCCCGAGTTCGGATCGGTGAGCAGGCGCACGACCGAGGTGTGCTCGCTTGCCGACGACACTTGCCCGATCACGCCCGTGGCGCCCATCACCGTCATGCCCTCGCGCACTCCGTCAGCCGACCCGATGTCGATGGTTATGGATTGATCCCAGGGGTTGGTCGAGCGGCCGATGATGCGCGCCGTGGGGCCTTGGACGCCGCTCACGCGCTTCATATCCAGCAAGCGCTCCAAGCGCTCCGCCTCCTGGCGGTACTCGTCGACATCGGAGAGCATCATGCGCAGTTGCTCGTTCTGCTCGCGCAGGGCCGTAAGGCTGTTCGGGTTCGCCGTCATGTCGGCAGCTCCCTCGCCCGCATCCTGCAAGGCCGCTCCCACGCCTGCCGTCAACCCGCTCGCACTGCCCGTCACGCTGGTGATGCTTCTCTGGATGCTATGAAGCGGGCCCGATGCGCCCTCGCGCCCATATACGACGGCAAGCACCAATGCGATCACCAGAAGGACCGCTAGGATGATGCGCCGCGTTGGGCGCGACGTGGTGTGCTGTAGGTTCAGAGGCATGGAACCTCTCCTCGAAAAAGAGCTACTTCGACCTCATGAGCGTCTGGCGCAGCGCTGTGGGCGTCTCGAGCACCTTCAGGCATCCGCTCACCACATTGGTCAGAGCCGTCTCGCTTACCCAAACGGGAATCTCCAGCTCGTCGGTAAGGTAGCGGTCGAGGCCAGATAGAAGGCCGCCGCCGCCAGTGAGCAATATGCCGTTCTGGATGATGTCGCTTGCAAGGTCGGGGTTGGTCTTCTTGAACGTTTCCTTGATGGACAGGACCATTTCCTCGCAAGGCCCCTCCAAGGCTGCGCGCACGTCTTCGGACTGTATCGTGACTTCCTTGGGCTGCTCTGTCACCATGTCTTGGCCCGAGATGATCATATCGCGCTCGTGGCCATCGGCGAAGGGCAGAATGGAGCCTATCTTGATCTTGATCACTTCGGCCGTGCGCTCGCCAATCTTGATTCCCAATAGGTCGCGCAGGTGCATCAGGATGGCCTCGTCCATCTTGTTTCCCGCCAAGCGCAAGCTGGAAGACGTCACGATGCCACCGAGCGAGATGACCGCCACCTCGGTAGTGCCACCTCCGATGTCCACCACCATGGAACCTGTCGGCTCGGTAACGGGAAGATCGGCGCCCATGGCCGCCGCCATGGGTTCCTCGATGAGGTATGCCTGACGTGCGCCCGCCTGGATGGCAGCCTCGAACACAGCGCGCTTCTCCACCGAGGTTGCGCCGCAGGGAATGCAGATGACGATGCGCGGCTTAGCCTGCCAGGGGTACTTGCGCGCCACAGCCTTGTTGATGAAGGCGCTGATCATGGCTTCGGTAACGTCGTAATCGGCAATCACGCCATCCTTCAAGGGATGCTCGGCCGAGAACGCATCGGGCGTGTGGTTGATCATGTTCTTGGCTTCGTGCCCCACAGCCAGCACGCGATGCGAGCTCTTCTCGATGGCCACCACCGATGGCTCGTTCACCACGATGCCCTCGCCCGAGATGGCGATAAGCGTATTCGCCGTTCCCAAGTCGATGGCCATATCGGCGGACATGTTGCCCGTCAGGCCCGAAAGGGAATCTGTAAGCGAGCTAAATATCGACATTCGGCCTATCCTTGTTGATCCAACGCAATCGAATGAAGATTTTATCACTCGACCCCGGCATATTCGGAAAATCCATAGCGCTAACAAGGGCGGCGCGCGCCAAGCATATTCGCGCCTAACCGAGCGCTAGTCAACGAAGGCGATGAGACCAACCTCGTCGATGCAGCCAGCATCGCCGGCAACCAGATGCAGCATCTTACCATGGTCGCTCGTATTGAAGGTGACGCTGCGATACGTGCCCGTAGACGAACCGTATTCGCTGTTCGGGCGCCCATAAGCTGCAGTGGCATCGTCGAGCTTCTTGCCAATGCCCACCTCGCCATCTACCTTGAAGTCGAGCGCAGCATCGAAATCGCGCACCCACACGGCCGTGAGCACGCACCGCCCAAGATCCTGCTGGTCTTTTTGCGGGTTGTAAGCCGTCACCGAGAACGTGATGTCCTCGATGCCCTCGTGCTCGAGCGGAATGTCGTCTATCTCCTCGCCCGACTGCACGATGTACCCGTTGGGATAACCAGCTTCCGCCAGGTCGATCGACCAGCCGCTTTGCTGCGCAAGATCGTCGAGCGTCGTTTGCATCAAGGCGTATTCCTTGCCGTCCAGCATGAACTTCAAGCTGGTCCAAGCTGCCTCGTCGTTCGACTCAATGCTGGCAGAAGGTTGCCCGAGCGATTCATAGCGGCTGTCGTGCGAGCCACTAATCGAATCCTCGTACTCCTCATCCATCTGCGAAATGATGTCGCGTATCTCGTCGTAGGCATTGCTATCCTTCACCACGGCCTCAAGCAGCATGAAGCTGAATATGCTCATCAGCAAAGCCACCACGATGGCGAACGACGAGCAGATGGTGCCTGCGATGGCCATGCCCTTGCCGCTTGCCAAATGACGCCCCACGCGCACGAGCGACACGATGCCGAACACCAGGCCCACCACGCCCAGCACCAGTCCCACTACGCCCACGAAGGGAATCCAGCAATTCAGCAGGGCCAGGATGCCCAGCACTAAGGATGCGATCGCAAACCCCGAGGAAGGCTTGGGAGGTTGCTCGGCAGGAATGGCCACCACCGGCTGTGCGGAGGGAGCTGCGAAAGCCGGCTGATTCACTGCAGCCTGAGGCCCGTTAGCGGCAAAGCCGCTCGGATTCGCATCGGGCTGCGGCATGCCCGCACCGTTCGCAGATGCGAAGCGAGCCTCGGCTTGCTGGGCACGCAACCGGGCAGCGGCTTCTGCTTCAGCTTGGCGCGCTTGAACTGCTGCGGGGCCCGTTCCCTGCGTGCCCCAATAGCCATCGTCATCGGATCGAGCAGGTTTGCTTGCAGCGCTCGCCTGGAAGGCTTGTTCGGAAATAGGCGCATCGGCCGGTTGCGCAGAGGGGGCTGCCGCGGCAGCTGTCGATTGGATGCTGGGCTCGAAGGGAGCATGTTCGCCACCGGTGCTCTGACCATGCAGGGCAGAGGGGTCGTAGGTAAAGCCCGACATGCCCGTGGCTAGAGGCGTGCTCGCCGTGCCATCGAGCGTATAGTCGCAGTTGGTGCATTTCATACGATGGGGGTTGGAAGAGTCGGGACGGAGCTCCTGTCCACAATTCGGGCAATCGATCATGCTTGCACCCTTTCGCACCACGCACCGCTCGAGGCCAAGCCAAGCGCTTGTGGATGCTGGCTGCACCGAACGGTCAATCATTCGTCATAGATGAACAATGCCATAGTGTTGCCAGCGAATGCGAAACTGCGCGAAATATCTGTTATTCATCCAAAACTGGTGCATATGGGCACAGGTCATACGGCTTGCTGCACATCTATTCCAAGTACATTGCGCGCAGCTGCTCGCATTCCGTTCGTCCAACACCGAGCGCTTCGCCCAAATAGCGCGGAAGCGAACCAAACCCCTCGTTGATGGCATCAAGCGCAGCATGGAGGTTCTGCGGGTTGGCATACACATACGATTCCAAGTCGAAGTCGAAATCGTCAAGCTGATGAGCTGTGCGCAAGCGCTTCTCCATCGACTCTGCCCACCCCGACATGTAGAGGTTCGTTGCCAGGTAATCCTGCCAACGGTCGTGCTCGCTCACGCCCAACGCGTATTCGATCAGGAAGGCTGCGATGCCCGTGCGATCCTTGCCCTGAGTGCAATGCCAGAGCACCGATCCGGAATTGGCATCGAGGAGCACCTGGAAGAAGCCGCGATAAGTTCTGATGCCCTGGTCTTCCATAACGCACTTGACGTAGAGCTCGTGCATGAAATTCTGCGCATCATGAAAGTAGTCGCGCAGAATCGAGACATCACGCGCGAGGCTGGCAACAGGGCCCTTTCTCTCGAAGTCCTCATGCAAGGCCGATGCATGGATGTACGTTACATCGGGCAGGTTCAGCACGGGGTCGGGGCTGGCTTCGACCTCGAAACCAGTGCGCAAGTCGAAGATGCAGGTCAAATGCCGCTTCAGCAACAGCAGCTCGCAGTCGGCATCTGTGGCTCCATGAGGATTGCCCGAACGGATGAGCCGCCCTGAACGAATCCTGCGGCCATCTTCGACGGGCATGCCGCCAAGGTCGCGTGCATTCTCGATACGTTCGAGCCTCAGATGCCCGAACAGAGGAAAGCCTTCGATGTTCTCAGGAAGCGGTGGAGTGAACGGTTCTTGCATAGCTACACCTTCTCCTACGAGCGCATGAAGGCCGACGCATTCAGCCTAGACGAACAGCGTGTCGGAGCGGTTCGTGGTCACGCCATACACGCACATCGTAACGCCGCGCATGATCATGAAGACGCCCAAGAATATGACAAACGATGCCGGCATGGTGATGAACATGATGCCGCAGAGCAGGGACACGAGACCATTTGCAAGCATAAATCCCCAGATGGAACCGAGATTGCGCATGCCGAACGCAGCGATGATGCTAACGATGGCATATGCCGTAACGAACACGCCAACGAGAAACGGCAGCACAGCCGCCGACACGATGGGGTGCACCAGGAACATGAGACCCAGAAGGATGCAGCAGATTCCATTCACGATGGCCCAGCCAGTCTGAGTGCCATACTTCCTATCCTGCGAATAGGCAACGAAATCAAAGATGCCGCCAACAATGAGCAACGCACCGGCAACCTGAGTGATTGCGATAAGCGAAGCACCTGGCCAGAACAAGAAGACGAAACCACCTAAGGCAACTAGCAATCCCACGATGAACAGACCCCAATTGCGGCCGCTTCTCGATCTTTGGCTCGTCATAGTGGCTGATCGACCAGTCATGACAACCGCCTCCTCGCTTTTGTGCAGATATCCGATATCCCAACTATAGGCGTGGTGTAAAAGGCCAATCGCCAAACGTCCGATCCGTTGAGGGTAGGTTGCCATTTCGTAGGATGCGCCTCTTGCGCCCTAGGCGCCTGGCACGACGAGCACGCACTCGATAGAACGCCGAAGGCAAGCAGAAAGCTCTGCGCTGTGGAAACAAGAGAATGCCCGCACGCGTGCTTAGTGCACGCTGCACGACAAGCAAGGGTCGTAGGCGCGCACCAGCTTCTCCACTTCCTGCTTGAGCGCAGGCTCGTCGTAGCCCTGGGCCAGCAGCAGCTCGGCCAACTGGCGCATATCGGACTCGAGGTTCGCCACATTCTGCGCGGTGGGCGTGCTGATGGAAGCATGCACCACCTTGCCCGAAGAATCGAGCTCGAGCTCATGGAAGAGGGCACCGCGAGGAGCTTCGGTGAACCCGACGCCTCTGCCCGCTTTCACCTCGAAGGCAACGGGCGTGCTCGCACCTTCGAACTGATCATCGACAAGCGCCCGGCAAAGCGCTGCGCAGCGCTCCAGAGCATCGACCAGCTCCACCGCCTGCGCCACGTTGTTGCGAAACGGATTGAACTCCGGAGGACGCAAGCCGGCCTTGGCAGCTGCCACCTTCGCCTGTTTGCTCAGGTTATCCCACGACAAATCGATGCGTGCCAAAGCGCTCGTCATGTAGCTGGCACCTGTCTGTCGCTGGCGCGCGAACAGTGCACCGGAGTGCTCCACGCGGTATTCCTCCACGTGGTCGGCCCAATCGTGGGCATCGAACGTTGCACCGCTCTTGTAGAAGCGCGCTTGCCGCGCATCGCACACGGCATATTTGTCGGGTGCGAACATGGCCAGAGCATCTCCCTGGCTTTGCATATCGGGCACCTCGAAGCTGTTGAAGAGGTCCACGGTCTGCAACGCGAAGGGCAGCATCTCGTCCATTTCGTCGGCAAGCGCCCGATACTCATCGGGAGAGATCTCGTGAGTGAACCCGCCTACCACCGCTGTGATGGGATGGATGGAACGACCACCTACCTTCGTGCACAGACGGTTGCCCAAGCTCTTCAAGGCCAGGGCATTGTCGAACAGCGCCGGGTCGACCTCCTGCAGGGGAAACACGCTCTTCTGGCCCAGGAAGTCGGGCGCAGCCAACACGTAGAGATGCGTGCCGTGGTTTTGCAAGTACGAGCCGTATACCAGAAGCTCGCGCAAGGCGTGGGTGCGATCGGTCACCTCCACGCCGAAGATGTCCTCGATGGCAAGGAGGTCGGTTACCACATGGCTGGCCGAGCAGATGCCGCATACGCGCGAAGCGATGTAGGGCACATCCGAGAAGATGCGCCCGCGCACCATGCTCTCGAACAGACGCGCCGCCTCGATGACCTCCATCTGCACCGTTTCCACTTCGCCATCGCGGATGACCACATGGATGTTGCCGTGACCCTCCACGCGGGCCACGTGGTCCACATTGATGTTCGCTTTCATCGACGGGCCTCCTGCCCTTCGCACGCATCGGCCTGGGCGCTATGCACGTCAAGTTCCACTTGGTTGAACACGCGCAAGGTGGCATCGAATGCCTCCACGGGAATGCCATAGGCGCTGCAGGCCAACCGAGCGGCCTTCAGGTTCGCTGCCTCCGAGAGGCCGGCGCATCCCATGCACTCGCGCCCCAGGTTCACGCAGCGCGCGCCACAGCCCGAGCGCGTCACCAAGCCCATGCACAGCTTGCCCTGGTTGTAGAAGCATTCAGTCTCGTTGCGCTTGCAGTCGGCGCAGAGCGTGCGCTGCGACTGGCCCCTGTTGGAGCCGAACAGCACGCGCTGCAGTTGCGTTACGAAATCACGAGAATCGATGGGGCAGCAGCGTACCACCGAGTCAACGGCAATCACGTCGCTTACCGGGCGCGGAGCAATGGCCTCGCCGCAGCTTTTCGGAAGCGAGGCGCCATAGACGTGATCGATGCGCTCGTCCAAATTGTCGGATGCCATGCCCGTCACGCCACCGGTTACCGCGCATGACCCGATGGCCATCACATGAGCCGCCTTCTCGCGCACGCGCTTGAGCAGCTCCTCGTTCTGTCGCGTGGTTACCGAACCCTCAACGATTGCCACATCGTAGAGTTCGGGCATGTCATCGGAGCTCACCAATTGCCAATACTCCAGATCAATCTGGTCGAGCAGCTCGGTCAGGTGCGGCTCGTCGTTGGTTATCTGAAGTTGGCAGCCAAAGCAGCTTGCAAGACCCACCACTACCACACGCGGCTTGCAGCGATTGCTCTCGGTTATCATCGTATATGCGCCCATGCTACATCGACCCCTGGATGTTCTTGGCTTCCCAGTAGTTGAACACGGGACCATCGATGCAGCAGTACTGATGCCCGATCTGGCAATGACCGCACTTTCCCATGCCGCATTTCATATGCCGCTCGAAGCTCATGTAGATGTGATCGTAGCTGATGTTCTTCTGACGCATGACCTCCACCACGAAGCGATACATTACCGGCGGCCCGCAGATAGCGCCGAACGTGTTGTCTGGATTGATGTCGAGCGCCTTCATGGGCTCGGTCACCACGCCCACGTTGCCGTCCCAGGTGTCGTCGGGCACGTCCACGGTGAGGTGCAGGTCGAAATCCTTGCGATGGCGCCACATCTCGAACTGGTCGCGGAACATGATGTCCGCTGGCGTGCGCGAGCCGTACACGATGGTGACCTTGCCGAAATCGGAACGGTTGTCGTGAATGTAGTTGATCAGCGAGCGCACCGGCGCGATGCCCAAGCCCCCGGCAACGATGAGCACGTCGTTGCCGCGCATCTCGTCTACGGGAAAACCACGCCCGAAGGGGCCGCGCAGCCCCACGATATCGCCGCATTGCATGTTGTGCAGCACTTCGGTCACCGTGCCAGCACGACGTACGCACAGCTCGATGAACCCTTGCTTGGTCGGCGAAGAGGTAATGCTGATGGGCACCTCGCCCACGCCGAAGATGGAGAGCTCCACGAACTGTCCGGGCTCGTGCACGAATGCCTCGCGCACCCGCTCGTCGATGAGGCGGAACTCGAACAGCTTCTCGTGCTCGGTGAGCTCTTTTATGGAGGTGATGCGCGCAGGCCAAGGACGGTAGGCATTGCTCAACAGCATCTCTGCGCCCGTTTCCACATGGGGCGCTTCCCTAAGCGCGTTCACGTCGAACGACGCATCGGCAAGCTTACTTGGCATCCTCGGCCCCCTTCCTTTCGAAGAAGCGAAGCACCTCGATGGGATTGATGCCCACCTTGCAAGCCGAAACGCAGCGACCGCAACCTACGCACAGCATGCGGTCGTGGTTCACCATGAAGCCGTTGAGCTTGTGATACATCCGATGCCTCACGCGCTCGCGCCCCGTAGGGCGGAAATTGTAGCCACCAGCGACCAGGGCAAAGTCGGGGTTGGTGCACGCATCCCAATGACGCTCGCGCACGCCTTGGCAGCTATCAGGCTCGAGCACGTCCACGATGTCGAAGCAATAGCAGGTTGGGCATACCGATGCGCAGGCCGAGCACGATAAGCACCGCGAACCAAGCTCTTCCCAGAACGGGTCGGAATGGAACACGTCCATCAGCATGGGAACGTCGTCCACATGCGGGATATCGGGGTTGAAGGCGCGCTGGCGCTCGCGCGTGAGATGACGGAACACCTTGCGGTCCTCGTCGGTCGCCTCGGAGATGTCGCAGCACGCTTCCAAGATGTTCGTGGCCTCCACGCTCGACATCGATACCAAGTACTTGTCTCCGATGTCGTAGAGGAACAAATCGTAGCCATACTGCACTTCATCCGAGGCCATCAGGTTGCAGAAGCACTCGGCTCCCGGCTGGCAGCTGATGCCCACCACCATGGTGGCATCGCGGTGCGCCTTGTAGTACGGGTCGCAGTACTTGCCTTGCGCCAAGGCCACATCCAGCCGATTGAAGCCGCTGATGTCGCATGCATGCACGCCGAAGATGACTCGAGGCGTAACCACCTTCGAGAAATCCTCCACGAGGTTCATCTGCGCATCGAAGCGCATGAGCTCCTCTACCGGGGGAAACAGATACTTCTTCGGAGACGAGTCGGTCTGCACGTAATCGAGCACGATGTCCTCGGGCGTCTCCACCACGTCGAACACATGGCGATTCCCCCGCTTGACGGGTGCCACCACCTCGTAGGATTCCATGAACCCCTGAATGAGCGACGGAAGCTCGCTTTTGGCCATAACTCGATAGAGCATAGCTGCTTCTCTCTCCCTTCAGATGGCCTCTTGCGCGCCCTTGCGAGCTCAACCTTAGAAGAAGATGGAGATCTCCCGCTCGGCAGACGCAGGCGAATCGGAGCCATGGATTACATTCTCGTCCATGATGAGGCCGAAATCGCCGCGAATGGTGCCCGGTGCCGCTTCTGCCGGGTTAGTGGCACCCATGAGCGAGCGCACCTTGGCAACTGCGCCTTCGCCAGAAACCACCATCTTCACCACGGGGCCAGAGGTGATGTATGCGATAAGCCCATCATAGAAGGGCTTGCCCTCGTGCTCGGCATAGTTGGCCTTGGCCTGCTCGGGAGTGACCATCTCGAGCTTCATCTGCTCGATGACGAGGCCCGCGCGCTCGAAGCGATTGACTATCTCGCCGATGTGGCCATTGCGCACGCCGTCGGGCTTGATCATCGTGTACGTTTTCTCGATTGCCATACTTGGTTCCTTTCTTGCAAGCAGCTAAGCTGCACTTACGTCAATTCGATTCGCAAGCTAGTTCTGGCTTGCGAAATAAAGGCTGATATCCGAGACCTTCCACCCCAAGAAGTCGCGCACGAGCGACACCTCGTAGGTCACTTGACCTCCTTCTGGCAACGTTGCCGTCACGTAGGCGGTCGACGCGCTCATGGATTTGTTCACGCCATCGATCGAAACCGTGGCCTTCTCGGGAATGATGGCGTTGAAGGAATCGATGCTCTCCTCCGTCACGCCGTTCGCATACTGCGACGCCTCGCCTGGGTTGGCGAACACTTGCTCCACCACGGCTTCCTGCGTGGGCCACCCATAGCCTTGCGTGAACAGCACCAAGCCCGCGCCCAAAACCACCAGCACCAGCAAGATGATGACGAGCAGCACCTTCAAGCCAACGCTGCGGCGCTTGCGCTCGAGCTTCACCATGCCGCGCGACCATTGCTCGATTTCCTCGTCGCTTGAGTTGAAGAAGCGCTCCTCGTTGGGAATGCCGCGTTTCGCATATTGGTCGGCGAAGTAGTAATCCTCGTCGGCCTCGCCTGCCACCACGTAGGTGTCCTGGTTGTCGATCATGGAGCCGTCGAGCATGTCCAGGCCCGAGGTATCGGCCAAGCCGGGGATGGCTTGAGTGCTCTCGGCATTGCCCTGCGCCACGAATGCGATCGCGCGCTGATAATCCACGCTAGCGGAATCCGACAGGAAGTACGTGCGATCCGAGATGGCCTTCTCGAAGGCGTCAACCGCCTCTTCCATCTGCCCCGTGGCCGTATAGGCTTGCCCCAGGCTGGCATACATCTTGTTGCGCGTATCCTGCGGCATGTCGAACTGCAGCGCGCTCTCGTAAGAGGCCACGGCATCGGCCGGACGATTGAGCGCCATGAAGCACACGCCCAAGTTCAAGAGCGCCTTGGTGGGGTCGGGATTCGCCTCGTCGAGCGCCGCCTCGCGGAAGGCCACGCCAGCCTCAGCCGATTTGCCCTGCTTCAGCAAAGCGTTGCCCATGCCGGTGTAGGCCTTGTAAGGCGTAGAGTAGTTCTCGTCGGCAACGGCCACTTCGAAATGCTTCACGGCGCTCGACCAATCGCGTAAGGCGGCATAGGCCATGCCCAAGTTGCAATTGACGGCTCCCACAGCATCGTAGGCCTCGTCGGCATCCGCGCTTATATAGGCTTCGATAGCCTCGTAGTAGCTCTTCAGCTTCACGAGGCAGTTGCCGATTTGGTGATACACCAAGCCAGCCTCGCCCGGTTGCAGCGGATACTCTGTGTCTTGCAAGCAGCGGTTGTACAGGTCGAGCGCACGGTTGTAATCGAGCGCTATGGCTGCCACCTTTGCCTGTTGAAATAGCTCGTTGTTCATTGAACGACCTTCTTCGCCTTCGCGGTCAGACAACCTGCAGCTTGCAGGTTGCAAAGCACATTACGAAGCCTGGTTCTCGATGGTGATGGAGTTGATGACGTCCCCTGCACGCAGGTTATGGATGACATCGAGGCCTTCGATGGTATCGCCGAAAACGGTGTAGTTGGAATCGAGGAACGGCTGCGGGCCCAGGCAGAAGTAGAACTGCGAGCCAGCGGAGTCGGGCGCCTGCGAACGCGCCATGGCAAGCGTGCCGTCGTTGTGCTCGTTGTGGGGGTTGGTTGCCCATTCGCCCTTGATCTGATGCCCGGGGCCACCGGTACCCGGCTGGCCGCTGGGCCCACGACGCCCGCTTGCAACCTCTTCAGGGCTCATGTCGCGCGTATAGGGGCAACCGCCCTGGATCACGAAATCGGGAACGTAGCGATGGAACTTCAGCCCATCGTAGAAACCCTGGTTGGCAAGCTCGACGAAATTGCCCACATGGATAGGTGCATCCTTGCCCGCCAGTTGCACGCGGATAACACCTTTGGAAGTGTCCACGACGGCAATCTCCTCGCCGGTGGGAACATACGATGGCGTATACAGATCAGACACGGCTTTCTCCTTTTCGCACAAATCGCTCATCTTCGCATGTACATATACATTCGAAATTTTATCAGGGATAGAGGCTCGTCAGGTGAAAAAATGGCACATTTCTGGCCTGGCGCGGCATAGCACAAGGTCAGAGGCTTGCAATGGACAGGCTGTCCCAGGGCCGCGAATCGACCGCGTTTTCGCATGAGAAAACGGTCCTGAAACGCATATGTAGCCATGTTATGCATGTGGCCGGGCAAATGGATATGCGATTCCCCCATAGCGCTATACTACACAACATATGCGCACCGATCGAAAGGCATATGCTTCACGTGGTATCCGACAACCTTCATAGCCAGGATGCATCGAGCGATGGTGCATCGCTGCGAGCAACGCCAGAGCAGCTCGAACGGTCATTTCATGATGGCAAGCCGCTCGTGACCTTCGTGGTGCCCTGCTACAACTCCGAAGAGTACTTGCCACGATGCGTGGACTCGCTGCTGAACACCGAGTACCCTTGCGAGATACTCCTAATAAACGATGGCTCTTCGGATGGGACGAGCGCGCTGATCCATCAATATGCCGATGCGAATCCACAGGTAAAGGCCATCGACCAGCAAAACGCCAACTGGGGCGGCGTGGTGAACCACGGCCTTGAGCTAGCCCAGGGAATCTATTTCAAAATCGTCGATTCTGACGACTATCTCGATAGCGAAGCGCTGCACCAGGTCTTGCGCACGCTTGCCCTGTGCATCGAAGCAGACGAAGCTCCCGACCTGCTGGTGACCAACTACGTGTACGACCGCATAACCGACAACTCCAAGCACACCATCCATTACCGCAAGCTGTTTCCTGCGGGACGCGTGTTCACTTGGGGCGAGATGGGAAAGAAGCCGGGCATCGACCAATTCATCATGGTGCATGCCTCGTGGTATCGCACCGACGTCCTGCGCGAATCCAAGCTTCACCTGCCCGAGGGCGTCTCCTACATGGACAGCCTATTCGTGCTTCATCCCATGCAATACGTCGATACGCTTTACTACCTCGACGTGGACACGTATCACTACATCATTGGGCGCGAAGGGCAATCCGTTGAGATCGACGTCGTGAAGCGCTGCATCGACCAGCAGCTGATGGCATCGCGCTTGGCGATAGAGAATGCCGATTACGGCGAGCTTTTTGCCGCCGAGCCGAACCGTGCCTTGTTGATGATGGGCTATATCTCGTGCATGATGGCCGTTTCAACAATCTACTTGTTCAAGATCAACACGCCCGAGGCGCTCGAGAAGAATCGCCAATTGTGGGATTATATGGAGAAAACGGACCCGACTCTCTTCAAAGCCGTGAGCAAATCATGGGCTGGCAAGGCGAATCGCAAGACGAGGCCAGCACGCGCGATAGCGAAGTTCGTATACGAGTTCGCGCGTCAGGTTTTCAAGTTCGCATAAGGTAGAATCGATTGGAGACAAGCCGCAATCGGCGAAGCAACAAGCTTGCGAACGTCGTCTTATCTTCGAGGCAGTATATATGGCGAGCAACGACCAGATCAAAGACGAGCCGGTAGGCAAAGAGGCATGCCCCAGCGATGCCTTTGCGGACGATGCCGCTGCAAAGGGCGTCCCTGCCCCTGTCGATGACAATGCCGATGCGATTGCCGTTGCCCCCATGAATGGCAACACGCCCCAAGATGATACCGATGCATCCGAAGCAGCTTCGAGCGACGAGATTCCAGCTGATGTCGACTACGCTGATGCAAGTCACTGGATGCATTCCATCTCAGCAGACAGCGATGAAGCGCCCGAATCGGGCAGCAAGATCGACCTCATCGACCTCGACCTCACCGGTTTGACCGACAACGAGGTGATCCCCGACAAGAAGACCGCGCACTCCCTGGGGCGCAAGGTGAACGTGGGGTTGTGCGTTCTCGCCTTCGTAATGCTCTTGGGCTACCTGTTCATCGCCGGCGAAGGGGGCGACCTCCTTCGCGCCTTGTCGTCGTTCAACTGGCTGTTCTTGCTTATTGCCTTGGTAATGATTCTTGTTTACTGGCTGCTGGAATCGGTTTGCATGCAGATCATCTGCAACAAGCTATTCAAGGGCTTCTCGTTCATGAAGACCAATCTGGTCACGGTGATTGGCCAGTACTTCAACTGCATCACGCCTCTTTCGAGTGGTGGCCAGCCCATGCAAGCCTACTACTATTCACGATTCGGGCTTCCCGCTCACTATGCTTTACCCATGCTGCTGTGCCGCTTCATCGTGTATCAGCTCACCATGACCGTCTATGCGGTAATCGTGCTCATTTTGCGCTTCAACTACTTCACCGAGGACTTGCGTCCCATCATGTACCTTGTGGCAATCGGATTCGCTGGCGGCTTCTTGCTTATTGCCTTCCTGTTCGCATTGGCGTTCGCCAAGAACACCATCATGAAGCTCACGCGGTGGGCCATCAAGCTTGCAGGACGCATAGGCATCTTGAAAGAAGCCGACAAGACGCTCGCAAGCGTCGAGAAGTCCCTCGAGGAGTCATACGTGGGCATTCGGTTCTTGCTGAAGGAGCCGGGCACGCTCATAAAGGTGTCGTTGGTCACCTTCGCTCAGCTGACCGTGTACTTCTCGATGTCGTGGGTCATCTTCGCTGGGTTCGGGCTAATGGCCAACGATTACTTCACTGTGGTGTCGTGCCAAGCGTTCATCTACCTCATCGCGTCGTTCGTGCCGCTGCCGGGTGCCGTCGGAGCTGCCGAAGGAAGCTACATCGTGTTCTTCAACTACGTGTTCGGCGATCCCTCGATCGTTGCGCTCTCAACCTTCATCTGGCGCTTCTACACCTTCTACTTGCCCATCATCGTGGGCATGATTCTCACGCTCATGGTCAACAATGAGAAGTCGTTCCTGGCACGATGGATTCGCAAGGACGACATCCGCATGGCCTTCATGGACCACGCGGTTCCGCAAAAGAAGCAAAAGAAGCCGAAGAAGACTGACTGATTGGATAATCGCCCGCAACGGCGTTGCTGCAGGCATTGCTGGCAAAGCCTGCTGTCGGTGTCAGCATGCTGGCTAAGAACGCACCTGATTTGCCCTTGCAAAGGCAAAAGCCCTCTGGGATAATGTTCAGGCTGTTCAACCCCATATAACGTGGCCCGGTCGTCTAGCGGTTAGGACGCCGCCCTTTCAAGGCGGAGGTCGCCGGTTCAAATCCGGTCCGGGCTACCAGAAACAAACAGGCCAGAAGCCGATACGCTTCTGGCCTTTCTTTTCAATGTTGAAAACAACCCTACGGAACACGATCAGGGTTCAACGTATGAGGTTACGGGCGCGAGAGACCATCAACGGGGATGACAGCGCCGGAAACGTAACTTGACATGTCGGACGCCAGGTACAGACATGCGTTGGCGATATCCTCGGGTTCGCCCATGCGGCCGAGCGGAATGGATGCAATCAGCGGCTTGATAAGGTTATCGGGCAGAGCATCGACCATATCGGTGTGCGTAACACCCGGTGCAACCGCATTCACGCGAATGCCAAGCGGAGCCAGTTCGCGCGCGAGCGATAACGTGAGCCCGTTTATAGCGAATTTCGAAGTGGGGTACGCCGAGCCAGACGGCTGTCCATACTTCCCTACCATAGAGCTGGTATTGATAATGGAGCCGCCTTTGCCTTGCTCGACCATGATTCGCACGGCAGCCTGAGCGCACACGAACGGCGCAATGACATTTATGTCCATGACCGATTCGAACTCTTCCACGGTATAGTCGACCAATTTGGTACGCGAGCTCACACCTGCGTTGTTGCACAGCACATCCAGCGTGCCGAACCGCTCCACCACGCTCGCGAAAGCCTGAGCCACTGAATCAGCATCGGTCAGATTAGGGCAAATGCCCATCACGCTATCGGCCAGATCATCGTTGGCCAGCTTCGCCAACGCCTTATCGACCGTTTCCTGCTTCGACCCGCACAGCGCAACCTTGGCGCCATTCTTCAGGAATTCCTCCACGATGGTGAACCCAATGCCGCGCGTTCCTCCCGTGACGATTGCAACTTTGCCATCAACGATACCCATAGCACGTCCTTTCCAGAAAGCTGTCGATTGGAATTGTCCTCGATAAGCCTATCAAGACTTTTGCTCAAGCGAAGGCGTTGAGCAGCATTTGTAACTATCAAGAAACATTGGCATGAAACGAGAGAAAGCTGGCCTTCGGGCCATGACGTACGCTTTGAACGGACGGAGGTTCGATGCGCACATCCGCATCTTGTGCGTCATTTCGATTCAGTTCGCGTGAAAACCCGACTGAGCGTACTGAGGTACGCGAGGAAGGAGGGTTTGGAACGCGAAATAAACGAAATGGTGGCGCCCCCTGTTGGATTCGAACCAACGACCTTCTGCTCCGGAGGCAGACGCTCTCATCCTCTGAGCTAAGGGGGCGCAGCCTTGCTATTATATGCCAACGACACCAATTCGCCAGTAGATGAGAGGGCTTTCCAACCATCATGTCCCAGCAAATCCAAATCGAACGCATGGCTTATGGCCCTGACGGCATTGGCAAGCTCGAGAGCGGAAAGACCGTGTTCGTCAGTGGCACTGTGCCAGGCGATACGGTTGAAGTCGAACTTGTGGAGGAGAAGGCCTCATTCGCGCGTGCCAAACTCGTGAGCGTAGTCGAGCCCTCGCCCGACCGCGTGCCCCTCTTCTCGCCCATCGACGCCTTGGCTGGCACTGCAGACTGGCAGCAGATCGACTACGATGTGCAGCTTCGCCTCAAGCGCGATAACATCGTGGATTCGCTCGTACGCAAGGGAGGCTTTTCAATCACTCGCGCAGAAGAGCTGGTGGCGCCCACTGAACCCTGCAAACGGCAATGGGGTTATCGCAACAAGCTGGAGCTTTCATGCGAGCCCGATGCGCAGGGACGTTTCACGGTGGGTTTCAAGCGCGAGGGAACGGCAGAATTCGTTCCCGTGGACTCGAGCGCGCTGCCACATAAGGCAATCGCAAAGCTGCCGAAAGCGCTCCAAGGGGCCATTCGCTACGCCCAAGGGTCGCAAGACCTGAAGATTCATCGCATTGGGGTGCGCCACAGCCTTGCTACAGGCGATTTGGAAATCGCGCTTTGGACGTTGCCAGGTCCCTTCCCGCGCGGGCATTTCGCCACTACGCTGGCAAGCGCCTGCAAGGCTACGGGCATCGTTCGCGTGCTTGCCGACCCTGGTAGTGCTCGCAAGGTGAAGGGCGTGGAGGTGCTCGATGGCCGCGGCTATTGGCGTGAGCGCATGGGTGATCTCACGTTCTCCACTCAGGCTCCTTCCTTCTTCCAAGTGAACACGGCACAAGCAGAGCGCCTCGTGAAGACGGTCATCGAAGGGCTCGGCGACGTCAACGGCGCCTTTGTTGCTGACCTCTATGCAGGCGGAGGCACCTTCTCCATACCCCTTGCTGCCAAGGGTGCCGATGTGATTGCCGTAGAGGCAGCTGCATCTTCCATACGCGACTTGCGCTTCAACGCCAATGCGAACGATGTTTTCGTAGACGCAGTTGGCGGCGATGCTGCGCGCGAGATTGCTGCTCTCGACAGCCTTGATGCCTTGGTGGTCGATCCGCCACGTGCGGGTCTTGCCTCAGGAATGGCCGATGCGATTGCCCAGGCACATCCGGAAACGCTGGTCTACGTAAGCTGCGATCCTGCCACGTGGCTGCGCGATGTCGATCTATTGGGGCATGCTGGATTCGAGCTAGTCCGAGCTGTGCCCGTGGACATGTTCCCGCAAACCTATCATGTGGAAATCGTAAGCTTCTTCAAGACTCGCTGATTGCGCCTCTCTTCAACAAAACTGCCGTCTCGCAATCCACGAAGGATTGCTTCTTCGCGCCAGAAGACGACAAGAAACCCACTGCAACGACCTCTCGAGACTCCCATAAGCATTCGTAATATGGAGGAATTGTGTGCGGAAATTTGCCTATAATGCATATTTTTGGGTCCAAATGTGCCCCCTGCGCACATTTGAGGGGTTTTTACACCAAAAATATCATTCCAGTCTACTGAAAATGTTTGTTGAACGGGGAAGACTTCCCTTGATGCTACAATTTCCTTGCCCGAAGAGAGAGCGGTTGCAAAATCATCGATGCACATGTTTTAGTCGGATAAAACAATATACGCTCAGCAACCGCTCCTCTTCACGTGCCCGTTGCAATAGGAGCACGATAGCAAATGCTACTACTCCTTGGCCGTTTCGCGCGAGCGATAGACTTTCAGCACATCAAGCTCATATTGCTTGCGCGTGCCCTTCACTACGGTATCTAAGATGATGCCGCATACCAAAGCCAATAGCCCAATGAACACGAATGCGACGGCCAAGAGCGCCGTTGGCATGCGTGGCACCAAACCTGTTTGCGCGAACTCGGCGATTACAGGAATGCCGAAAATCAAGCCGATGACCACGCAAATAAGCGCAACCCAGCCGAAAAGAGCCATGGGCTTGTAATCCTTGAAGAGCGACATGATGGTCTTGAGCACCTTCATGCCATCGGAGAATGTCGAGAGCTTCGACTCGGACCCCTCTGGACGGTCGCGATAATCGATGGGCACCTCGGCGATGCGCCACCCCTTATCGACCGCGTGGATGGAAAGCTCGGTTTCTATCTCGAAACCAGGTGAGAGCACCGGCATAGTGGCGGCGAACACGTTGTTGAACGAACGATATCCCGTCATGACGTCTGAGAACTCGAAACCATAGATGATCTTGATAAGACGGCGCACCAGATTATTGCCAAAGCCATGGAAAGCGCGGTCGTTCTCTTCGCCATAGGTGCCATTCGAAAGCCTGTCGCCCACGCACATGTCGGCCTTGTCTTCGATGAGCGGCATCAGCAACTCAGGCGCTTCCTCGGCAGGATAGGTGTCGTCACCATCCACCATCACGTAGTAGTCGGCATCGATATCGCGCAGCATCTGCCGCACCACATTGCCTTTGCCTTGGCGAGATTCCGTACGCACGATGGCACCATGTTCGCGCGCTATGTCACCAGTGCCATCATTGGAGTTGTTGTCGTACACGTAGATATCGGCGTCGGGAAGCGTGCGCTTGAAGTCGTCAACCACCTTCGCTATGGTCACAGCCTCGTTGTAGCAAGGAATGAGCACGGCAACGCTTCCTGTATCTGCCGTGTGGAATACTACCTGTTCCTGCGCCATGCTTCCCTCCCTCGTTCAAAGCGCTTCCATTGTATCGTAGCGCAGTCGACCTCTTGGCGAGACAAGGGGTGCGACAAGCGCTCCCGAGCACCCTTCTCTTCAATCGCCCTTGGCACTCGCTCTATAACCAACAAAAGAGAAAAGCCCCGAAGGGCTTTCCTGAAAGTGGTTTCACCTGCGGCCACGCCGCAAAGGCGGCCAATCGCTAAGCCAGAGCCTTGCGGGCAACCTCCACCAGCGCACTGAAGGCAGCCGGATCGGTGATGGCCATGTCCGAGAGAACCTTGCGATCGAGTTCCACGCCGGCCTTCTTCAAGCCATTCATGAAAACGCTATACGACATGCCATTCTGACGAGCACCTGCGTTGATGCGGGTAATCCAGAGCTTGCGAATCTCGCGCTTCTTGTTGCGACGATCGCGGTACTGGTATTGCAGCGAATGCTGAACTTGCTCCTTCGCCTTCGTATATGTGCGCGACTTCGCGCCATAGTAGCCCTTCGCACGACCCAGAACGGTACGGCGCTTCTTGCGGGCATTAACAGAACGCTTTACACGTGCCATGTTGATCTCCTTACATCAGCGGCAAGGCAACTCCTCGCCGGGAAACGACTATCGCAAACCAAGATTGCGCTTGACCACTTTCGTGTCGGCCTGAGCGACCTCGGTTTCCTTGCGGAAGTTGCGGATGCGCTTCGGGCTTTTCTTCGTGAGGATATGGCTCTTGAAAGCCTTTGCACGCATGATCTTGCCCGATCCGGTAACGCGAAAGCGCTTGGCGGATCCGCGATGTGTCTTCATCTTAGGCATTACTCGTCCTTTCCTTGCTCATCTTTGCTCTCTTGATCCTTCTTCTTCTTGACTGCTGCGGGAAGCGGCGCAATGAGCATGTGCATGTTGCGACCTTCCATCTTGGGCGGGCTCTCGATTACCGCCACGTCCTTGAGGTCATCCGACAGCTTCTCCAGGATGGAGAGGCCTTGGTCGGGATGCGACATCTCGCGACCTCTGAACATGATGGTGATCTTCACCTTGTCGCCCTGCTCCAAAAAGCGCAGGACATGCTTCTTCTTGGTGTTGTAGTCGCCCACATCGATCTTCGGGCGGAACTTCATCTCCTTGGTCTCTATCTTGCTCTGGTTCTTGCGAGCCTGCTTCGCCTTGATAGCCTGATCATACTTGTACTTGCCGTAATCCATGATGCGGCATACAGGCGGATCGGCGTTAGGGGCAATCTCGACCAAGTCGTAGCCCTCGTCCTCGGCGATGCGACGCGCTTGGACCGTGGGATAGATGCCCATCTGGCTTCCATCGTAGCCAATCAAGCGGCACTCGCGCACCGTGATCTTCTCGTTGAGTCGCGGTTCTTGAGCAGCTATGGCGCTCACCTGCTTTCCGTTTTCCTCGCTTGCACACGTCCAATAAAAAACCCGTCGCAGACGGGTTCGCATAAACGCAAAGCGCACGTTGTTTGCTAACCCATCAGCTGCCATGAGGCGCCGAACCAGGTGGAGGGTTTGGCCCTCGCTTGTTCAAGCTTGCCTATGTTAGCACGATTCGCGGGTTGTGCAAGCAGCATGGCGAAAACGCCACACATTTCAACGGGAGGCGGCTTGACATGCCTCGATGTGACGCGGCCGATTCTGCAGCCCACAAACGCAGGCAAAATCTCATTCATGTGCATATAGCTGGCAGGTTCGTTACAGATTTTGCCGTTGCGTTTGGGTGCGAAGCCAAGGCCGCGCGCATCGAGGCATGGCAAGCGTGCTATTGCGGCCAGATGGTGGCTCCTGCGGGCGGCTCGGCCAGAAGGCCGTTTTGAAACATCTGCTCGCCCACCTGCACATAGTCGATGCCAGCATTCACCACCCATTCGCGCACTTCGTCATCAGCAAGCTCGCGCACAGCACGCGCGGGAGAGCCCATGATGAGGCTACGCGGCGGGAACGACTTGCCCTCGGTTACCACAGCCCCTGCCGCCACCAAGCTGTTCGGCGCAATGTGCGAGTTGTCCATCACGATGGATCCCATCCCAACCAGCACGTTATCCTCGATGGTGCATCCATGCAAGATTGCCCCATGCCCCACCGTCACGTTGTCGCCGATTCGAAGCGGCGTGTTGCCGCTCACATGCAAGCAGCAGTTCTCCTGCAAGTTCACTCCATCACCGATGCTGATGGGCGCACAATCGCCGCGCACCTGCGTACCCGCGAAGATGGTCACATTGCTTCCCACGGCAACGCACCCGCAGATCGTGCTGAGCGGTGAGAGCCGCACGTTCTCACCGAAGCTTACCTGGAAGTAGTCAGCGGGAATGCTGCCGACCTTCGAGTAATTCGCCTCGATTGCGTCCGAAGGCTCGACGGCACCCATGCTAGGCACGCTCCCAAAGGCCCGTCTTGCCACCATCCTTCTTCAGAAGGCGCACGTCCATGATCTCCATGCCACGGTCAACTGCCTTGCACATGTCGTAAACCGTGAGGCATGCCACACTGGCAGCTGTGAGCGCCTCCATCTCGATGCCTGTCTTGCCCGTGACACCACAGGTCGTGAGGATATGTATGCCCACCTTGCCGTCTTCTCGTTCGCCGTCGAAAACGGGGTCGCATTCCACCTTCGCCTTCGTGATGTTCAACGGATGGCACATGGGAATGAGACTTGAGGTTTGCTTGGCGGCCATGATGCCCGCCACGCGCGCGCATGCCAGCACGTCGCCCTTAGCTGCTTTGCCCTCAACGATAAGGTCGAGCGTTTCCTGATGCATGGCGATGAACCCCTCAGCTACGGCTACGCGCTCGGTGTCGGGCTTGGCCGACACGTCCACCATGCGCACGTCGCCCTTTTCGTCTATATGTGTAAGCTGTTCAGTCATGCTAACCACCTATCTGAGACATCTTGCGCTCCGTACCGACCTTATCATGATGCTCGTCCGGTTTCAGGTCCAGCGCCTCCAAGAAGCACTCGTACACTGCATCTTCCCCTCCTTCACGCAAAGCGGTGCGCACATCTATCTCCTTGTCGGAGAAGAGGCAGGGGCGCAGCTTGCCATCAGCCGTCAACCGCAGACGATTGCACTCGCTGCAAAAATGACGAGAAAGCGGGCTGATGAACCCAACCGTGCCCTGGGCTCCAGGAAACGAGAAATAGCGGGCGGGACCCCAACCAAGCGGCTTGCCCTCGCCCTCTACGGGCACCAAGCCGGGCAAACCTTCGGCTGCTGCGCGCTCGTTTATGACCTCGAGCAGCTCCTCGCTGGGGATGACATCTTCCTTT
Source organism: uncultured Eggerthellaceae bacterium (assembly GCA_947565915.1). Lineage (GTDB taxonomy): Bacteria > Actinomycetota > Coriobacteriia > Coriobacteriales > Eggerthellaceae > UBA9715. Next base: position 16,309 of record CANOHY010000007.1, on the reverse strand, counting down.
CCCCAGCCAGTTCCGGCGTCTTCGCTGGTCTCGCCTACGGGCATGTACTCGATGAAGCGCACGTGCAGCGGCCGATTGATGGACATCTTCGCGAACTCCAAGAAGTCTTGATTCAAGCGCCGCACGGTGACAGCATTCACTTTCACCGGGTTGAAGCCATTCTCGAGCGCAGCATCGATGCCCTTGAGCGTGGACTCGATCCGACCGACGCGCGTTATCTCGGTGAACTGAGCTGGATCGAGCGTGTCCAGCGAGATGTTCACGCGCGAAAGCCCTGCACGCTTCAAGTCGCTGGCCATCTGAGGCAAGAGCACCCCGTTAGTGGTAAGCGAAATATTGTTGATGCCCTCCATGTCGGAAAGCGATTCGACCAGCTCTACCACGCCTTTGCGCACGAGCGGCTCGCCGCCAGTCAAGCGCACGCTGCGAATGCCGATGCGCGTTGCCACGCGCGCGATGGCCTCGATTTCCTCGATGCGCATGATCTGGTCGTGCGACATCATGTCCACGCCGTCTTCGGGCATGCAATAGATGCATCGGAAGTTGCAGCGATCGGTCAGCGAGATGCGCAGATAGTCGATAACTCGACCATGTCCGTCTCTCATCATGCTCCTTCGAACCTAAAACAAAGCTCGCCGTGTTCACGGCAAATATCATTTCTTCTTGGCTCGATATAATAACACCACCTACTGTGCGCCTGGCCTCAACGCAGTATGACAAAACTGTATCAACTACGCCTGGTCCCAATGCGACACGGCATTTCCGGAAACCAAAAACATAGGCGCTTGTGCCGTAATGTTTTGGCTTGAGGATTTGCCGTGCGCATTGAGGCCAGGCGTAGTTGTGCAATGTTACAGGTTAACCAGTAAGTAGCTTATTAGCGACAGACGATGTATACATGTTGTTCGGGGATGCGAACTAGCAGTTCGTCTCCCACTTCGGGCAAGCGCACGCCTTCCTCCATGTTCACGCGCCAATACATATGCTGATGCAGGAAATGCATCTCTTGATCGGTAGCGTTCACCAGTGCCTCGGAATCGGCGTCGCGGTCGAGAAACCCAAGCAGGCACATGCGATCGAAGCGCGAATCGCTTGCGCGATCGACCCGCGCGCGAAACACATTCGTTCCAGGAGCATCGGCAGCCTGCACATTGAATGCGCGAATGCCGATTGCCTTCACATCCTCGGGCACGCCTCGCGAAAGCTCCAGAGTAATGCCCCAATTCCCACATTTGACGTGAGTGGCGTCCAGCCGCTCTACCTCACTTACATTCTTCACACCCGAAAGCTTCAAGCCAGCCACGGTTCGTGGGTTGTCGATTAGCTGGCGCGACTTGTCCACTTCCATGATGTGCCCGCGCTCAACGACGGCTATGCGGTCGCAGAAGCGCACTGCCTCGTCTATGTCGTGGCTCACATACACAATGGTTCCCTTGAAGGCATCGAACAAGCTGCCCAGGTTCTGCTCCAGCACGCCTTTCAAATGCGCATCTAACGCGCTGAAGGGCTCATCGAGCATCAAGATGCCCGGTCGTGCTGCCAGCATGCGCGCCAAGGCCACGCGCTGCTGCTGACCGCCGGAAAGCTGCGCCGGGTAGCGCTTCTCGAATGTGGAGAGGTCGAATCGCTTCAGCTCGGATCGCACGATAGCATCGCGCTCGGCTTGCGGCGTCTTTTTCGGGATGCCTGCGGCCACGTTCTGCTCCACGGTGAGGTTCGGGAACAGCATGTAATTCTGAAACAGGAGCGCCGTCTTGCGCTGCTGCGGCTTCAAGTTCACCTTGGCTGCGCTATCGAAGAACGTCTCGCCGTTCACTATTATCGTGCCCTCATCGGGCGATTCGATGCCGGCAATGCAGCGCATGGTCAGCGACTTGCCGCACCCCGAAGCGCCCAAAAGACCGAACACCTCATCTTCGGCCGAGAAAGCCACTTCAAGGTCGAAGGTGGGAAAATGCTTCCGAATGTCCACGCGCAAGCTCATTGCTCGATCGCCCCCTTCCTATAGCGAGTAGTCCGCCTGCTCCACAGGTTGATGAAGGCAATCACCACGAAGCTGAACAGCACCAATATGATGGTCCAGAAGATAGCAACGTCGGTGTTGCCGTTCATCCACTCGAAATAGATGGCGATGGGAATGGTGCGCGTGATGCCTAGGTAATTGCCCGCCAAGAACAACGTGGCACCGAATTCGCCCAAAGCGCGTGCGAAGGCGAGCACGGTACCTGCAGCGATCGAGCTCCACGATAGCGGAAGCATGATGCGGAAGAAGATGCGCGCCTCCGACCACCCGAGCGTGCGCGCTGCATCCAGCAGGTTCCCATCGAGGTTCTCGAACGCACCGATTGCATTGCGATACATCAGCGGGAAAGCCACCACCACGGCAGCGATTACCGTGGCTGGCCAGCTGAAGATGAGCGGAAACCCGATGTCGATGAAGAACCGCCCGATGGCCGTGTTGCTGCCAAGCAACAACAGCAGCAAGAAGCCGCAGACAGTAGGCGGCAACACCATGGGTATGGTGAACAGCGTGTCGAGCACATCACGCACGCGCGAGCTCACATGCAAGCACAGATAAGCGCAAGCAAGGCCCAGCACGAAGATGAACACGATGGCGGTAAGGGTAGTCTTGAGCGTTATCAGCAGCGGCGACCAATCGAGCGTGGACATGAAGGCGCCGAATGCTTCCATCTGCGTGGGCGCGACTACGATGGTTGCCTCGCTCGAAGGCACGATGTTCGCGAAGCAGGCGAAGGACGGACGTGTGTACAACGGGTTTCCCTCGTCAGTCACGTCGGTTCCATCGGCACCTACGATCACGTCATAGGCACGGTCGCCATAGACCTGGTCGAAGAGGTAGCGCACGCCGCCCAGCTCGTTTTCCTTGCTGCTGGTGAAGTACCACTGTGCTTGATCGGAGATGGGCGCATTCCCATGGCTGTTGACGGTATCGAGCGCCACGATCATGCTTTGCAGAAGCGCGATGTCGTCTTTGGAATCGATGGAGAAGCTCGCCTGCTTGGCCGCATCGGCGTCCACGTATACCACCACGGCATTCCCGGCCGATAGGTACATAAGCGTGTCGTTCTTCTTGCCGATATAGTAAGCATAGCCGCGATAGGCGCCCTCGATATCGCGGTTCGACCCTGTATTCGCGCGCTCGAAGCCATCGATCGCAAAGGGAGCCTCTTCGATCGTCGCTGCGGCCTCGTCTGACGACACATCAACGCCTTCGACGCTCACCTGCGCTTTCACGGCATCTGCTGGCTGCATGCCAACGGCGAAGGCCGATGGCGATATGCCGAAGCCGCATGCACAGGCAACAGCTAGAGCCAAAGCGAGCAATCTCGTTCTCATACGCATTCCCCTATCGAACAGGAGAGCCGGCAACCCGGCTCTCCTGCGTTACGAATCTATGCGATGAAGCACTGGGGCATTACGCAGCCAGCGTGAAGCCCCACTTCTGCCAGATTTCGGCAACGTCGGGGTCGGTCAGGCACCAATTGATGAATGCCTCAGCGGCCTCCTTGTTGTCTGAATTCGCAGTCACTGCACCAGGATACACGATGGCCTTGTGCGTATTCGCGGGAACCACGCCAACCACCTTCACGCCGCCGAAACGCTCTACGTCGGAGGTGTATACGAAAGCGATGTCCGCATCGCCCGATTCGGCATGCTTGCACACGTTGCCAACCGACGAGTCGGTGATCACCTTGCCTGCCAGAGGCGTGCCCGCGTAGGCGTCGGTGGAGTTGGACTTGCCAGCGCTATCGGCTCCCGTCCTGCCATCCGGGTCGTTGAAGCAGCCTACAGTGGAAAGCGACTGGTTCGCATAGTTGCCAGCAGGCACGGAATCGTCGCCCACGCATACGGTGTAGTTGCCAGTGGCGATGTCGTCGAGCGTCATCTCGGTGATGTTCGCATTATTCTCGGACGTCACCATCACCAGCTCGTTGGTGAACATGGTTACGCGCGCGCCAGCATCCACATAACCCTTGTCGACGGCTGTATCCATGGTGCCCTTCGAAGCCGTGATCTCGATATCGGCATAGGCGCCACCCTCCAGCATGGAGTTCAGCTCGCCAGATGCCTTGTATTGGGTATCGGCGAAGGTGATGTTCGGATTAAGCGACGTATAGAGCTCCTCGGCCTCGGCCATGGCCTTCGAAAGCGAGTTCGCTGCGAAGATCTGAAGCTCAACCTGGTCGCCTTGCGAAGCCTGCTCGGCTGCAGGCGCATCGCTGCCAGAGTTGCTCTGAGTGGATTGATTGTTCGATGAGCAGCCCGTCAACGCGAAGGCACCAACGAGAGCCACCGCCGCAACCGCGCTCATCAAAACGGTAAGACGCTTGGTCATTGTTCCCCTTCCGACAAATCCTCCATTAGCCCGTGCTAACGAGAGCACGAGGATGCGAGTTATATTATTCTCGATTTAATATATTGTCAAATGTAATTCATCCTGTATGAGAATATTATTCGGCAAAAGAATAGCCCCTCGAGTCGAGGGGCTCTTTCGAACCAAGCGTATGCTTCTTCAGGTTAGCTCAGAGCCTCGACCAAAGCGGCAGCCTGCTTCTCGCCCAGGCCCGCCAGACGACGACCCTCGGGGATGCCAATGGTGGTCATGATCTTCTCAGCCTTGGCCTTGCCATAGCCCGGGAACGTCGTGATGAACTGGACTACGCGCATCTTGCCGATGACGGGGTCGGTGCGCTGATCCATCGCCTTCTTGGCAGAAAGCTTGCCAGCCTTGATCTTCGCGCGAACTTCGGCACGCTTCTTGCGCGTCTCTGCGGCCTTGGCCAGCGCTTCCTTACGCTGCTCCTCGGTCATAGTAGGTAAAGCCATTTTGGAACTCCTTTCGTTTTTGCCGATAAGGCTCGCCTATCGTACCAAAACGCTTTCGATATGTCACAGAAAATCAGATTACTGTTGAAGAAAACATTGCATCTACCGGCGCAATTGCCCATCATGCCAGGCCATCATCGGCAATAAGGGGTGCGGTTCCGGTTCTCAAAAGCTCCAAGAATTGCTGCTCGTCGAGCACCGAAACGCCCAGGGAAACCGCTTTGTCGTACTTCGAACCTGGCGTTTCACCTGCAATAACATAGCTTGTCTTGCTGGAAACGCTGCCCGAAACCTTTGCCCCGCGCGCCTTCAACTGACTAGCCGCCTCATCGCGCGTCATCCCCGATTGCACAAGCGATCCCGTAAGCACGAATGTGAGCCCTTTGAGCGTTTGCTCGGCAGTTTCGCCAAGCTGCTCTTGCGCCATGGTCAGTCCATAGCGCTGCAAGCGGTCGATCACATCCACGTTCTGTGGCGTGCGCAAGAACACGTAAATGCTCCGCGCGATCTTCGGACCCACACCCTCGATCTGCGCCAGCTGCTCCTCGCTGGCTCCGCGCAGCGCCTCGATGGATGCGTAAGCACTGGCAATGGCCTCGGCCATGGTTTTGCCCACATGGCGAATGCCCAAGCCATAGAGCACGCGCGCGAACGATGCCTGCTTGCTGGCCTCGATTTGCTCCATCAGCTTAGCTGCCACCGTCTCGCCTAGGCGAATGGGCGCTCCCGACTTGCTCACACGCCCCATATCCAAAAGCGCAAGCTCGGTTGCATCTAGCGTGTAGTAATCGGCCACATCGGCCACGCGCCCCGTCTCCACCAAACGCGTAACTATCTCATCGCCCATGCCATCGATGTCCAGCGCACCGCGCGTGGCCCAATGCACCAAGCGTTCCTGCGCCTGGGCAGGGCAATCGATGGAGATGCAGCGATAGGCGACCTCGCCTTCCTCTCGAATGACCGGGCTTCCGCAGCTGGGGCATGTGGTAGGCATGCGCCATGGCAACGCATCTTCAGGGCGCAGGGACAATACGGGACCCAGCACCTCGGGAATCACGTCGCCTGCCTTGCGCACGATTACGGTATCGCCCACGCGCACGTCCTTGCGCAGCACCTCATCTTGGTTGTGCAGCGTGGCGCGCGCGACGGTGGAGCCAGCCACCAATACCGGTGCAAGCTCGGCCACGGGAGTCAGCACGCCGGTGCGACCCACCTGCACGGTGATGTCGAGCAGCTTGGTAGCCTTCTCTTCCGGCGGGAACTTGAACGCGATAGCCCAACGAGGGGCTCGCGCCGTGTAGCCCATGCGCTCCTGCAGCGCGAACGAGTTCACCTTCACCACCACGCCATCGATGTCGTAAGGCAGACTATCGCGACGCTCTATCGCCTGCTCGCAAAAGGCGTGCACTTCCTCGCGCGTCTTGCACAGGCGCACGTCTGGGTTCACATGGAAGCCGCATGCGCGCAACCACTGCAAAAAGTCGAATTGAGTGCTCGCCTCAATCGCCGATTGATCGGCTATGGCATAGATGAAAGTCGAGAGATCACGATGCGCCGTGATGGAAGCATCCTTTTGGCGAAGCGACCCAGCAGCAGCATTGCGCGGGTTGGCGAACACCTTCTTGCCTTCGCGCTCGGCTGCCTGGTTCAGTCGCTCGAAGCTGGCCTTCGGCATGTACACCTCGCCGCGCACTTCCAACGCCCCCGATCGCACGATGCTCTTCATGCCCTCTTCGTGCAGGTGGAGCGGCACATCATGAATGGTGCGGATGTTCACCGTAACGTCTTCGCCCGTGGTGCCATCGCCGCGCGTCGCCGCCTGCACCAGTGCGCCGTTATCGTAGGTCAGCGCGATGCCGCTTCCATCGATCTTCAGCTCGCACACCAATTCGGGCAAGCCACCAAGCGCCTCGGCAGTGCGGTCCATCCACGCATCCAATTCCTCGAAGTTCATGGCATCGTCGATGGAATACATGCGTTGCTCGTGCACTACCGGCGAGAATTGATCGCCCACAGCGCCGCCTACGCGTTGCGTAGGCGAATTCACGTCGTAGAACTGCGGATAAGCCGTCTCGAGGTCGCGCAGTTCGCGCATGAGCGAGTCGAACGCCCCGTCAGAGATCTTCGGTTCGTCCTTCACGTAATACTGATATATATGATGCGCTATCTCCTTGCGAAGCGCCTCGATGCGCTGACGAGCATTCTCGGCATCGTCGAACAAGTTCATGGTGTCGCTCATGGTTCTACCCCCGACTCAAATCAGCCAATGCGCAAGGTATGAAATCGATGACGTCACCGGCAATGACGCACCGCTCTGTCTTGTCCTTCGCCGCACATGCGCCCGCCCGAGCATGGATGATTGTTCCGGCAACGGCTGCCCGCAGCGCCTCCATTCCCTGAGCAAGCAGCGAGGATATCATGCCAGCCAGCACATCGCCCGTACCCGCTTTCGCCAGGGCCGGCGTGCCTTGCGTCATGGCAATGACGGTAGCGCCATCCGATATGTAAGTATCGGGGCCCTTGAGCACTACGACAGCTTGCAGCTCGCTTGCTAGGATACGTGCGCTTCGAGCAGGGCTGCTCGGATCAAGCGAAAGCCCCAAACCCTCGGCGATGCGTTGCGCCTCGCCACCATGCGGCGTGACAACCGTGGAATATCCATGACTGAAGCGCAACGCGAGCGCCTGCAGCGCTTTCTTGCGCGACAAGAAACCAAGCGCGCCCCCATCTACCAGAACAGGGCAGCGACCATGCGCGAGCACCTCGTTCAGCAAGGCGCGTTCTTCCTTGGTGCCAACAAAACCGGGCCCTATGCATAGAGCAGAAGGATGCTTGACGTTAGAAGATGGCAGCAGCGTTGCCTGCCATCCTTCGTAGCTGCCCACCACGAGCGAAGGCGATGCAGCCCGCACCAACGGGATTGCCTCGGGCACGGTGAGCACCTCGGTGTAGCCAGCGCCCATGCGCTCAGCGGCACATGCGGCAAGCACCGCAGCTCCCGTGAAGCGCGCGCTGCCTGCGATCAAAGTGAGCTTTCCACGCGTATACTTGTTCGATGAGGGGTCGATAGGCGGCAGTTCCACTTGCGTTGGAGCAGGATGTAGCGCCAAGCCAGAATCTGCGTTCACCGCAAGCGCTGGTCGTTCGGCGTCAGAGTTCATCGAGCATCTTCCTCGTTTCCTTGAATTGGCGCGTGAGCTCTTCCATGGGATCCCTGCGCTTCTCGGTAGCTCGCGCTGCAGCCTTGGTCATAGCCAACGCGCACGCAACCGCATCCCTTTTCGTGTAGGACATGGAAAGCGCCATCTCCAATACGCCCAAGCGCTCGGCGACCTCCCGCGCAACCCCTGCGAGCACAACTGACGGGCGCCCATTGCGCGCGCGCTCTACCTCGATGTCGCGCACGCCAATGCCTTCGGAAAAGCCCGTGCCCAGCGCTTTCACCACCGCTTCCTTCGCAGCGAATCGCACCGCATAATGCGCCGGAGGGTTCGAACGGGAATCGCAGTAGGCACGCTCGGCTTCCGAGAACACTTTGGTTGCGAAGTTGGGGCGGCGCGACAATATGTTCGCCATGCGCTCTATCTCCACGATGTCCACGCCCAGGCCGACCGAATCCCCCTCTGGGGCGCGCAGTGCATCGGCTTGCTCGTCGCCTTCCCCATTGGATGAGCTTTCCACCTCGGCGCCGAATGCCGCATCCAAAACGGCTTCGAAAGCTTCGTCGTCTTGCGCTCGGGCAACCAGCAACGCCTCATCTGCGCTCTCGGGCTCATGCACCTTGTCGGCAGTTTCCTGCTGCGACATCGGCAGCACATCTTGCGCCATCAAAAGCTCGCGCGCCTCTTCGAGCGAAAACGTCTCCATGGTTGGCAGCCCACCTTACTCCACTGTGACCGACTTGGCCAGATTGCGCGGCTGGTCCACATCGCATCCGCGCAGCACTGCGATCGAGCGCGCCAGAAGCTGCAGGGGCACGCTGGCCGTGATGGCCGAGAACTTATCGTTCACCTTGGGAATGTAGATCACGTAGTTGGCATGCGCCTGGATGGCCTCGTCGCCTTCTGTGGCCACAGCGATCACGCGTGCACCCCGCGCGCGGCTTTCCTGCAGGTTGCTGATCACCTTGTCGTAGATGGGGCTCTCGGTTGCGATGGCTATCACCGGGAACCCTTCGTTGATCAGCGCGATGGGCCCATGCTTCATCTCGCCAGCAGGATAGGCCTCGGCATGCAGGTAGCTTATCTCCTTCAGCTTCAACGCGCCTTCGCGTGCAACGGCGGCTCCCATGCCACGGCCAATGAACAGCGCACTTGGCGCATCCACGCATGCGCGCGCCGCCTCTTCGATGGCACTCGTGTCGGCCAGGATGCTCTCGACTTGCTCGGCAGTGTCGGCCAGTTCGCGAAACAGCAGGCGCACCTGGTTGCCGCGCAGCTTCCCCTTCACCTGAGCTAGCAGCAAAGCCAGAAGCGTCAAGCTCACCACCTGGCCCAAGAACGACTTCGTGGAAGCCACCGCTATCTCCTTGTTGGCTTTGGTGTAGATCACACCGTCGGATTCGCGCGCAACCGGGCTTCCCAGAACGTTGGTGATGCCGAACACGCGCGCGCCCTTGATGCGCGCATCGCGGATGGCAGCCAGCGTGTCGGCCGTCTCGCCCGACTGCGAAACCGCCACCACCAGCGTGGTGGGCGTGATGATGGGATTGCGATAGCGAAACTCGCTTGCCACCTCCACCTCGGTGGGAATGCGCGCCCAGCCTTCGATGAGCTCCTTGGCAATGAGCCCCGCATGGTAGCTCGTGCCGCAGGCGATGACGTACACGCGGTCGATAAGGTTCAGCTCCTCGATGGAGAGGTCTAGCTCGTCGATCTGCAGCTGGCCATTCACCAAGCGGCCGGCCAGCGTGTCGCGAATGACACGCGGCTGCTCATGGATCTCCTTCAGCATGAAATCGGGATAGCCGCCCTTTTCGGCCACGTCCATATCCCAGGTGATATGCGTGGTTGGCGGATCAATCGCGTTGCCCGCACCGTCGAAGAACTCGATGCCCTCTGGGCGCAGCACGGCGAACTGGCCATCGCCCAGCACCACCACGTCGCGCGTGGCCTCGATGAGCGCAATGGCATCGGATGCCACGTAGGAGCCCGACTGCCCATGCCCCACTATGATGGGCGAATCCTTGCGCGTCACCACGATGGTGGAAGGCGCATCGTCGCAGATCACCGCCAGACCATACGAACCAGTGATGCGCGTTGCCGCCTGCTGAACCGCATGCAGCAAGTCACCTTCGTAGTACGACTCGACCAGATGGGCAATTACCTCGGTGTCGGTGTCGCTGGCGAACGCATGGCCTGTTGCTTCCAGCTCCTCGCGCAAATCGGCGAAGTTCTCGATGATGCCGTTATGCACCACGGCGATATGCCCACCGCACGACACATGCGGATGCGCATTCGCCTCGCTCGGGCGCCCATGAGTGGCCCAGCGCGTGTGACCGATGCCGCAAGCGCCCGTAAGCTCGAAGTGCTCGACCGTGTGAGCGAGTTCGGCCACTTTGCCCTTGCGGCGAACCACTTGCAAGCACCCTTGCTCCAGCACGGCAATGCCCGCGGAGTCGTACCCGCGATACTCCATTTTCTCCAAGCCAGAAACAAGCACAGGGGCTGCTGGTTCGGTGCCGGTATACCCAATGATTCCGCACATATCGGCTCCTTGCATCATCCGAAGAACCGCGATTCGAAAACGGCAACCAAGCGTGTGTCGGCGGCCGCTTCTCGGTTTCGACTATAGGTGCTCATTGTACGGCAAATCACTGGCAGCAAGTGAATATGCATAATTTGCCAATGGCCTGGAGCAGGGTGGCGTGTCGCCATTGGCATGGGCACAGATGACCAAGCAGCCTCGCAGCATATCGCAAGCGTCCACGGCGCCACCTTCAACGCCGCGCACAACCTATGCCGCAGCTTCCGTGGACCCAGATTGCGTGGTTCCCGCATTCGCGCCGACGTTGGCGTCGGGCTTATGATGACGCGCGTCGATTTGCATGAGCAGCGCACCTATCAAGAACGGCAACCAGAAGATGATGGCGCGATATACCATGATCACCGCCATTCCTGCAGCTTGATGCACGCCGAATAGCGTGAAGGCCACCAGGCTTGCTGCTTCTACTACTCCCACTCCCTGCGGAATGGGCGAAATGGTGGCGGCTAGCGTAGCTACCACGTACACGCAAATGGCAGTGGTCAGGCCGTGCACGCCGAACGCCAAGCCCACGCTGGCAAAGCAGAGGATCTCGAATATGTTGGCCAGCACGTTCAACCCCAGCTCGGCCGCTATGGCGCCTTTATTGCCCACCATGTGCTTGGCCGACTGAGCGTAGGTGTCGACAAGCTGCTTGGCGCGCTCGTCGATAGGCTTCTTGTGCAAGCGTGCGAGCACGCGATCGGCAACATGCAGGAAGGGCGCTGCAACTTTCAGCACCAGCTTCGGCTTCATAGCGGCAAGGGCCATGGCAGCTACCATCACGCCTACTATGACTACGGCGATGATGCCCAGGATAAGCCAGCCGACCTCAAGTTCGCCGCGTACCAGCAAAATGGCGAACCCAAGAAGCATCACGATGACGAAACCGGCACTAATCGAGATCTGGCGCAAGAGCGCAGCCCCTGTCGATCGCCCCGGCTCGATGCCGTGGCGGCTCGCAACCTCAATCACCACCGACGTGCCCGATATGTTGAACGACGGAACTGCTGTGTCCATGAAGAAGGTTTGGAACACCAAGCGCAGGTTGGTTGCAAACGGCAGCTTCGCGTCGACGCACTTGAAACACCAAGTGAACGAAGCCGCCTGCGCCAAGTACTTCGCCAATTGGAATGCCACAGCAAGCACGAGCAACAAAGGCGCGCCCTCGTCTATCGTGTGCACGAGCTCCTTGAGCTGGTCGCCGCGCATGAACACCACGGCCAGCGCAACTACCAGCACAAGCCCGGCAATCAGCGATCCATATGACTTCTTCTTGGTGCTCTTCATGGCAGCTCACGCCCTCTCGCGTCACGCGGGGGAGCTACTCGCTTCAGGTCAATGCGTGCGAGAAAGCTCGCCCGCGCCGTTGATGCCTTTCGACACGCCTAGTCGCCTTGAGCCTTCAGCTCTTGGCGCAAAGCATGGGCTATCTTATGCTGCAGGCGCTTGGCCGAATCGATTTCGGCGGCAACATCCTCGGCTGCAAAGCGATAGATCGTCACATCGTAATCGGCGAACAAGCCGTCGAATTCCTCGGTGTCATCTTCGGTCACATAGGCCGCGATGGCTTCTTCGCCCTCAGCCAAGATAGTGCTCACGCGAATGAGCATGGCATCTTCCTCGTCGATGTCGGCTGCATCGATTACCGCTCCAGTGCCCGTGCCCACGCATGCGCCAATCAGCATGCCCAAAGGACCGCCCAAAATGCCAATCACCGTGCCCAAGATGGCACCATAGATAGCGTCGTCAGACGAATCGACGCCCCTCGTGCTGTTGTTCAGCATGCTCAGCTTGCCATCCGCCTTCGCCACGATGGCCATGTCATGGATGGTGCAGGGCACATCGGCGCTCCGTGGGTCGATGCCGTCGAACGCCAAACGAGCTTCGGCATTGCTGTTGAAGGTAACCAAGATTACGCTTTCCATGAGATGCCCCTTCCCTTTTTGCTTGTCGCACCTCTATTGTCATGCGGGCGAAAAAGGGGCGGAAATGAAAAGCACCTGCCGTTGAGCAGGTGTTGAAAGTGCGTGGTCGGGACGACAGGATTCGAACCTGCGACGTCCTGCTCCCAAAGCAGGCGCGCTACCAGACTGCGCCACGTCCCGACGCTATGACGTAAGCATTATAACCAATCGCGCGAATCTGGAGAAATGCGGTTGCCCGCCACGTGCGCGCAACGCTGGCGAATCGCCCGAAGCCGACATCCTGGCCCAAGACGCGCCGGCAGCGCCGAACGACAGGCGACGGGGACGAGCAACAGGGACGAGCGACGGGCTTCCCAGAAGACGGTTGACGGCCCTACCCGAGCAGCTTGTAGACCATCACGCCCAGCGCCGCGCCCGCTATTGCACCGGCCGCCATCTTGATGATGACCGTCGCCACCGGATGATTGCGCGCGAAGCCATGCCCCTGGCGCGCGAAATCGAGAGGCTCGCCGTCGACGAATGCCGCGATCTCGCGGTAAGTGACCAGATCATGCCGCCGCTTGATGCTCTCGATCCGCAGCGCGGCAGCCATGCCCAGCGTGAACAACGGAGCGAACACGAGAAGACCAGCCAGGTCGCCTTTGGTCAGGTTGCCGATGTGCATGGGCTCCTGCCATGTTGCAGCCAGTGCCACGAAGAACACCACGGCAAGGGACAGCATCGCCACCATGGCGCTAGCAAGCTGCCTCATCCTCTTCGAGTCTTCCTCTATGGTGCGCCGCATGACCGCGATGTCCCCCTGAACAAGCTCGTCGATGGAAACGCCGAAAAGCTGGCTGAGCAGCAGAAGGCTCTGCACGTCAGGGTAGGTCTTGTCGGTTTCCCAGTTCGAGACGGTCTGGCGCGAGACGAATACCGCCTTGGCCAGCTCGTCTTGGGAAAGGCCGCGTTCGATGCGACGTTGCCGTATCTGGCGTGCAAGCTCCACCGGTTTCCCTTACCTCGCAAGACCATCCTGGCGCGACGTCGCTCCAGACTCCTCCAGGAGCTCGTCGATGCCCTTCAACCGCTTTTCCAGCTTGCCCGCGTATAGCATCAGGGCAACGGCCAGAACGACCACGGCCACCGCCAGCAACAGGATGAGCATCAAGATTGCGTGCTCGGATACCATAATGCTTCCCTTCTCTTGATCCTGCAAAAGCGGGACAATCCTAGCATTGGGATCCGGTCGAACCTCCGCGCCCCGCAGAAAAAGCCTCGCCAAAAGTCTTTGACAAGGCTTTCTGCCAAGGTCGCAAGCCGATTTCAAGAAGACCTCGAATCTACTGGGGGCTTGACATCGCCGAAGCGTTCCGCCGCACCCCCCAAGCTTCCGCAAACGGCAAGAAGCCCGCGCGCTTGCGCGGGGCTTGATGATAGGTGCGACAAGGCCCCGTTGCCTCCAAAGGCAACGGGGCTTGGCCTTGCAGGGGTATGGAGGCCAGGTTCTGGAGGTGGGAGGAATAGCATATGGAGAATCCGATGATGAAGCGGCGCATCGCCGACGCATTTCTTGCCCTTGCGCAGGAAAAGGATCCGGCGAAGGTATCGGTGCGCGATGTTTCCAGCGCGCTGGGCATCAACCGCAAGACCTTCTACTACCATTTTCCCAGCAAGGAGGTGCTGATCAACTGGCTGTTCCGACGTGACCTGGGCCACGCCCTGCGAGATTCGTTCCCGCAGTCGTGCCTGGTCTTCGAGGCGAGGGATTCCTCCCCTTACGCTAACTATCCCTACTACGTGCACATAGAAGACGCGCAGGGCCGACTTTCCCACGAGGAGTTCTTCCTCTTGGTGTCGCATTGCATGAACGCGCGCACCATTATTCGCACGCCATTATTCGCACGCCTCCTTGGATGCGCGCATCCTTTAGGGTATAATCCCGACTGCATTGCGGGCGTAGTTCATTGGTAGAACCGCAGCCTTCCAAGCTGCTGAGGCGGGTTCGATTCCCGTCGCCCGCTCCAAGCTTGTTCTCGAAAGCCGCCCCGTGCGGCTTTCGCGTTTTGGCGGAGAGGCAACATCTGCGTGATCGAAGGCTCTGCAGAGCGAAGGAGGTGAGATGCATGTCGAAGAAGAAGCGAAAGCAGCTGCCCCAGGGCAACGTGGTCTGGCGTCAGTCAGCCGAGGATGCCGCGCTGGCGAAAAAACCGCGCTACAACGGTTTCGCATGCGGATATGGCGCGCATGGCGACACAAGATACAACCGGTCGAAGACCAAGCGAGCATTCGAGCAGCAGCTAAAGCAAGAAGGAGCCTTTCGGGGCTCCTTCCTTTTCGTGCAAGCTTTGTTCGAGCGCGCTAGTCAACCATCTTGATGGAGGCGATCTTCGCCTGTTTCGCGGGGTCTTGGATGAAGCCCATCTGCTGCCCCTCGCCAGCAGCCAGATAGTCGGCAACGATCTGGTCAATCGTGGCTAGGTCGGCATCGCTGATGGTGCCGAACGCCGCATACTGCTCGTTCAGGCTCATGCCAACGCTGGGATCGCTTCCCAAGGTGATGAAGAACTGCGAAGTGGCGCTGTTGGGGTCGCTCGTGCGCGCCATGGCCACGACGCCCTTCTTGAAATCCTCGGCCAACGGATTATCCCGGCCATTGCTCGTGAACTCGCCCACGATGGGAGTCAAGCTGGGGCTCGCACTTGTAGGTGCCCCACCCTGCATGCAGAATCCCTCCTGGAAGCGATTGAAGGTTAAGCCGTCGTAAAAGCCGTCGTTCACGAGCTTCGCGAAGTTGGCCACGGTAACGGGTGCGGCATCGGCATTGAGCTCAATGGTCACCGGTGCATAACCCTCGACAGTCATCACGGCATGGTGGATGCCCTTGCCATAAGGGTCATCAGCGGCCACCTGCGTGGTGTAATTGGCAGACTGGCTTTGCTGAGTTGAGCTATTGGATTTCTGAGAGGAAGAGCTCTGCTGCGAAGTGGACCCTGACGAGCTCTTCTTCGAGCTGCCGTCATCGGAGCCTCCATTGCAGCCCACCATCAACAGCGCGCAAGCCAGAACGCCTGCGAGCATGATTCCAAAAGCCGCTTTCGCTTTCGAGAAGGTCATTGATGATCCTTTCGCCAAGGGTTTCGTTCGTGCCTATGATACCCGCGAATCCGCACCCAAACGAAAGGTTCATCAATCCGACGATTCACCGTTGAACCACGCATAAGACAGCCTTAACTTCGCAGCCTTCTTTATGGGCTGTAGCAGGATTTGCCGGTTGCTGTTGGCGGTTGGTGCCGCTGTTACTGTTGTCCGATGGCTGCCGCCTGTTGTCCGCTGCCTACCTCAGAGCAATTTCCCAACTTACTCCGAGTTAAGGCCCGAAGTGTACCTGTTGTTTTGCCTCGTTTTGATCCAGCATTTTCTCCCCAAAACCATCAGGCCTGGTCAGCGCAATGTGGGCTCAACGGCACGATTTCTCAGACACCAAAAACAGGTACAGATTGACCATGAAGTCCTTGTACCTCGTCAAAAAACTCAAGATTGAGATTGCTTCCTGAACAGGTGCACAACCGCCCGTAACTCGAGGTGATATGCCTTAATCAACAGGTAGCTACACTCAAAGCACTGCGCAACCAACTCTCTCAAATCCGGAGTCGATTCCGGATTTGAGAACACTTGAACTTTCATGGAACCATTCGTAAGGTTGTGCCGGGGCAATATGGCCCATTTTGTTGTGCAACGTTTTTCGCGCTTTCCATCGCAGAATGGAAGAAAGGCCCATTTGGCAAACCAAGGAAAGCGAGGGAATTATG
>CANOHY010000006.1 GCA_947565915.1 uncultured Eggerthellaceae bacterium | reverse complement strand
GTTGTTATCGTATACACATTGTCCGGTGAGAAACCTCTCGGCACAAACAAACCTTCCGACATAAAAAACAACATCGAGAGCAACGCCCATATAGCCAGGCCAACCACGGCGAGTTCAATTATAATCCAGATGTTTTCTCGCCATTCATTTTTCATCTGTGACAATAAATTCCTTTTCATCTCTCTGCATATTTAATGATTCGCATGTACTCGCTTTCTATTAATAAATTAACGTAAATGATATAAAAAAATACAATATGAGTAAAAAAAGTTCTTAAACAAGACAGCTTATAATTATCTAGATAAGAATCGGATTGGTTTTCTTTCTGAATCAAATACGTTTGTGTTCTTTCGAGAGAGAGGACGTCACTTTCTTTGACTTCGCCCTCGGAGTGCATGAGTTGTGGCAAGTTGGGCATTCTCGAAGGCCTTCTTTGCCCTGGTCGTGAGAAGCCGTGTTGTCTCAAGACTCCAATTTCTTTGACTTCACTCCCGGAGTGAATGGGTCGCACGTACATTTGAGTTGGTGGCTTTTCTAAACGCTCAGCTCAGCGCATTGCGCGTGAAAACCCTCGCTCATGAAAGCGCGAAAAAACATTCATTCCGCACCCGAAGTCAAAGAAATTGGGTGCTTCGCAAGTATAGGGGGGGTTATGGCGAGTGTATTTTGTCTCGATTGACGTGAGATAACTGCTCCGCCTTGATATGCATTGTATTACATACGAACCTAAAGTCAAAGAAAGTGGGGGTCTCGTAAGTATAGGCTGCTATTTCACATATACGGGTCGCTGACTCTCCTTACCAGAATGGCTCCGGTAATATACCGGAGCCATTCTGGTAAGCAAATCTTGAAACCAATTCGCAGGTAAGTAAGCCCTTTACTTCTTGGCGGGGCCGAAGATGTCCTCACGGTAGGCACCCAGGTATTCCATGCAGTAGTCGTCGTAGCCCAAAAGCGCGAAGGTGCCGTAGATGACGCCCATGAAATCGCGGTTCAGCGGGTCCACGATGGCGGAGTCCATGCCGGCTTCCATGGCCAGCGTGAGGAACGGCATGTTGATGTGCTTGCGGGAAGGCAGGCCGAACGAGATGTTCGAAAGGCCCGAGGTGATGTGGCATTCGGGCTCCTCGGCCTTGATGGCACGGCAAACCTTGGCGAACGTGAGCAGGCTGTCGCCGTTGGTGCCCAAGGTCTCAACCAGCGGGTCGAAGTACAGCTGGCCCGGCTTCACGTTCATCTTGCCCGCAAGCTCCAGGTTGCGCTTGAAGATCTCGATGCGACCCTCAGCCGTGGGTGGAATTCCGTTGTCGTCGTCGAGCATGACCACGATCTTCCAGTCGGTGCCTGCAACAGCGGGAAGCAGGAGGTCGTTCTTGCCGCCAGCCATGCTGGTGGAGTTCAGCATGCCGGGACGGTCGCAGAAGTCCATGGCTGCCAGCAGGATGTCGGGGCCGGGAGAGTCCAGCGTGATGGGCACGTCGCTCACTTCTTGGATGAGGTCGACCAGCCACTTCATGGTTTCGAGGGCGCCCTCGTCGGTTGCGGGGCAGCAGTCGAGGAAGTCGGAGCCAGCCTCAGATTGCTTCTGGGCAATCTCCTTGATGTACTCGCCATCCTTTTCCTGGATGGCTTTGCCGGTGCGAGGGACGAAACCGTTGATCTTCTCGCCAATGATCTCAAACTGGAAATCGGAATCTTCGCCAATCATGGGCCTCTCCTATCGAGCGGTGGTGGGATAGGTTGCAGGCTTTTGCCTGTGAAACCATGATAGCAATAACCCGCTTCTACAATATTGAGCTATTTGTAATTATTTAACCATAGTAGAGCCTTACAATATGATAATCGCAGGGAAAGGAGCTCGATGGCTCGCGAAACCGCTGACATCATCGAATTGCTTGAATCGCTCGAGAGCATGAGCGGCTTGGATGGCGTGCTATTCGAGATGCCCGATGCCGATGACAAGTCGAACGTGCTGGAGATTCTGCACGCGACCGACGGCTGCAGGCGTTCGTGCCCTCGCTGTGCGCATTTGCGCGAGGGCGAGTACTGGAGCGATGCTTGCAGGAAGGCTCATGTGGCAGCTGGCATGATGGCCGACCGCTACGGCGGCAAGTATGCCTATGTATGTCCCGAGAAGAAGCTGTTCGCTGCAGCACCCGTGATTAGGAACAGGCGCGTGGTGGCTGCAATGGTAGTTGGCCCTGCCGAGATGGAGATCGAGGGTGACCAACCCGAGGGATTCAAGGGCTACGAGCCCTTCCGCCAATGCACTGTGGAACGGTTCCACGAAGCAACGCTTCTGCTGGGGGCTGTGGGCGCTGCTGCGGGCGAGAAGGACGAGACGTACCTGCGCCGTGTGGGGCAGATGGAAGACAATGCGAATTCGCGCATGAGCGATCGCATCGTGAAGAGCGCCGAGAAGTCGGTGATGCGCGAGTACCCCATAGCGAGCGAGAACGACATGGTGGCAGCCATCAAGGCGGCCGATCCCATCGGAGCGCTGGCTGCCTTCGACCGCATATACGGCGCATTCAACTCCTATGGCATGACGCGTGGCGATCACCGGGCCTTCGAGCGCCTGTCGGACCTAACGGTGATCATCGCCCGGGCAGGGCTCGATGCGGGCGTGGACACCAGCATCGTGTTCGATGCCAGCGAGCGCTGCCGCGAAGAGCTGCAATACATGTCCACGGCGCTGCAGGTATATCACCGCATCCGATTCTTGGTGGAAGAGGTCGTCGGTTTCGTGCAGGTGCTGCAGAACCTTGGCTACGACCGCAACATCTATCGCATACAAACCTATGTGCAGACGCATTACAGCGAGCCTATCTCGCTGGAGAGGATTGCTGCCGACGTGGGGTATTCTCCGTCGTATCTCTCGCGCACCTTCAAGGAGAAGACGGGCATGAATCTGGTGAGCTTCATCAACAAGGTGCGCATCGACGCAGCCATGTCGGACTTGCGCACGACCGATTACAGCGTGTCGGACGTGGCCAGGCGTTGCGGTTTCGAAAGCGTGGGCTATTTCACGCGCGTGTTCAAGAAGGTAGCCGGCGTGACTCCAGGGTTCTTTCGCAATCATGCGGGCCAGGTTCTCGGCGATGCCGTCAAGCGCGAGTCGGCTGAAACGCCACTAAGCCGTATCACGGAGAAAAAGGATAAGTAAACGCAATATTGTTAATTGCAGACAAGCGGTTTCGCCCGTATTCTCGAAACAGTGGCCGGGCCAACGGGTTGTCCGGCAATCCCGAAGGATAACGGAAGGCGGTTTCGCAATGAGCACAATGGACGAGCTGAAGACTGCTGTCGAGAACGGCAAGAAGAAGGTTGCAGTTCCGCTAGTCGAGCAGGCCCTGCAGGAGGGCATCCCTGCGCAGACCATTCTGGATGACGCCCTGATTGGCGCCATGGACATCGTGGGTGACAAGTTCTCGAAGAACGAGATCTTCGTTCCCGAGATGCTGGTTGCTGCGCGCACCATGAGCGCTTGCACCGAGGTTCTGAAGCCCTACTTGGCCGAGGGCGGCTCCGAGCCTGTGGGCATCGGCATGATCGCCACCGTTCAGGGCGATATGCATGACATCGGCAAGAACCTCGTTCGCCTGATGCTGGAGGGCAAGGGCTTCGAGATGGCCGACCTGGGCGTGGACGTGCCTGCCGAGACCATTGTGACCTATATCCAGGAGCATCCCGAGACCAAGCTCATCTGCCTCTCGGCTCTGCTCACCACCACCATGCCTGCTCTTGAGGATGCCGTGAAGGCCATCAAGGACGCTGGTTTGGACGAGGGCCGCGTGATCTTCGTGGGCGGCGCGCCCGTGACCCAGGAGTTCGCTGACAAGATCGGTGCTGACTACTACACCGACGACGCTGGCTCTTGTGCTGCTAAGGCTGCCGAGGTATTCGAGGAGCGTGGCTTCTAAGACCTTCGGAAGGAGCCCTGCTCGGTTGGTTCGCCAAGCAGGGCTTCGCTCATTGCTTGAGCTCAGGTTGAATCCGACCAGAACTAGTTCTCCCATTCCTAGTTCGCGGCGGATTTGACTTGAGCTTTTCTTTTTGAAAGCTGTTCTGCCGAACAGCTTTCCTACTCTCAGCTTCTTACCAAAGGCGACCTAGTACGAATCCAAAACCTCTGAGCTATTTACTGGCCAACCTGTAACATCAAACAATTGCTCGTTGAGCTCAAGGCACCTATGCCATCTCAGTTATAAGCCCCTCGAAGAACTATCGAAGCACAAAGGCCGACGTTGCTGATTAGCATCTATCACAATCCAAGTGATTTCTTCGATATAAAGCCAATGCTCGAATCATGGGATCTCGGCTATTCGTTCAAGATACATAAGCCACTCGACAACATGGCTTCTTGCGAAACTATGCTCATTGCCGAAGTGGAGTGAGCGGTTGCGGGCTCCTGCGCACTGAGTTGAGGGCACTTTCGTACGCTTCCTGCGGTTTTCGAGCGGATTGCAGCGAGATGAGGTCGTTTTCGTACCCGATTCGCCAACTTCTCTTCGAAATTGGCGAATCGGCTCGAGCTGGAGAAACCCATCATCCCTGTTCGGATGAAAGCAGGCCCAATCAGTTGGATGCGGAATCCCTGGGTGAGCGCACGAAAGTGCAACGAAGTCGTCGCAATCGGCTTGGAAAACCCCAGATGTGCCCTTCGAGCGTACGAAAGCGCTTCGAAGTGCTTGCAGCTAGCAGAAGCTCAATACTAGTTGCAGAGGGTTTAGGTTTTAATCCTCGCAGGCCGCGAAGCAGTTAAGGCTTAAGTGATGGCAAAATGGCCTAATCTCGATGCGCCTGAGCATGAAGCGCTAGCTGCGGATGAGCTGCAGGGCTTCAGCGCGGGTGCGCGGGTCGGTCTTCATGGTGCCTCGCACGGCCGAGGTAACAGTGACCGATCCGGGTTTCTTGATGCCGCGAATGGTCATGCAAGTGTGCTCGGCTTCTATTACCACTAACACGGCCTTCACATTTAGCTCGTCCACGAAGGCATCGGCTACCTGATTGGTAAGCTGCTCTTGGATTTGCAGCCGGCGCGCATAGCCCTCGATTACGCGTGCAACCTTGGAGAGGCCCGTCACTTTGCCGTTTGAGGGAATATAGGCCACATGGGCCTTCCCGAAGAACGGCAGCAGATGATGCTCGCAAAACGACGAGAAGGGGATGTCGCGCACGATGACCATTTCGTCATCGCCTATCACGTCGAATTGACGGCGCAGATGAAGGTTGGGATCCTCATGCATGCCCGCGCATACTTCCTCGTACATGCGGGCAACGCGTGCTGGCGTATCGAGCAATCCCTCGCGATCGGGGTTCTCGCCGAGCGCATCGAGGATCTCCCGAACGGCGGCCTCGATGCGCTTCTTGTCTACTGGTTGGGTCGTCAGTGCTGACATCTACTTTCCCTTTGCTGCATCGGCGGCTTCAACGACATGCTTGCATAATACGCTAGTGGTCACCGATCCCACGCCACGCGGCACGGGAGTGATGGCATCCACTATCTCAGCGGCTTCATCGAAGTTCACGTCGCCAACCATCTTGCCCTCGTCGTTGAAGTTGATGCCCACGTCGATGACCGTTTGGCCGGCGCTGAAATAGCTTCCGTCGAGCATCTGTGCGCGACCAACGCAGGCGATCACGATGTCGGCGCGCTTGGTAATCTCGGGCAGGTTCTTCGTGCGCGAATGGGCGATGGTAACGGTGGCGTTGCGGCTAAGCAGCATCATGGCCACGGGCTTGCCGATAACCAGCGAACGTCCAACTACTACCACGTTCTTGCCCTCGATGGGAATGTCGTAGTAGTCAAGGATCTCGATGCAAGCCTGCGCGGTGCAGGGAGCGAATCCGTCGCCATTGCCCGTGAACACGGACGTGAGCGACTTCTCCGTCATGGAGTCGACGTCCTTGCGCACGTCGAGCGTGTTGCAGATGAGGTCCTCGTCGATGCCCTTCGGCAGCGGGCGGAACATCAACAGCCCGCTGATGGCATCGTTGGCATTAACGCCGCGTACGGCATCGATGATCTGGTCTTGAGTGGCATCTGCATCCAGGAGGATCTTCTCCACGTCCAGCCCAATGCCCTCGGCGCGCTTCGTGGCGCCCTTCTCGTAGGAGACGTCGTCGGGTCGCTCGCCCACGCGCAGGATGCCCAGGGTGGGGCTGATGCCCTGGTTCTTCAGCTGCTCCACTTTCGCAGCCATGGCCTCGTTTATCGCGGTTGCTACCGCGGGGCCTTCAAGGATCTTGGCGCTCATCTAGAACCGTCCTTCCACATCGGAGAAGATGTCATCGGCCTTGCGACAGTATTCGTCGAGCATTCGATGCGCCTCGCTGTTGCAAGCGTCGGCATGGGCGCGATCGGTCATGGACTTCGTGTTGATGAACACGTTGAGGCTGGCTGCCTGCAGCGCTGCCTTGCAGCAGATCACGCCACAGCCCACGTCGCTGATAGCGATGGCCGAGCCCTTGGCTGCGAACTGCTCGTGCAAGTCGATGGCCTCGCAGCAGGCGCGCATGATGGAAAGCGGAACATCGCATGCGTCGTGGAGGCATTTCTCCATGACCTCTTCCTTGTGAGCGCGCTCCTCTTCGGTATCCTTAGGCAGGCCATAGGCGGCAGAAAGCGGCACGAATGCCTCGGCATCGGCAGCCACGAGGTCGAGCAGCTTCTCCTGCAGCGCGTCGGCTTGCTTCTGCAGCTCGATGATGTCTGCTTCCACGTCGGCATACTTCTTTTTGCCCACGGTGAGCGAGCCTACCATGTTGCCAAGTGCCATGCCTATGGCGCCAACGAACGAAGCTGCGCCGCCACCACCGGGGGCGGGTGCCTTAGAGGCGAGTATCGAGATGAACTCGCGACAGGTTAAATCCATTGCATCTGTCATGTTGTATTGCCTTCCTTAAGTTATTTCCCCTAAAGAGGCCGGCCTAGCCTCTCATGTTAGATGTTGTACTTATAGGCAAAACTGTCAAATGGTTTTTCCTATAAGTAAAGGGCGGTTGGCGTGGTCTCGAAATGCGATTCTGCAGCCCGCAAACGCAGGCGAAATCTGCACGAGGCAAATTGATTTGCCGGTTCGTTCAAGATTTCGCCGTCGCGTTTGGGTGCGAAGCCAAGCATGAGAGGCTATGCCGACCACTCCAAAGAGCAACTAGAACAAGCCGCTGATCTTGCCCGTTTCGTCAACGTCGATGTTGAAGGCAGCCGGCGTCTTGCCCAAACCTGGCATCGTCATGATGCTACCGGTCAATGCAACGATGAAGCCAGCACCCGCCGACACCTTCACTTGGCGCACGGTGATGGTGAAGTCGCGCGGCGCGCCCAGCTTGGTTTGGTCGTCGCTGAAGCTGTATTGGGTCTTGGCCATGCATACGGGCATGTCGCCGAAGCCGAGCGCCTCCAGCTGGGCCATTTCCTTTTGGGCTGCCGGCTCGAACACCACGCCGTCGGCGCGATAGATGCGCTTGGCGATGGCCTCGATCTTCTCGGCGATGGACAGGTTGCTGTCGTAGCTGAACGTGAAGGTGCTGCTGCTGCGGCCAGCATCATCGCCATGCTCGCACAGGGCGATGACTTCCTCGGCCAGCTTGATGCCGCCTTCGCCGCCCTTGGCCCAAACCTCGGAGAGAGCCACGTTCACGCCCAGCTCCTTGCACTTGGCCTCAACGAGGTCGAGCTCGGCCTTGGTGTCGGTGGGGAAGGCGTTGATGGCCACCACGCAAGGCAGGTTGTACACGTTGGTGATGTTCTCCACGTGCTGCAGCAGGTTGGGAAGACCAGCCTCGAGCGCTTCCAGGTTCTCGTCGTTCAGCTTGTCCTTCGGCACGCCGCCGTGGTTCTTCAGCGCGCGCACGGTTGCCACCACTACCACGGCGTCGGGGCGCAGGCCAGCCAAGCGGCACTTGATGTCCAGGAACTTCTCGGCGCCCAGGTCGGCACCGAAGCCTGCCTCGGTGATGCAGTAATCACCAAGCGCCATGGCCATGTTCGTGGCCATGATGGAGTTGCAGCCATGCGCGATGTTCGCGAAGGGGCCGCCGTGCACGAAAGCCGGCGTGCCTTCCAGGGTTTGCACGAGGTTCGGCTTCAAGGCATCCTTCAAAAGTGCGGTCATGGCACCTTCGGCATGCAGGTCGTGGGCTGTAACAGGCTTGTCATCGTAGGTGTAGCCCACCACGATCTTGCCCAGGCGCTCCTTCAGGTCGCTGATGGAGGTGGCCAGGCAGAAGATGGCCATGACCTCAGAGGCCACGGTGATGTCGAAGCCGTCCTCGCGCGGCACGCCATTGGCCTTGCCGCCCAAGCCATCCACGATGAAGCGCAGTTGGCGGTCGTTCATGTCCACCACGCGCTTCCAGGTGATCTTGCGCACGTCGATGCCCAGTTGGTTGCCATTCTGGATGTGCGCATCGAGTAGTGCCGCCAGCAGGTTGTTCGCGGCTCCGATGGCATGGAAGTCGCCCGTGAAGTGCAAGTTGATGTCCTCCATGGGAACTACCTGGGCATATCCGCCGCCAGCAGCGCCGCCCTTCACGCCGAACACCGGGCCGAGCGAAGGCTCGCGCAAGGCCACCACGACGTTCTTGCCCAACTTGGCAAGGCCATCGGCCAAACCCACCGTGGTGGTGGTTTTGCCCTCGCCCGCCGGAGTGGGGTTGATGGCGGTTACCAGCACCAGCTTGCCGGGTGCATGCTCTTCGTTGCGCAGGATGTTGTAGTCGACCTTCGCCTTGTACTTGCCATAGCACTCAAGGTAGCTATCGTCGATGCCGACCTTGTCGGCGATTTCGTTGATAGGTTGGGGCGTGACGGATTGGGCAATCTCGATATCGGTTGGCATGGTGGTCTCCTATCTATCGTTGCTTTCCCTATTCAGGCTTTTGTCTGCAATCCACATGTTTCGCACTCTATGGCCAAATGCGACCTATAAGTGCCTTCGCTTAATCCTTGTTGTGCTCCACCTCCACTTCGCCTTCAGCGGCATTGACGGGCTTGCCGTACGACTCTTCGGACATTTTCTCCTCGTTGGCTACCGCTGTGCTTTCAACACTGGGCATGTCGTCTTTCAGCTGCTCATCGGGGACGCCGCCTGGGTTGCCATCCAGGCCAAGCGAGCAGGGGATGCGCTTGGAAGTGTTGTCGCGGCAGTGGATGTAGTTGCTCCAGGCGCTTGTTTGCCAGAAGTTCCAGTCGTTGGGCGGCGTGATGAACGTGGTGTACTTGTACAGCTCGTTGTACCGGTTCAGGCGATGGAAGGCCATGTAGTGGATGCAGAAGCGGTGACCTTCCGGGTTGGTGAGAGGGTAGGCCTCGCAGTAGCCGTCCATGGAGCCGCCGCAAGGTCCGTTGCGCTGCGATTTGGGGCAGCTTGCCATGGGGCAGCTATAGATGGCGGGTTCAAGTCCGCAATCGCCGCAGTCGATGCATCCGTACAGCATGGCCTTGCCTGTGTGCTCCAGGCCATGCGCGCGAGCTTGGCCCTTCTTCTTCTCGAGCGATTTTATGCGGCTGGCAAGCATTTTGTTGAAGCGGATGTGCTTTGCGTCGGTGTGGTCTTCGTTGTATTCCTGCGTGAGCACCCAATAATGGAAGAAGCGGGACAGCCGGTAATGCTTGAATAGCTTGCGGCCAGAGATATCCTCTTCCATGGGGGCATGCTCGCGGCTGTTCAAGCCAGTCGGATTGCCGTTCTCGTCCAGTTCCGGCTTGTAGAGGTAGAAACCGCCGTCAACGCCGAAGCTGAGGTCCTTCACGTAGTCGCGCCAATTCGGGGCCATCTGCTCGGCCATGTCGAGCACTGCCACCACGGTTTCGTCGTCCAGACCGAAACCGCCGATGTGCACGCCCTTGTAGCCAAGGCCCTTGGCGATGGCCACTTGCTTTGCTGCGCGCTCGATGCGCATCTTCTTGGCGTAGCCTTTCTGCTCCTTGTTGATCTCGGATTCCTTGGTCAGCACGTCGATGAGCTCGGGCGTGGCCGTGCAACCAGCGATGACGCCCTTGGTCATAAGGTTTGCGGCTCCCTTGTTCACCAGGAAGATGTTCGCGATCTGCGGCACGTCGAAACCGCGCTCTTCCAGGTAGAACAGCTGCTCTTGCATCTTGCGAGCGTCGAAGCCCAGTTGCTGGATGATGAACTTCGCGCCGCTCAGCAGCTTCTTTTCCAGCTTGATGTATTGCGGGATGGTCTCGCCCAGGCGGTATTTGTAGGGGTTCACCACCGCGCCTGCGAAGAAGCTGGCTGGCTTCTCCTGGTAGGTGCCCTTGGGGGTTTCTACCTCAAGCCCCTCGTTCATGCCGCGTACGAGGTCGAGCAGGCTGATGGGATCGAGGTCGAACACGGGGCGCGCCGCTCCCTCGAATCCCGAATGTTGGATATCACCCGTCATTACCAGCAGGTTCTCCAAGCCATCGTGCTGCAGCTCGTAGAGCTCGCCCTGCATCTCATTGCGCGTGCGGTCCTTGCAGGTGAAGTGGATGAGCGCCGGGATGCCGTCTTCTGCGAACCGGCGTGCGATGGCCATGGAGCTGATGGCCGGATTTCCGCTGGGGCAGTCGGTGATGGAGATGGCATGCACGCGTCCCGTGGCATAGATCTTCTTCATCATCTGGTATTCGTCTTCTTGGCTCGTTTCGAAGGCGCCACGGCCGGGAATCATCTCGCAGGTGACGACGAACTCGCCTTTCTCGAATGCTTCCCTAAAGGGGTTGTCCATGTTGGTGCTCCTTTCGACCTAATGCGTGAATCGGGCTTTCAAGCTGGTTGGCAAAGCCTGAAGAGCAAAGGCGCGTGTGAAATGGGCGTGTGCCTTTGCTTGGGAGGGCTTACTTTGTGCTTTTGGTGGCATGCGATACGTACATGATGAGGCCAACCACCACGCCGCCAATTATGTTGCCCAGGGTGACAGGTATGAGGTTTGCCGTTATGAACGTGCCGAAGTTGAGCACTGCTGTGTTTATTCCCGCATCGGCAAGAAGCGATGCGTAGGCGGGGTTCATGGCTGCGAATATGCCTGCGGGAATGTAGTACATGTTGGCCACGCAGTGCTCGAAGCCCGCGATGACGAATCCGAAGATGGGCACGTACAGGCCAAGGATCTTGCCAGCGGTGTCTTGCGCGGTGTTGCCAAGGTATATGGCGATGCACACCAAGAAGTTGCAGAAGATGCCCAGCACGAAGGCGTTCATCCAGGTGAGGGTGCTCTTCGAAGCAGCCACTTTGGCGGTGTACACAGCTAAGGCGCCCCCGCCTATGTCGAGCTGGCCGAAGCCGGCCATCAACGCTGCCATCAGCACGGCACCCACGAAGTTGCCCAGGTAAACAATCACCCAATTGCGCAAAAGCTGCGCCACGGTGATGCGCTTGTCGAACACAGCAGTGACCATCAGGGAGTTGCCGGTGAACAGCTCGGTGCCCAAAAGCACCACCATGATGAGACCGATGGGGAAAATCGCGCCTGATACGAAGCGCACCGTGCCAGTGTCGGCCACGCTGTGCGCGGCAGTAGATGAGGCGATTGCCCCAATGGCGATGAGCATGCCGGCGAAGATGCCCAGAACGAAAAGCCGCCAAATGGGGCCTGTCGCTTTTCCAACCGCAGCTTCTATATAGGAATCGGTAATCTCTTTCGGCGAATTGACAGCCATAACACCTTCTTCTTCCCGTTTTGGTTGCTGCGGTTATGCTGCTGTTTCGGTATGCGCGCGAAAGCTCTCTTCGGCCATCATAGGTCGATTTTTCGCACATCTACAGTGTAATTTCTAATTAATCAACGTATGCGCAGGTATTTGTGGTTTCTGTTACATTCTTGTTGTCCTATATACCCCAGGGGGGTATAAAATTCAACGATGATCCCATAAAGGCGAAATGCAATCGCGAGATTGCATCAAGCTTGAAACACGGGCGAGGTGACTTCATGAAGCAGGAACGCAAAGCACGTGAACCGCTTTGTCGGTATAAGAAGACGCAGCGTAGCGAAGCGTTGCAAAAAGATGTTCAAACAAGACTGAATCGGGCTATTGGCCAGCTAAATGCTGCCAAGGAAATGTTGGATGACAACCGCTACTGCGGTGATGTGCTCATGCAGCTTTCGGCTGCCGAGAAAGCTGTGCGACGCGTGTCGGAGATTATTCTTCGCGAACACTTGGAAACGTGTGTTGTGGAAGAGATACGTGCAGGCAACAATGAGGTAATACCAGAAGTTATGAACCTGATTAAGAACTTTTCGTAAGTATCGTTAAAGCATATCTTCAAAGAAGCACGCATAAGGAGATCTTGAAAATGGGCGCAATCAGCAAAAACGCTTCAGCCGAAACCGAAAAAGAGATCGTGTCGGCCAGCGGACCCGAGATGGAAGAAGTCTCGAAGGACGCTACCAACACAACCAGCATTCGCCTTGCTATTGAAGGCATGCATTGCGCGAACTGCGTGAACAATATCGAGAAGCACTACCGTGAGACTCCCGGTGTGGTGGACGTGGCGGTGAACTTGGCCAACAACACGGGCAAGGTGGTGTTCGATCCAACAGTGGCCAGCGTGGATGACATGCTGCACGTGTTCGACGACCTTTCGTTCACGGCCGAGATCATCGCAGACGACGCGCCGCTGGTGGATGAGAAGCGCCGTGCACGGGAAGCAGCGCGCACGAAGCACGACCTGCATGTTTTCATCACCAGCCTGGTGCTCACGGTGATCATCTTCTTCATTGGCATGATGCCGGGCATGCATATGGCCACCGGCGAAGCCTTGGCTGGCCTTTTCGTGGGCAACCCAACCCATATGCAATCCATGTTCGCAGCCAACATCGTGCTGTTGCTGCTGACCATTCCCGTGCAATTCGGTTGCGGTGCTCGGTTCTACAAAGGCGCGTTCGATTCGCTGCGCAGCGGAGGCGCCAACATGGATGTGCTGGTTGCGCTGGGCACCAGCATCGCGTTCGCTTTCTCGCTCTGGATCACGTTCTTGCCGGTGGCTACAGGCGATTGGTCGGGACATCATCCCATCAACGACGGCATGCCCTATTACGAGACGTGCGCCATGCTGATCTCGTTCGTGCTGCTAGGCAAGATGCTCGAGTCGCGTGCGAAGGGAGCCACCAACCAGGCCATCGAGAGCCTGATGAACCTCACGCCGCCCACGGCGCTCGTGCTGCGCGGCGGCGTGGAGCAAGAGGTGGCGCTTGCACAGGTGGTGGTAGGCGACACCGTGATCGTTCGCCCGGGCGAGAAGATTCCCGTGGATGGCGTTATAACCGAGGGCGCCTCTGAAGTCGACGAGTCCATGCTCACTGGCGAGCCGTTGCCAGTGCTGAAGGGCGTGGGCGACACGGTGACTGGTGGCACGGTGAACACGACAGGCTCGCTTGTGCTGCGTGCGCAGCATGTGGGGGCCGACTCAACGCTGGCACGCATCGTGCGTGCGGTGGAAGATGCGCAGGGCTCGAAGGCTCCGGTGCAACGCGTGGCCGACAAGATTGCCAGCATATTCGTGCCCGCCATCCTGCTGATCGCGCTGGTGACGTTCTGCGTGTGGTTCTTCGTGGTTCCATCGCCCGATGGAGGGCAAGGCATCTGGGTGCAATCGCTGCTGCCGGCCATCGCGGTGATCGTAGTCGCCTGTCCTTGCGCGCTTGGATTAGCCACGCCCACGGCTTTGATGGTGGGCATGGGCAAGGGCGCACAGCTGGGCATCCTGATCAAGGATGGCGAGGTTCTGGAGCGCATGGGCAAGCTCAACGCTGCCGTGTTCGATAAGACGGGCACCATAACGCTCGGCGAACCGCGGGTGGTGGCGTGCGATGTGCCGCGCGACGACCTGCGCTTGGCGGCGGCGCTCGAAGCGCGCAGCGAGCATCCCCTGGCGCGTGCCGTGGTGAGCTATTGGAACGAGCTGGATTCGACAGGCGAAGATGGAGGGGCGCTGCCAGCTGTGGAGGATTTCCAGGCTGTAGTCGGTGAAGGCGTGAGCGGTTTGGTGGAAGGCCATGAGGTGTTCGTGGGCTCGCGCGTTCTGGTGGATGGCGTGGATGTGGGCGGCTTCGAATTTCGCGATGAGGCGAAGCCCGATGCGAAGCAAGCGCTGGGCGAGTTGCAGGAGGACTACGGCGTGGCAACGTACATGGTGACGGGCGACGAACCCGCACAGGCACGTCGCGTAGCCGAAGAGGTGGCCATTCCGGCCGACCACGTGTTCGCTGGCGTGAAGCCGCTCGAGAAGGCGGATCGCGTGAATGAGGTGCGCGATGCCTTGGCCCGTCAAGATGTGGGCAAGGATGCGCCCATCGTGGCATTCACGGGCGACGGGATCAACGACGCGCCAGCGCTGGCGGCGGCCGACATCGGCATTGCCATGGCATCGGGCACCGACGTGGCGCTGGATGCTGGGGCCATCGTGCTGATGCGCAACCGCTTGGAGGACATGGTAACGGCGCTGCGGCTTTCGCGCGCCACCATGCGCAAGATCAAGCAGAATCTTTTCTGGGCGCTCATCTACAACTGCATCATGATTCCCCTGGCAGCGGTCGGTATTTTGGCGCCCGCGTTAGCTGGCGCAGCCATGGCGCTCTCGAGCGTGTCGGTGGTGTGCAGCTCGCTGCTGCTAAAAAGATTCCATTAGGGTTCTCGCACGCCATTTGCCCCTGCAAGCTCACCTCGCGTTGCTGTTACGTGAGGTTTGCTTGAATGGCAAATATCGAGCGAGAAACGCTCAGCTAGGGGTTGCAGGAGCCGCAAGGCTTGTATCCTTGGGCGATGAGCTCGTCGCGCGAGAGGTCGGTTTCCTGCTTGTTCTTGGCGCTCATCGTTTTCACCCCATCGCACCAAGGCTGGTGGAAGCGCTTGCTCGAGGTGTTGAGCACGTAAGCGGTTTCGGCGGCATTTGGTGTTGCAGCGGCATTCGAATCGGCGGAGTTCGAAGTTAGCACATCGCTCGAGGTGCTTGTTGCTTCCGAGCTGGCAGCATTGCCCGTTGCATCTTGGGTTGCAGATGTCGCGACGAACCAGTTGTTGCCGTTCGCGTAGTCGATGCCCACGCCTTCCTGCGCGTTGGGGATGAACGCGTTTACGCAGATGCCTCTGCCGCCATCTTCCACCGAAAGCGCTTCGAGTTGCACGCCGCGCGCAACCAGCTCCGTGCCTTCGAAAACGGGCGTCACGCGATAGAGCACATGGTTTCCTGTGGAGCGGATGTAGTTCGCTACCTGCACCTCGAAATCGGCCATGGTCAGGTTGAGCTGGCGCGTGCCGGTGATGAGGTTTCGCTCGTTGGCATTCTCGCCCGCGAGCGAGAATGCGATCAGGTGGCTGCGATTGTACAGGCTGCCTCCATCGACGAAGTCGTAGCGTGCCGATTGCCACCCTGTGGGCTTGACTTCCGCGATGGATCCGCGCTCTTCAGTGGGCATGAGGTCGCGTCCCAAGCAGGCGATGGCTGCACCGCAGCGGCCGAGCGAGTCGAGCGGGCTATAGTACTCGAACGACTCGGTGACGTCTGTCAGTTCGCCGAAATCGGGCACGCTGGCATATATGTAGTAGTGGCCGTCGGCGCTGGGATCGGCATTGCCCTGAACAGGTAAGACCTCATGCTGCTCGATGGTTTGCTGGACGCTTTGCTGCAGCTTGGGCGAGAGCGATTGCTGGTCATCATCGTGAGGGGCGAAGCCAAGTGCCGAGCCGACTACGAGAGCAGCGGCAACGACAACTCCAAGGAGGATGCGCAAAGGCGCTGGGCGTCCGCGAGTGAGGGTCTTATAGGCCTTCTTGGCAGTGCGCGATGGGTCTGTGGCCTTTTTCCTCATGCGGGAAGTATACCGTGCACATGATTCGAGTGTTTTACGATTCGTTATCCAATGGCAAGAATGCAGCGGTTGCGGTGGCGCATGCGCTATATTCGCAGGCGTGGGCGCATGCCGTTTCGAGACGATAGGATGAACCATGGCTATAAGCGAGCTTCCCAACCAAAATCCGGAGACTGCTGAGAATGCTGGTGCAACCCCCGATGTTGCGCCAGGTACCGCTTATGTTTCCTGGCAGCAGATGCACGACTTCATGATGGACGTGTTCCAGGCCTATGGCGTGCCCAAGGCCGATGCCGAGATCTGCACCGACGTGCTGATGGAATCCGACCGTCGGGGCATCGCAAGCCATGGGATCAACCGCTTCAAGCCCATCTATCTGGACCGCATCAAGAACGGCACCCTGCTTCCCGTGACCAACGTGGAGATACTGCGCGAAACGCCAACCACGCTGGTGATGGATGCTCATGATGGCATGGGCATGGTGGCCAGCTATCAGATGATGACGCGCCTGATCGAGAAGGCGAAGGCCTATGGCATGGCAGGTGGTGCCATTCGCAATTCGACGCACTACGGCATTGCGGGCTACTGGGTAACCATGGCCACGCACCAAGGGCTGATTGGCATCACGGGCACGAACGCGCGGCCGTCCATCGCGCCCACGTTCGGCGTGGAGAACATGCTGGGCACTAACCCGCTCACCATTGGCCTGCCCACCGACGAGCCCTTCCCGTTCGTAATCGATTGCGCCACGTCCATCAGCCAACGCGGCAAAATCGAGCGCTATGCGCGCGAGGGCCTCGACACCCCAGCTGGCATGGTGGTGGGCCGCGATGGCAGCGCCATGACCGATAGCCCGGCCATCTTAGAGGCACTTGTGGCTGGCGAGGCTGCGCTTGCCCCCTTGGGCGGCATTGGCGAGGACTTGGCTGGTTATAAGGGTTACGGCTATGCCACGGTGGTCGAGATCCTCTCGGCAGCGCTTGCGGGTGGCAGCTTCATGAAGGACCTCACGGGCGTGGATGCAGAAGGCAAGCCTCGCATGTACGGGCTGGGGCACTTCTTCTTCGTCATGGACCCTGATGCATTCATGGGGGCGGACACGTTCAAGAAGATCGCTGGCGATATCTGCCGCGAGTTGCGCGCATCCGAGAAAGCACCAGGTGCCGAGCGTATCTACACTGCTGGCGAGAAGGAATACCTGTGCTGGCTGGACCGCAAGGACAAGGGCGTGCCCGTGGAGCCGGCGCTCCAGCGCGAGATAGTGGGCATTCGCGACGAGCTCGGGCTGGGATACACGTTCGATTTCGAGGCGAAGACGGCGACTGCCGTAGAGAGCGTGCCGTCCGAACCGGTCGTCATGGCAGGTCAGGGTGACTTTGACGCGACCGTTGCGGCTGGCACCAACTTGGCCGGCGCCGGTTTCGCATCCAAGGCTGCCTTGGCGGTGGACGCGGGCCTGATGCCGGTGGCCGCCCAGGGCGACCTGGACTCCAGGCTCGCTGCCGGAACCAACTTAGCAGGAGCTGGCCTCGCAGCTGAGGCAGCCCACGTTCTGGAAGCAAGCGCTGTGGCCGAGCAGGAAGAGCCTCAGGTCGAGAGCCCGAAGAAGGGCAAGCCCAAGGCCAAGGGCAAAGCCACCAAGGACGCGAAGGGCAAGGGCAAGGACGGCGGCAAGGACAAGTCCAAAGGCAAGGGCAAGTCGAAGAAGAGCAAGTCCAAGAAGAAATGCTGCGGTAAATATAAGAAGGGCAAGCGCTGCAAGGATTGCCCCGACCGCTAGCCGCATCGCCTTGCGTTCTCGCAGATTCCATCCTGCGCCTTGCGCGATGCAGCTTTGCCTCGACCGTTAATGAATCATCTTCCGCGCTCGTGGCGTGGTTGTACTAGAATCAGCTTCATCCAAGAGCGAGCGAACGGAAGGGTTCACCATGGAGAAGAAGGATATCGATTGGGGCAGCCTTGGCTTCGCCTATACGCCAACGTCATATAGCTACGTGTGCAATTACAAGGACGGCGCCTGGGAGGAAGGCGGTCTTACCCCCGACCATAGCGTGCAGCTGAGCGAGTGCTCGGGCATCTTGCACTACTGCCAGGAGTGCTTCGAGGGACTGAAGGCCTATACCACTGAGGATGGCCGCGTGGTGTGCTTCCGCCCCGAGCTCAATGCCGAGCGCATGTACACTACCGCCGAGCGCTTGTGCATGCCGCCGTTTCCCAAGGACAAGTTCGTCGGAGCGGTCAAGGAAGTTGTGAACGCCAATTTGGAGTGGGTTCCGCCCTATGGCAGTGGGGCGACTCTCTATATTCGTCCGGTCATGTTCGCAACCGGCGACGTGATTGGCGTGAAGCCCGCTGACGAGTACCAGTTTCGCATCATCGTGATGCCTGTTGGCCCTTACTACAAGGGTGGCGCGGTGCCTATCAGCATCTGCGTGAGCAAGTACGACCGCGCAGCACCCCATGGCACGGGCAACATCAAGGCCGGCCTGAACTACGCCATGAGCCTGGGCGCCAACGTGGAGGCGCATGCCAATGGCTTCGCCGAGAACCTGTATCTGGATTCGCAGAGCCGCACCTATGTGGAGGAAGCTGGTGGCGCCAACATCATCTTCGTGGACAAGAACGGCACGCTGGTGGTGCCGGTGAGCCATACGGATTCCATCTTGCCTTCCATCACGCGTCGCTCGCTCGTCACCGTGGCGCGCGACATGCTGGGCATGGAGGTTGACGAGCGCCCGGTGCTCTTCAGCGAGGTGGAGAACGGCGACTTCGTGGAAGCGGGCCTGTGCGGCACGGCAGCTGTGATCAGCCCGGTGGGGCGCATCACCAATGGCGACACGGTAATCGAGATATCGGGCATGGAGGCGCCGGGCCCGGTGATGACCAAGCTGCGCGAGACGCTGACGGGCATCCAGTCGGGCGAGATCGAAGGGCCCGAAGGCTGGGTGGTGGAAATAGCTTGACGCCTTCTTCGACAGGCGAGTGCGAGCCTGCGGCCATCGAGGTGCGCGGTGCGCGCGTGCACAACTTGAAGAGCATCGATGTGGACGTGCCCCTGCATCAGCTGGTGGCTGTGGCGGGCGTGTCGGGGTCGGGGAAGTCGTCGCTTGCCCTGGGTGTGCTGTATGCCGAAGGGTCGCGGCGTTATTTGGAGTCGCTTTCCACTTATACGCGCCGCCGGATGTCCACGGCATCGGAAGCCGATGTGGATTCCATCGAGTACGTGCCCGCCGCTTTGGCACTGCACCAACGACCGGCGGTTCCGGGCGTGCGCTCGACTTTCGGCACCCAAAGCGAGCTTCTGAACCATCTGCGCTTGATGTTCTCGCGCCTGGGCAGTCAAGTGTGCCCGAATGGGCATCATGTGGCGCCGTCGCTTAACGTGGCGGCCGAGAAGCCGCTCGTGTGCGAGACGTGCGGCGCCGAGTTCTATGGCCTGGGCGCCGAGGACCTGGCATTCAATAGTGGTGGAGCATGCCCAACCTGTAGCGGTACGGGCACCGTGCGCGAGGTGAACCGCGCGGCATTGGTGCCTGACGAGTCGCTGACATTGGAGCAGGGCGCTGTGGCATCATGGAACCAGTTCATGTGGTCGCTCATGGTGGATGTGGCGCGCGAGATGGGCGTGCGCACCGACGTGCCTTTTGCGGACCTCACGCCCGAGGAGAAGCACATCGTCTACGACGGGCCAGCCGAGAAGCGCCACATCCTCTATCACGCGAAGAAGGGCGAGAACTTCGCCGAGCTGGACTTCACCTATTACAGCGCCGTTCGCTCAGTGGAAAACGCGCTTTCGAAGGCAAAGGACGAGAAAGCGCTCGCGCGCGTAGCGAAGTTCCTGATCGAGAGACCATGTAGCGATTGCGGGGGCACGCGCTTGAACGAAGCGGCGCGCTCGGTGACGCTTGCAGGGCTCACGCTGCCCGATGTGCTGGCCATGCCGCTTACGGATGCAATTGCATGGGTGGAAGAGGTGCCAGCGAAGATGAGCGCGGAGATGCGCCCAATGGCCCAGGCGCTTGCGTCGCAGTTCGCGCATACGGCAAAGCGGCTGGTAGATCTGGGGTTAGGATATCTAACGCTCGACCGCGCTAGTGCCACGCTTTCTACCGGTGAGCGCCAGCGCGTGCAGCTGGCGCGCGCAGTGCGAAATCGTACCACCGGCGTGCTCTACGTGTTGGACGAGCCATCCATCGGGCTGCATCCGGTCAACGTGGATGGCTTGCTTGCCGTGATGCGCGACTTGGTGAGCTACGGCAACTCGGTGGTTCTGGTAGACCACGACGCGCGCCTGATGAACGAGGCAGACTGGGTGATAGAGCTTGGGCCTGGTTCAGGCGCCGATGGTGGCAGGGTGATTGCTCAGGGAACGCCGAAAGAGGTTGCCGCAAGCGATGAATCGCTGATCGGTGGCTTTCTGGCGGGGCGCGAGCAGGTGGTGGTGCGCTCGCTCGCCAGCGAAGGTGCCATGTTCGACCATGGAACCATTGCGCTTGCAACCAACCCGCTGCATACGGTGAAGGCGCTCGACGTGCGCTTGCCCGAGCAGCGCTTGATCGCTGTGACGGGCGTTTCGGGTTCGGGCAAGACAACGCTGGTGTTGGAAAGCCTGGTGCCGGGCTTGCAGAGCCTGATAGCTGGCGAGGCGTTGCCGGAATCGGTGTGCTCGCTGGAGGCGCCGGGCATCACAACGGTGAAGCT
The DNA here is from genome assembly GCA_947565915.1 of uncultured Eggerthellaceae bacterium. Taxonomy (GTDB): domain Bacteria; phylum Actinomycetota; class Coriobacteriia; order Coriobacteriales; family Eggerthellaceae; genus UBA9715. The sequence goes on along the minus strand of CANOHY010000006.1, from coordinate 43,066 downwards.
GATCGATGCCACTCCCATCGGCGCCAACGTGCGCTCCACGGTGGCGACCTATTCGGGGGTGCTGGACGACTTGCGTCGCATGTTCGCGAAGGCGCCGCGCGCTTTGGAGGCGGGCATGAAGGCAGGCGCGTTCTCGTACAACACGGGCTCGCTGCGCTGCCCGACTTGCGAGGGCACGGGCGAGATCTCCCTCGATGTGCAGTTCTTGCCCGACGTGGTGATCACTTGCAATGACTGCCGGGGCTTGCGCTACGGGCCCGAGGCTGCTGCGTATGCGATCCTTGCCGACGATGGGCGCCAGCTTACGTTGCCGCAGCTGATGGCCATGACGGTGGACGAGGCGCTCGCTGCTCTCGGCAGCCAGAAGAAGGTGGCGAACAAGCTACGCACGCTCAGCGAGCTGGGGCTTGGCTATCTAACCTTGGGCGAGGCCACGCCGACGCTCTCGGGTGGCGAGGCGCAGCGCCTGAAGCTCGCCAGCGAGCTTGGGCGCACGCAGGCAGGAGCCGTGTTCGTGTTCGACGAGCCCACCATCGGACTGCATCCGTTGGACGTGCGGCTGCTCATCGAGGTGTTCCAGCGGCTGATCGATGCTGGGGCCACGGTGATCGTGATCGAGCACGACCTGGACATGATCGCCAATGCCGATTACGTGGTGGACATGGGTCCGGGCGGTGGCGAAGCTGGAGGGCGCATCGTTGCCACCGGCATGCCAGCGCAGATTGCCGCGAACCCCGAGAGCATCACGGGCAGGTATCTGTAGCGTTCGGCGCGCAAGCGGCTCAAGAGCCTGGCGAAGGGACAGCGAGGAGGCTCTTGCGCCTACAGCTGCTCGCCGGCACAACCTCAACTGCTTTGCGAGCTATTGCCCGGCTGTGCAAGCGGCTCAAGAGCCTCCTCGCTGTCCTCGATAAGCCGTTCGCTTCACGCCACGATTCGACAAAAAGTCGTGTATCAGCCGGTCAAATCCACAATTTCGTGAGGATGAGATGTTCGTGTTGCACCTCGTACCCCTTTGTTGCCTGATTGATTTACGTTGCGTCCATGGAATCGCTGACTTCGATGGTAATGGGCTGTTGCCTGGGCACTGTGCTCCTTGCTGCGAGCGTTGCCGATTTGCGAGCGCGCATCGTGCCGAACGGGTGCATCGTGTCGGGCATTGCCATTTGGGTTGCTGCGCTTTTGGCGCGATGGGCGGACGGTTTGCCTCTTAGCGTGTTGGCTGGTCATGTTCTTTGGAGCCTTGGAGGAGCACTGGGCGTGAGCATGCTGCTGCTTGCGACCTCGTTGGCATTCGAAAGGCTGGCAGGCAAGCAGGGGCTGGGCGGTGGAGATATCAAGCTCTTCTTCGTGACCGGATTGTTCTTGGGTTTCGAGGGCAACGTGTTGAATGTGCTTCTGGCCTGCGCGTTCGGTGCACCTTTTGGATGGTGGTGGAAGCGACGTGCTCGCAGAGCGGCTCTGGCGCCGAGCAGCTCTGTACTTCAGGCTTCGCCAATTGCGGTTGCTCGAGACGACGGCTTCCCCTTTGCCCCTTGCATTGCGCTTTCAACTACGATTTGCTTGCTAATCAGCGTTTAGGTTCGACAGGACGCCATGTTGCGCGAATATGGGCATCCGAAGGCTTCTCGCGCCTGAGGTAACAGGCATCCTTTGTTCGATTCGCTTGTCCGAATAGCATCAAACGGGTCAGCAAATACGAATGCAGGCAGGAAAAAGGGGCTTCCGAAGAAGCCCCTGATCAGCGGGATAGGCAGCGCTTGCAGAGCTGCCTCATGAAGTGTTTGCCTAGTCGCCCTTTTCCACGAGGTGCTGCAGGCCCAGCTCCTCTATGGCGGCTTCGCGCATCTTGTACTTCAGCACTTTGCCTGCTGCGTTCATGGGGAAGGCGTCCATGAACTTGAAGTACTCGGGCACCTTATGGCGCGCCAGATGCTCCACGATGTAGGTGCGCATCTCCTTCTCGTCGATGACCTCGCCCTCTTTCGGGATGATGCACGCCATGGCCACTTCGCCGTACTTCTCGTCGGGTACGCCGATCACTTGCACATCCTGCACCTGATGGTGCGTGTAGATGAACTCCTCGATCTCCTTGGGGTAGAGGTTCTCTCCGCCGCGGATGATCATGTCCTTCAAGCGGCCCGTCACCACGAAGGTACCATCTTCGTTGCGATAGGCGAGGTCTCCCGAATGCAGCCAGTTGTCGCTGTCCACGGCCGAGCGCGTGGCATCGGGCATCTTGTAGTAGCCCTTCATGGTGTTGTAGCCGCGGCTGCAGAATTCGCCGATGGTGCCGTCGGGCACCTCTTCGCCGGTGGCGGGGTCGATGATCTTGCACTCGATGTAGGGAAACGCGTAGCCCACCGTCTCGGTGCGCAGTTCCAGCGAGTCGGTCCAGGTGGACTGCGTGGAGCCCGGTGACGATTCGGTTTGCCCGTACACGCTCACGATGCCCGTCATGTTCATCTCGTCGGGTTGGGCGGCGCGCTTCATCAGGTCGGGTGGACAGCCAGCGCCAGCCATGATGCCCGTGCGCATGTGCGAGAAGTCCGTCTTCTTGTAGTCGGGGTGGTTGAACATGGCAATGAACATGGTGGGCACGCCGTTGAAGCACGTGATGCGCTCCTGCGTGATGCAAGAAAGCGACGCCTTCGCGCTGAAGTAGGGCATGGGGCACATGGTGGTGCCGTGCGTCATGGAGGCCGTCATGGACAGCACCATGCCGAAGCAGTGGAACATGGGCACTTGGATCATCATGCGGTCGGCGGTGGAGAGCCCCATGCGGTCGCCGATGCTCTTGCCGTCGTTCACCACGTTGCGATGCGTGAGCATCACGCCCTTGGGAAATCCCGTGGTGCCCGAGGTGTATTGCATGTTGCACACGTCGTCGGGGCGCACGTCGTCGGCCATGCGCTGCACCACGTCCAGCGGCACCAGCTCGGCGCGGTCGAAGGTTTCCTCGAAGGTGAGCGCACCGGGCATGCGGAAGCCGTCGGTGATCACGTTGCGCAGAAACGGCAGCTTCTTGCAGTGCAGTGGCTCGCCCGGCTTGTTGGAGGCCAGCTCGGGGCACAGCTCGTTGATGATTTGGGCATAGTTGGAATCCAGCGCGCCCTCGATCATCACCAGCGTGTGCGTGTCGGATTGACGCAGCAGATACTCGGCCTCGTGCACCTTGTAGGCCGTGTTCACGGTGACCAGAACCGCACCGATCTTCGTGGTGGCCCAGAACGTGATGAACCACGAAGGAACGTTCGTGGCCCAGATGGCCACCTTGCTGCCCGGCTTCACGCCCAGCGATACCAGGGCGCGCGCGAAGTCGTCCACGTCCTTGCGGAACTGCTCGTAGGTGCGCGTGTAGTCCAGCGTGGTGTACTTGAAGGCGTACTGGTCGGGGAAGGCTTCCACCATGGCATCGAGCACCTGGGGGAAGGTGAGGTCGATCAGCTCCGCTTGCTTCCAGAGGTACTGGCCCGTGCCATCGTGGTTGGGATAGTACTGGCCCTTCTGGCCGCGCGTGTAGCGGTAGCGGCGCATGAAGTTCATGAAGTAGGGGAGGATTATCTCCAAGTCGGCCATGTCCTCCATCCACTCGGGCTTCCATTCCAGCGAGATGAAGCCGTCGTAGTTGATGGATGCCAGGGCGCGCATCACGCGGTCGAGCGGAAGCGTGCCCTCGCCCACCAGGTTGTAGGTGTCGGCGTTGTCGGAATCGCGCAGATGCACGTGCTTCACGTAGGCGCCCAAGTTGGTGATGGTGACCGATGGGTCCTCGTCGAAGTCGCGATAGGGGTGATGTACGTCCCAAAGAGCGCCCAGGCTGTCGCTCGCATAGACGTCGAGCAGTTCCATGAGGCGCTTCGTGTCGGCGAAGATGCCACTCGTCTCTATCAGGATGCTCACGTTGCGTTCGATGGCATAGTGCAAAAGCTCATCGACGGCGCTGTGCGCGCGAGCGATGGCTCCGTCGTCTTCGCGCTGCGCCTTCATGCAGACGAACTCTACGCGCATGTCGGAGGCGATGTCGATCAGGCGTTTCGCATCGGCCACCACGCTTGCCAATTCGTCGCCTTCGGTGGAGATGTCCAGCGACGTGTCGAAGACGGGAATGCGCAGCCCTCGATTTCGCAAATCGCGCGAGGTGGCGCGAGCTGTAGCTCCTTCGAAGGCGCCACCCTTGCCGATGAGCTCGGGCGTTTTCAGCAGGTTGTATACTTCGATGCCCTGGTAATCCATTTCGGCGACCAGGTCCACCAGCTCATCCCAAGGCAGCGATCCCCAGCCGCGGTTCGAGAAAGACAGTTTCATCAGTTCTCCTCCTCGTACACCACTTTGTTCAATGCGTTTATGTAGGCTCGGATGCTGGAACCTATGATGTCGGTGGAGATGCCGCGGCCTGAGTAGATCTTGCCCTCGCTCACTAGCTTCACGATGCATTCGCCCATGGCCTCCTGGCCCTCGGTGACCGACTGCATCTGCCAATCGTCCAGCTCGAACGTCTTGCCCACGATGGCGTCCACGGCGGCGAAGGCAGCATCGATGGGGCCATCGCCCATAGCCACTTGCTCAACTACATCGTCGCCTACCAGCATGCGGATGCTTGCTGTGGCCTTGATGGCGTTGCCGCTGTTGATGGTGTAGCGCTCCAGCTTGTAGGTGGGGGGAACCTGCAGCGCGGCCGAAGCCACGATGGCGTCCAGCTCGCGAGCGTCCACGCTGTCCTTCTTGGTGGCGATACGCTGGAACGCCTCGTAGACCAAAGCGGCATCATCTTCAGAGAGGTCGTAGCCCAGCTTGGCCGCGGCTTCAGCCACAGCCTCCTGGCTATCGGTGGCCTTCAGCATGATGTCCTCGGCCGCATCGCTTGAACCCATGGATGCGAAGAGGGAGGCCTTCCCAGCGGCTGGGTTGCAGATGCGGTCGATCTGGCTCATGGTGCGCTGCAGCGCGGTGGTGCTCACCGGGCAGCTCACATCGTAGGCATCGCCCTTGGTGGTGAGGGCTTTCACCAACTTGGGCATCATGGTTTCGCCCAGCGGATAGGAAGTGGTCTTTGCTTCGGTAGCGCCCTCTGCAATGCCAGCGATGCTGGTGGACACGGCCATGAACAGCTCGTTGCTGCAGCAGATGCCCAGAGCAACGCCTGAGTCCACATCGGCCAATGCGGGAATCGCAGCTCGCAGCTCCGCGATGAATGTGGTGAACTCGCCCGGCAGCATGATGCCAGCGTCATCGCATACGGTGACGGTAGTGGCCCCGGCTTCGATGGCGGCGGTGATGATTTGCTCGAGGTATTCGCGATCGGTGCGCGTTGCGTCTTCAGCGATGAACTCCACGTCGTCCGTGCGCTCAGCACAGGCGCGCACGGCCTGCGCTACGGCGCCAATGGCATCGGGCGCCTTGATTTGATGCACGTATTCCATGCGTGCAGGGCTGGTGGCTATCTGCACTTGCAGACGCGGATGGGCGGCTTCTGCCATGGCATGCCATACTTCGTCGATATCGCTGCCGTCGAGCTTCACGGGTACGGCTAGCGTGCAGTTCTGCGCAATCGATGCGATGGACTTGATGCGCAGCGAGTCGGCTTTTGGCTTCTCGATGCCCTCCACTTCGATGACCGATACCTTCAGGCCATCGAGCAGCTTCGCTAGCTCCAGCTTCTCCTTGAACGACAGCGTGAGTTCTTTGGTGGCCGCCGCTCGCTTCATCGTTTCGTCGCTAATGCGGATGTCTCTCATGATCTCGCCTTCTTCTGCCTTTCGGTGCACGTGCACCTTGCTATTCTTGCGAACGCCAAGCGTTCGATCGTTGCCGACGGATTCGATTGTTACCTTAAGCGTGCTGCGGTGAGATGAGTAGTTGCCAGCTTCACACGAACACAAGAAATCAAAGACCTTGGGAAAGGTATGGCAAGCATTTATAAGGCGCCGACTCGCGGGAAGCCGCGGGTGCGCCTACATAAGGAGGAGTCCGAGGAAAAGGCCGCTGCCGCGCGAAGCGCTCTTGAGCGCCGGGCACGTGGCCTGGATGCAAGCTGCGATATGTGCGCTTTCGGTAATCACAAATGCGTACTATACGATAAGACGTGCTTTTTGGGAAGAATCATTTTGCTGGCGATTGGCATGGGCGGGTGAGATGTCCAAGCGTTCGAGCGCGGTTGCGGCGCACTCGAACGTGCTCGTGAACTCGCTTTGCCAGCTAAGGAATCAGGCTATTCGCCAATTATTTGGAGCGCGCACGGAAAAGAGCTCTTGACGTTGGAGTGCGCGCTATACTGTGGTCTTGCGCTTGCGAGCTGATGCGGGCGTGGCGAGCGAAGACACTGATTTTGGAAAGGTGAATCATGGCGACGGATTTTCTCGCTATCGGTGAGCGCATTCGCGGCATTCGCGAGGCGTGCGACGTCACGGTCGATGAGATGGCCGCCGAGCTCGAGGTTGAGCCGGCAACCTATGTTGAGTGGGAGGAAACGGGTGCCGATGTGCCCATTTCCGTCATCTATCATATCGCGAGCAAGTTCGGCGTAGAGTTCACCGAGATTCTCACGGGCGTGCCTGCGCGCCTGGATACCTACCATGTTGTGAAGGCGGGCGAGGGTCGCGAGACCGACCGCCTGCCGGGTTATCATTTCGAGGACCTCGCCTGGCGCTATTCGCAAAAGGCCTTCCAACCGCTTCTGGTAACCCTCGACCCTAAGGACGAGCCAGCGGCGCTTGTGGAGCATGCTGGCCAGGAATTCAACTACGTGCTGAAGGGCTCCATAGTGCTGACGTTCGACGACACCGAAATAGTGCTGAACGAAGGCGATTCGATCTACTTCAACCCGACGCACCAGCACGGCCAGCGCTGCAATGGCAACGTACCGGCCGTATTCCTTACGGTTATCGCGGAGCCACGCTCTTAGAAGCCAGCTGGTTTCGCTGGTAGCGTGAGCTCCATCTGCGCGAGTGCCCGGCGCGGCCGCCTGCGAATGCGCGAGCTGCTGCCTGGCGCATCTTCCGTTGGGTTAATCTTCAAGGCTTAGGTAAGGGATAAAAGTGGATTACATACTGAGCAAGTACTGCCCGCGCATCGAGTTCGATTCGTACGAGGACTACTTCGAGAACTTCAAGATCAATGTGCCTGAGAACTTCAACTTCGCCTACGACGTGGTGGACGAGTGGGCACGCGTGGAGCCCGACAAGAAGGCGCTGCTTTGGGTGGACGACAACGGCGATGAGCGCGAGTTCACGTTCACCGACATCTCCAAGCTGTCGAACAAGGCCGCGAATGCCTTCAAGAAGCTGGGTATTTCCAAGGGCGACGTGGTGATGATGATGCTGCGCCGCCGCTGGGAGTATTGGGTGTGCGCGGTTGCCCTGTGCAAGATTGGGGCAACGGTGATTCCGGCTACGATTCAGCTGACGGCGAAGGACATCGCCTATCGCGCCAAAATGGCCGGTGTGAAGGCGCTCGTGTGCGTGAACGACGACTACGTGTGCACTCAAACCGAGGAGGCGCTTGCGCAGGCACCTACCGTGAAGGACCTCATCGTGGTGGATGGTCAGCGCGAGGGATGGCTGTCGTTCGACGAGCTGATAAAACCCGAGGGCGAGACGTGGGTGCGCCCCACGGGCGAAGATGCCACGCAGATCGACGACATCATGCTGATCTACTTCACGAGTGGCACCACTGGCAATGCCAAGGCCGTGAAGCACAGCTTCAAGCACCCGCTCGGGCACATCATCACCGCGAAGTATTGGCAGCAGGTGCGCGAGAACGGCCTGCACATGAGCGTGACCGATAGCGGCTGGGCCAAGTTCGGCTGGGGCAAGATATACGGCCAGTGGATTGCTGGCGCCGAGATATTCGCCTACGACATGGAGAAGTTCGTGCCTGCGAAGCTGCTCCAAATGATGCAGGACTACGACCTGAAGACGTTCTGCGCCCCGCCCACCATGTACCGCTTCATGCTGCAAGAAGACGTGGCATCCTATGATCTGTCGTCCATCGAGAACTTCGCGACGGCCGGCGAGCCGCTCAATGCCGAGGTGACCATACAGTGGGAGCAGCTGACCGGCAAGAAGATCCGCGAGGGCTTTGGCCAATCGGAAGGTCCGGTGCTGCTGGCTACCTTCCCGTGGATCGAGCCGCGTCCGGGTTCGATGGGAAAGCCCAGCCCGCTTCTGAACATCAAGTTGCTGGACGATGAGGGCAACGAGGTGCCGGATGGCGAAGAGGGTGCCATTTGCGTGACGCACCTGAAGGATGCCTATCCGCCGGGACTGTTCGTGGGCTACTACAACGATCCCGAGCGCACGGCCGAAACCGTGGGCGGCGAGTACTACAACCTTCACGACATGGCCTGGCGCGACTCTGATGGATACTGCTTCTTCGTGGGTCGCAACGACGATGTGATCAAGTGTTCGGGTTATCGCATCGGCCCCTTCGAGGTGGAAAGCGCGCTGGTGGCGCACCCAGCTGTGGTGGAGTGCGCGGTGACGGCTGCGCCCGACCCCGTGCGTGGCAAGGTGGTGAAGGCCACGGTGGTGCTGGCCCGCGGCTATGAGCCGAGCGACGAGCTCACGCGCGAGCTGCAGAACCATGTGAAGCACACCACTGCCCCTTACAAGTACCCGCGCATCGTGGAGTATGTGGACGAGCTGCCCAAGACCATCGGCGGCAAGATCAAGCGCAAGCTTATACGCACCAACGACGGCGTGATTGACTAGAAAGGCCCAGTGCACCCCCCCCATCTGTCCCTGTGGGCTCACCTCGCGTACCCTTAGTACGCCACGGCTCGCCCTCGGGGCAGCTGAGGGCACCCTGGGTCTTTTCCTTGTGATAGCGTGAGCCTGCGCAAGCGTGGGCCAGCGAAGCTCTTCGCGCTTGGCTTCGCACCCATGCGCGACGGCGCGAGCGCCTGCGCGTGTGGGCTGCAGAATCGCAGCTCAAAGCCCCGCTCGCTCGCGCATCATGTTACTCGGACTGGAGCCTGCGCGAGCCCTCTCGGCCTAGGCCTCGGACGGCGAAATTTGTGGTGATCTATACCGCAAATTTCTTGTCCTGCGGAAACGGCCTCGAAGGCTCGCGCAGGCTCTTATTCTTGGTTGCTGGTTGACGGTGCTCAGAGCCCCGTTAGCTCGCATGCCGGCAACCAGCAGACGCATTTTCAAGGACTGCTCGCTGATTGCAGGGGTTGCAGTCAACGTTCGTGCAACGTCGAATAAACCGCATAGGCACCGATGGGCCTTGTGCTCTCCGGCCTCTTTTCAAAAGACCAGAATAAGGGTCGTAGGAAAGAGGTACATCAAACAAGGGGGTTATCATGGCTGCCAAAGAATTAGTTGTTTTCTTCGATCCTGCTTGCACGCCTTGCGAGAAGGTAATCCAGTATTCGAGGTACTACAACATCGAGATGGATTGGAAGAACGTCGATGAGCCGGGCGTGCGCGACGAGCTCATCGCCGCTACGGGACAGGAGACCATTCCTGCGCTGGTCGTCGATGGCACCGATGTGGTGCTCGGCGAGGGCAACATCGTAACGTACATCCTCGACAACTATGCTGCCGAGGAGGGCGATGTGCTCGCCGAGGAATTCGCCGCGGTCCATTAGCCGTCTGCCGAGCGGGATGCGCGGGGATGCGAGCCTGGCTTGGCATGCACCCGTGCGCACGCGAATCTTGCATATCAAGTGGGTAAGGCCACTGCCTGAAAAGGAAGGGAGCCCGAGCGGGCTCCCTTCTCGTTGCTTGGGGCATCGAAACCATGCCCGGTCGTCAGCGTCGCGCATCGCGCATCTCGCATTCGGCATGGGTCAGGCCGTTGCCTGCAAGGAGCCTGGTTTCTCGGCGTGCAGGAAAGGATGGCGCGTACATCGAGTTGAGGGCGCTTTCGTACGCTTGCAGCGATTCTCAGACCAGTTACGGCGAGTTGAGGGCACTTTCGTACCTAGTTCTCTCGAATCTCGTATTTCGGTTTGCGTTCTCAAGGCTCTGACCTGGTACGATGCATTTGGCAGCTTGAATCGACGCTCCAGGACTAGCGAAAATGTGCCAGAACAGGTACGAAAGTAGCCCCAACTTCGTGCAACTCGCTGAAAAATCCAAGATTTGCTCCGCTAGCGTACGAAAAGCGCTTCGAACTCAGTGTTAGCTTCGAGGCGGGTTGCGCATTGCCGAAGACGCCTGCTCGGCAATGCGCCTTCCCTAATACTCCAAGCCAGGGTAGAGCGGATGCGCGTCCATGAGCGCACGAGCACGCTGACGCACTTCATCGAGCATGTGCTCGTTGCTCGCATTGAAAGTTGCCAGCGAGATGAGCTCGCCCACTTCGCGGAAATCGTCAGCGTTCAGCCCACGTGTGGTGGCGGCTGGTGTGCCCACGCGAATGCCGCTGGTCACAAAAGGCGAGAGCTGCTCGTTGGGAATGGTGTTCTTGTTCACCGTGAAGCCCACCGTTTCCAATAGGTTCTCGGCATCCTTGCCGGTGATGCTCGCAGGGGTGAGGTCAACCAGGCACAAGTGGTTGTCTGACCCTCCCGAAACCAGGCGCAAGCCACCTTTCATCATAGCCTCGCCCATAGCCTTGCAATTTTCCACGATGTTGCGCGCATACTGCTTGAACTCTGGCTGAAGCGCTTCGCGGAATGCCACGGCCTTGCCTGCGATCACGTGCATCAGCGGGCCACCTTGCGCACCAGGGAACACCGCCTTGTCGATCTTCTTGGCAATCTCTTCGTCGTTGGTAAGGATGAATCCGCCGCGTGGCCCGCGCAGCGTTTTGTGGCTGGTGGAAGTGACCACGTCGGCATAGGGAACGGGGCTTGGATGCATGTCTCCTGCAACCAGCCCTGCGATATGTGCCATGTCTACCATCAGATACGCGCCCACGCCATGCGCGATATCGGCCATGCGCTCGAAGTCGATCACGCGCGGGTAGGCGCTGGCGCCTGCCACGATCATCTTCGGGCGCACCTCGCGGGCCTGACGCTCGATTGCATCGTAGTCGAGCCGCTCGGTTTCCGGGTCAAGCTCGTATCCCACCACGTTGTACATAAGCCCGCTGAAATTCACCGGGCTACCATGCGTCAGGTGGCCGCCGTGCGCCAAGCTTTGGCCCATCACGGTGTCGCCTGGCTTGCAAAGAGCCAGGTACACGGCGAAGTTCGCCTGTGCTCCCGAATGCGGTTGCACGTTGGCGAACTGGGCGCCATAGAGCTCGCACACGCGTTGGCGAGCGAGCTCCTCCACGATGTCCACTTTCTGGCAGCCGCCGTAATAGCGCTTGCCAGGATACCCTTCGGCATACTTGTTGGTGAGCACGCTGCCCATGGCTTCCATTACTGCGCGCGAAGTAAAGTTCTCACTCGCAATGAGTTCAATGGTGTTGCGCTGGCGTTCCAGCTCCTCTTCCAGGGCTGCTGCTATCTGCGGGTCTTCATGTTGAAGGATTTCCATGGTCATGTTCGTCTCCTTGGTGAGGTCGTGCAAGTGCGATGTCGAGCACCTATTGTACACTGACGCCCTGCCTAGGCTAGTGAAAGGTTGTTCCCTGGGCCAGCGGCAGCACTCTCGGCTTTGGCTTCGACGTTCGAAATCCGCGGTGAGTTATACCACGGATTTCTCCGTCTGCAGAATCAGCCTCGAATGCAGTCGCTGGCTCGCCCGCAACCTTCTCGCAATTCCAGAAGCGGGCCTACGCCTCTTACATGTTTGTAAGGTTTGCGCTTAGCGACCGTGTTCGAACTCAACCGGGTAAAATGGCAACGGTTCATCACGACGAAAGGGCTCAGGTTGGCGCAGCGAATCTACATCGTGGAAGACGACCGCGCTCTTGCCGCAGAGCTTGCACGCTTGCTGGAGCTGCATGACTACCAGGTGGGAATCTGCGACGATTTCTCGCGTGCCGACAAGCTTGCCCTCGCTTTCGATCCCGATTGCGTGCTGCTGGACTTGAAGCTGCCCGGTGCCGATGGGCTGGCGATTTGCCGGGCTATCCGCGCTGCGAGCAGCGTGCCCATAATAGTGCTCACCTCGTCGGTCGACGAGTTCACGGAGGTCACCTCGCTCAATTTGGGCGCGAACGATTTCGTGGCCAAGCCTTACCGACCCGCGGTTCTGCTGGCGCGCATCGCGGCTGCCACCGCGCGCATGGAAACGGCAGCCTCCAACGTCTTGGAGTATCACGGCGTAATGCTCGATGCCGACTGCTACATGGTGCGCTACGAGGGGCGCTCATCCGAGCTCACGCGCAACGAGCAACGCATCCTGGCACTGCTCATGCGCAATGCGGGGCGCGTGGTCACGCGTAGCGACATCATGTGCGAGCTTTGGGAATCCGACGCCTTCATCGACGACAACACGCTTACGGTGAACATGAATCGGCTGCGCAAGGTGCTCTCGGACATTGGCGTTCCGCCTGGATACATCCAAACCCAACGGGGGGTGGGATATTTCATCGGGAAGCAGGATGTGTAGTGCCAAGCGAGCTGGACACTGAAGCGCTGTTCCAGGAAACGTACACGCTGGGTGCTTACGTCCGCTCGCGCTTGCCATTCATGATTGCCGGTGCTGCCGCGGTAGCATTGGTGGCTGGCATTCTGGCAGTGGTCCGTGCGCCGCTCTCGGTTATAGGCCTTGTGACCACCATCTTGGTGGGATGCGCATTCTGCTGTTTTGCCTGGGATTACCTGCGCCAGGTGCGCTTCTGGCGCGAGCTTGGAAGCTTGGTGCGCGGGCTCGATGGCATTGGGTACTTCGCCGACATGGCTCCCGAGCCGTCGACCCCCGAAGAGCAAGTGGCAGTTGAAGCCCTGTCGGCCTTGTCGAGCCTTGCAAGCGAGCAGATCGGCACGCTTCGAGAGAACGCGAGCGATAACTCCGAATACGTGAATCTTTGGGTCCATGAGGTGAAGATACCCGTGGCAACGCTCAAGCTGCTTGCCAATAGGCTCGAGGGTCCCGAGAGCTTGGAGCTGAATCGGGAAGTGGAGCGCATCGAGCGTCAGGTGAGCCAAGCGCTCTTCGCCGCACGCGCCAACACGTTTTCGAGCGATTATCTTATTCGCGAGATCGACCTAGGCGCGGTGGTGCGCGAAGCGTGCAAGCAGAACATGCATTTGCTGATGGGCCAGGGTGCTTCGGTTGAGGTCGATATCCCACCTGGCGTAACCGTCTTCGCCGATGAGACCTGGGTGTCGTTCGTCATCTCGCAGATCGTGGGCAACGCAGCCAAGTACGATGCCACGCGCATTGCGATAACCGTTGAGGAGTCGCAGGACGAATCTGCCTATGCGGCAACCGTGCTGCAGATTGCCGACAACGGCTGTGGCATTCCTGCGCACGACGTGCCACGCGTGTTCGAGCGCGGATTCACCGGAGAGGTGGGGCGCGCGCATGGCTCTGCCACGGGCATGGGCTTGTATTTGGTAGCGCGCATGTGCGCCTCAATGGGGCTCTCTGTAACGCTGGCCAGCGAAGAGGGCACAGGAACGCGCGTGCTCATCGCCTTCCCGCACGATCGGCGGCGCTTGAACCTTACGAACCGGTAAGGAAGATGAAAGCAAATTCGATGGCAGCTTGGTTGTTCCTATCCCAAGATGGATGCGCAACATCAGCAAAGAGCAGGGCATCTGCCATATGGGCAAAATGAATCGCACCGATGCAACCTGCCGGGAGGAAGGAACAACGTGTATGAAGCCAATGAAGATCTTGAAAGGCGCAGCTACCGTCGTGGGATCAGTGGTTCTGGTCGGCGCGTTGGCAGCGGCTGCGATGTTCGCGTTCTCATCGAGCGTGTCGCCCATCGTGGTAAGGAGCAAGCATGACTGAGGTATTCGTGAGCCCCACCGTGGCCTATGTGGGTGAGGCTGCGCCGAAGTGCGCCCTGAGCGTGCAGAACGTCGAGAAGGCGTTCGGCAGCCGCGGCAATCTGACCCATGCTCTGAACGGAGTGAGCTTCGACGTTATGGCGGGGGAATACGTGGCCATCATGGGTCCGAGCGGATCGGGCAAGACCACCTTGCTCAACTGCATCTCGACCATCGACCGACCTTCCATGGGGCATGTCTTGGTGGGTGGCAAGGATGTCTCGAACCTGAGTTCGCGTGCGCTGGCGAAGTTTCGCCGCGAGCAGCTGGGATTCATCTTCCAAGATTCCAACTTGCTGGACACGCTCACTGGCCTCGAGAACATCTCGCTGGCGCTTACCATCAAGGGGGTGCCGGCTTCGGAGGCGACTGCGCGCATACGGGAAGTGGCGAGCGCGCTGGGCGTGGAGGATTCGCTTTCCAAGTATCCAGGGCAGATGTCGGGTGGCCAGCGCCAACGCGTTGCGGCTGCACGCGCCATCGTGGGCAATCCCACGCTGGTGCTGGCAGACGAGCCAACGGGCGCTTTGGACTCGCGCAATGCCACGATGCTGCTCGAAACGCTCGAGCACATGAACGATTCCATGGGCGCGACCATTCTCATGGTGACCCATGATGCCTATGCTGCCTCGTTCAGCCAGCGCACCCTCTTCCTCACCGACGGGCGCCTGTTCACGGAGGTGCGCCGTGGCGCTGATGCAGCGAGCCGCGAGGATTACTTCGCGCGGATCATGGAGGTGATCACCTTCTTAGGAGGCGAGGCGTACCATGCTGTTTAAGCTTGCGATGCGCAACATGCGCCGATCGGTGCGCGATTACGCCATCTACTTCGTCACGCTTCTGGTGGCGGTCATGGTGTTCTATGCCTTCAACTCGATATCGGACCAGCAGGTGCTGATCCAGATCGAGGAGTCGGGGCGCATGAACGTCATCGAGCTCATGAACATGATGATGGGCATCTTCTCGGTGGCGATCGCGCTCGTGCTGGGCTTTCTCGTCATCTATTCCAACCAGCTGCTCATACGTCGTCGCTACCGCGAATTCGGCATGTACGAGCTGCTTGGCATGACGGCAGGGCAGATCTCGCGGATCATCTTGTACGAGACGGTGCTCGTGGGCATCGTGTCGCTTGTTTTGGGTTTGGGCCTGGGCGTTTTGGCTTCCCAGCTGCTCTCCTTCGGCACGGCCGCGCTGTTTGGCGTATCCATGCCCGACTACCGATTCGAGTTCTCCCTGAGCGCCTTTGCCATGACGCTCGTTTGCTTCGCCGCCATATACGTTGTCGTGTCCCTTTTCAACGTGGTGTCGATTCGGCGCCATAAGCTCGTCAAGCTGCTGGCGCCGCAGACGTCGAACCAGAAGGTTCCCGTGCGCAACCCTTGGGCGTGCTTCGCGCTCTTCCTGGTATCGATCGCCATCTTGGCAGCGGCATACTACGAGCTCCATGTGAACGGGCTGGTGTACCTGTTCGACGAGCATTTCGTAGCCGCAACGGTGCTCATGCTCGTAGGCACGCTGCTGTTCTTCTTCTCGCTGGCCGGCTTCTTGGTGGCCGTGATCACCCGAGCACGGGGCTTCTACTTGCGTGGACTGCGCCCCTTCACCATGCGGCAGATCGCGTCCAAGGTGAACACGTCGTTTGCCTCCATGTGGGTGGTGTGCGTGCTGCTGTTCTTCGCTATCACGACGTTCTCGACCGGCATGGGGCTCGCGGACATGTTCTCGTCCGATATCGAAGAGGCGAATCCCTTCGATGCCAGCATCGTCTCCACGGCGAGCTCTCCCGAGTATCGGAAATCCGACGATCCCGACCCGCGTGCCACAGAAGCCGTCTTGCAGCAGCTGGATGGGTGGAGCGAAGGCGTCGACGCGTCCGGTCGCTTGGACATCTACGCCGTCGGAAGCGTGACCTATGGCGCTCTGGTAGATGCAACGGGGCAGCAGGTCGACGATGCTGTAACCAACTTCTGCGAGTATCCGATCAACATGGTGGGACTCCGCCAGCTCAACGATTGCCTGGAATTGCAGGGCAAGCCCCCAGTCTATGTGGAACCGGGCGAGTATCTGCTGACGAACAACATGAGCGCAGTGCAAGCCCTCGCCGATTCGGTCGTCGAGCAGGATGTGCCCCTGGTGCTGGAAAGCGCTGATGGCTCGGGCGAGCACGTGCTCGAGCCGCAGGGCAAGGTGCTGGGGGTGCAGCTGTACGACTTCAGCATGCCGAGCAACAGCATGACGTTCGTGGTATCCGATGAGGTGCTGCGAAGCGTGGTGGGCGATGAGGTGCCCATGCAATCTGTCGTGAACGCCAGGTATGCTCCCGACAGCAATGCGGAGGAGCTGCTGTGGGGTTTGGTGGATGCGTCCGATGGCGTGTACCCGCTCGTCCCGAATGTCATTTCCAATGTGCTCTCGCGCGAAGAGATGGTGGGGCAGGCGAACGGCTTGCGCGGCCTCATCACGTACCTGGCGCTCTACATAGGCCTGGTCTTCCTGATCGCGACTGCTGCCGTGCTCGCCATTCAGATGGTGGCGCTCACCATCGATTCGCTGGGACGCTACAAGACGCTCTCCCAGATCGGTTGCGACCGGCGCATGCTGTCGGGCGCGCTCTTCGCACAGGTGCTGATCTACTTCCTGCTGCCGCTCGGGCTCGCGGCCTGCCATTCTGGCTGCGCTGTGAGCATATTGTCCGAAAACCTGGTTTCGGCTCTCGGAAAGGACATCCTGCCATCGGTGCTCATGGCCGCTGCTTTGGTGGTGGCGATCTATGGCATCTACATGCTGGTCACCTTCTTCACGAGCCGCGGCGTGATTCGCGCCGAAGAGGTTGCCTGCTAGCTTTTGTAAATGCTTTGAATGCGCTTGGGCTTGATGTGCACTCATGAGCGCCAACGATAACCTTTCTCTGAAGCACGGCTCTTCTCGTTTAAACGGCTTCATGTGCCACCCCTCGCGCTTGGCTTCGCACCAAAGCGCGGCGGCGAAACTGCGTTTTGCCTGCGCTTTTGGGCTGCAGAATCGCTGCTCGGGCAACACGTGAAGCCGTTGGCTTGCGCGCACTCGATTCGCAATCGTTTTCCAGCGTTTGTGGGCTCCAGAAATAGCCGTGTCGCATGAAGCCCCAAGCTGCCTCTGCAAGAGGGTTTTTGACGGTTACGCGGAAACTATCGAAGAGCATCCGAACTAGTGGGAAAATGGTAGCTTGAGCAAAAGCGGAATCGTCTCGAGGCTCTGCCTTGCGGTTCCGCTGTGCAAGGGCTATGTTGCGGGTTGCTGCTAGGAGGGTGGATGCTTCTTTCGGGTGCGGACATCATCGTGAGGGTGCTCATCGAGCAAGGCGTCGACGTGGTGTTCGGATATCCTGGTGGCCAGATCTTGGATGTGTACGACAGCCTGTACCGCTACCAGGACGAGATCTCGCATGTGCTCACTGCCCACGAGCAAGGTGCAGCCCATGCTGCTGATGGCTATGCGCGCACCACGGGGCGTCCGGGTGTGGTGATGGCCACTTCGGGGCCTGGCGCCACCAACTTGGTGACGGGCATCGCCACGGCACATCTCGATTCCATTCCCCTTATTGCCATCTGCGGAAACGTTGCCACCAACCAGATTGGCACCGACAGCTTCCAAGAGATAGACATCACGGGCATCACCTTGCCCATCACCAAGCACAACTACTTCGTTGGCTCGGTCGAGGATTTGGCCGACACCATGCGCGAGGCTTTCAAGCTGGCTGTTTCGGGACGTCCAGGGCCCGTGCTCATAGATGTGCCGAAGGACGTGCAGGAGGCGCTTTGCGAGTACGAGCCCGCGCCTGCGGCACAGCGAGAGGAGCCCCAGGCGGCCAAGGATGTTCGTGTTCGCGAAGCAGCCGAGCTCATCAACTCTGCAAAACGGCCCTACATCTACTTCGGTGGCGGCATACTCTCCGCTGATGCGTGCGATGAGATGCTCCAGCTAGCCGAGCGCATCGACGCACCGCTCGGTGCCTCGCTGATGGGGCTTGCAGCGCTTCCAAGCGATCATCCGCGCTTTTTGGGAATGCAGGGCATGCACGGGCATTACGCAGCAACCAAGGCCTTGGTGAATGCCGATGTGATCATCTCGCTTGGCGTGCGCTTCAACGACCGCGCAACGGGGAGCCGCAGCAAGTTCGCCAAGGTGGCGAAAGTGGTGCACATCGATGCCGACGGCTCGGAGCTGTCGAAGACGGTGATGGCCGACATCGGCTTGCGCGGCGACATCAAGGCAACGTTGCAGGATCTGTTGCCACTGATCGGCGCGTCGGAGAAGCCCGACTGGCAAGCCGAGGTTGCGCGCTTGCGCGAAGAGGAGCTTTCAACGTTGGATGAGCGCGAAGGCCTCGTTCCGCGCAATGTGATGCGCGTGCTCAACGCGCATTTGCAAGAGAGCACGCCGGTGTGCACCGATGTGGGGCAACATCAGATGTGGGTGGCGCAGGAACTTGACGTGCGCATGCCGCGCCGCTTCGTCACATCGGGGGGCCTTGGCACCATGGGCTTCGGGCTTGGCGCGGCCATAGGGGCAAGCTTTGGCACGGGCGAGCGTACGGTGCTGGTGACGGGCGATGGCGGTTTCGGCATGGACCTCAACGAGCTTGCCACTGCGGTGACCTACCAGCTGCCCATCGTCATCTTGGTCATGGACAACGGCGTGCTGGGCATGGTGCGCCAATGGCAGACGCTCTTCTTCGAGGGGCGTCATTCTTGCACCACGCTCGATCGCCGCACGGATTTCGTGGCCGTGGCGCGCGCGTTCGGCGCAGAAGGGGAGGCCGTGGATTCGCTCGAAGCGCTCGATGCAGCTTTGGACAGAGCGTTTGCGGCTTCAGGCCCCTACGTGATCGATTGCGCAATAGGCAAGGACGAGTTCGTGCTTCCCATGTTGCCGCCGGGCGGCAGCGTGGATGACCTCATCGTGAAGGCAGGTGACTAGCGTGGCGCTTTCAGGAACGAGCCGCTATACCATCGCCGTGCTGGTGCGCAACCAGTTCGGCGTGCTCAATCGCGTGACCAGCCTGTTTCGTCGACGTCAGTTCAACATCAGCTCGCTTTCCGTGAGCGAGACCGAATCGAACGAGTACTCGCGCATCACCGTGACCTTCGACGGCGAAGATGTGGCCAAGCAGCAGTTGGTGAACCAGCTCTACAAGCTGCCCGATGTGTGCTTCATCAAGGAGCTTGGCGGCGATGATGCTGTGAGCTGCGAACTGCTGCTGATCAAGATGGCCAACTCCGTGGACACGCGCGACGAGATCCTTGCCGCCGTGGCAGGCTTCGGTGCCGAGACGATTGATTACTCCAAGGACGCCATCGTGTTTCGCCTAACCGACGAGTCGCGCAAGATCGATGACTTCATAGAGCTCATGCGCGACTTCACCATACTCGAGATATGCCGTACGGGTTCCGTCTCCCTGGAGAAGGGAAGCGCTACCATTCGCGAGGACTTGGACAAGTAGCGGAAGAGGTGCACTGGGCCCAAGCGCCTTGCTGAAAATGGGAAACGTGCTGAGGATATTCGCTCGCGACGTGAAGAGGCTCTTCAGGGCGCCTGCGGCTTTGGTAGTTGCCCTGGTGCTGTTGGTGCTGCCATCGCTGTATGCCTGGTACAACGTCATCGGGTTTTGGAATCCCTACGACAGCACGGGCAACCTGCGCGTGTGCGTGGTGAACGAGGATGCTGGCGGTTCGAGCGACCTTACGGGGCAGCTGGACGTGGGTGCGTCCATCGTGGACGAGCTGCACGGCAACGATCAGCTCGATTGGACGTTCGTGTCTCGCGACGAGGCCTCGCGGCAAGTCGAGTCGGGGCAGGCCTATGCTGCATTCATCATACCGAGCGACTTCACCGAGCGCATGCTGTCGCTTACCAAGGACACGTTCGAGGCGCCGTCGGTCACGTACTTGGTGAACGAGAAGGCCGGCCCCGTTGCGCCCAAGATCACCGATGCGGGAGCCACTACGCTCGACGAAACCATCAACTCCACCTTCGTGAAGACGGTGAGCAACGTGGCGGTAGAGGCCATCGATGCCGCCATCGGGGACATCCGGGATAGTAATGCGGCAACCAGCGTGGCTGCAACGGGGAAGATCGATGCTGCGGTTAGCGACGTGGCGGGTGCGCGCAGCAAGCTTGCATCCATGCGCCAAGCGCTCGATGGCGTTTCAGCCGAGCTGGCGCAATCGCAGGCAGAGTTGCCTGCCGTGCGCGACGAGCTTGGCCAGGCAACCGAGCTTGCGCAGTCGCTCTCGAGCGACATAAAGGCGCTGGAGCAAGAGATGACGCAGTTCTCGAAGGACGTATGGCCGTTGGTGTCTCGGGCGATATCCGACGTGCAGAGCGCCTCGAGCGAGGTGCGAGAAACCGCTGCCACGCTACAGGGCTCGCTGGCGGCTGCCAACGGCGAGGTGAACGCATCGATAGGGCGCGCCCAGGCGGCAGTGGGCGAGGCCCGCGCAGCTGCTGCCAGCTTGCGCGACGCCGCCGACGCCCTGCCAACTGGCAGCAACAAGGATGCGCTCCTGCAAGCTGCAGCCACGCTGGAGGCCGAATGCGACTCGATCGACGCCCTTCTGGTGGACGTTTCGGCGCTCGCGAGCCGCACTCAGGATGCCGCCGATGCTGCCGCCGAGGCCACCGCCCAAGCCGATGAGTCCATCAAGGCGGCTACGGGCTCGTTGCAAGGGGCAGCCGACACCTTCTTCGGCACGGCTATACCTGCCATGAGCTCGGGCCTTCTGGGAGCGTCGTCGGCGCTTTCATCGGTGAGTGCCGCAGCTGCGACCCAAAGCGCGCTCATCGACCAAGTCGATGGCATATTGGGCCAATTGCAGGGCGTGTCGCGCGATGCGAGCGAAGCTGTGGGGTTCACCGATGGGCTCATGGCTGACGTGGAGGAAAGCTTGCAGAAGCTCAAGACCGACATCGTTGCGGTGCTCGGGTCCGGTGCACTGCTGAAGCTTGCCGACGAGCATAACCTCGATGCGCAATCCATAGCCGATTTCATGGGCTCGCCCACCGAGGTGGTGACCGAGCAGCTCTATCCGCTGAACGCCTATGGGTCGGCCATGGCACCCTTGTTCATGAACCTGACGTTTTGGATTGGCGCTTTCATGCTGCTGGTAATCATGCGCCAGGAAGTGGACGACGAGGGCTTGAAACGCCTGAAGCTGTGGCAGCGCTACTTGGGCCGCTTCCTGCTGTTCGCGTGCATGGCCGTGCTGCAGGCGCTGATCTGCGTGGCCGGCGTGCTGTTCATCGGCGTGGAAGCGGCGAGCGTTGCGAGCCTGGCGTTTGCGGCGGCCGTTTCCTCGCTTGCGTATCTGAGCATAATCTATGCTCTCTCTGTCACGCTGCAACATGTGGGCAAGGGCATCTGCATCTTGCTGGTGTTCGCGCAGATTCCTGGCGCGACCGGGTTGTACCCGGTGGAGATGACCTCCCCGTTCTTCCAGGCCATCTATCCGCTTCTGCCCTTCACCTATGGCATCGAGGCCATGCGCGAGTCCATCTGCGGTTTCTACGGCACGGCTTACGCGCACGACTTGGCCATGCTTGGGGCATTCTTCGTGGGGGCACTTGCCATCGGCTTGGGCGTGCGGCCGCTGATGTCGAATGTGAATCGCATGGTGGCAAGCCAGGTGCGCAAGAGCGGCATCTTCAACGGCGAGAACGTGGAAGACCCGCCTCGGCCCTTCAGATTCTCGCAGGCGGTGCGCATCCTGGCCGACCGAGAGGACTATCGCGAGAAGCTGGAGCAGCGCTACCGGCGCTTCGAGCAGCTCTATCCGCGCATCATACGCGCAACCGTGGTGCTGAGCATCGCCGTGCCCGTGGCGCTGATGCTGGTATTCGCGCTGAGCCCAGCCGAGAAGGTGGTGATTCTCACCATTTGGCTGCTGTGGCTTTTGGCGGTGCTGGTGGCGTTGGTGGTGCTGGAGAGCATGCGCAGCAGCTTCAAGCGCCAGATCAGCTTGAACGACCTGTCGGATGAGAGCATCGTGCGCATGGCGATGGCGAGGCGAAGCGGCGAGGCGGTGCAGGGCATGCAAGCCGAAGACGCTGTTGGTCCGCAGGCGGAAGCTGGGAAACCCAAGGCGACAAGCGAGAAACCCTCCATGCACGGGGGAGGCGAGCAAGATGGGTAACATCGTGCAGCTTGCGCGCAGCGACCTCAAGCGCATGTTCTCCAATGTGATGAGCATCATCATCGCCATCGGGCTGGTAGTGATGCCCTCCATCTTCGCGTGGTACAACATATTGGCATGCTGGGACGTGTTCGAGAATACCGGCAACCTGAAAGTTGCTGTGGCCAGCAACGATGAAGGCTACGAGAGCGAGCTGGTGCCGATCAAGGTGAACATCGGCGACCAAGTTATCGCCGAGCTGCGCGCGAACCACCAGATCGATTGGATGTTCACCGACGCCGACGATGCCATCGACGGCGCCAAGAGCGGCCGCTACTATGCGGCGGTGGTCATACCGGAGGACTTCAGTCGCGACATGCTCACCTTCTACGCCGACAACGGGCAGCGCGCCCAGGTGATCTATTACGCCAACGAGAAGAAGAACGCCATTGCCCCGAAGGTGACCGGTCAGGGTGCCGATGCCATCTCATATCAGGTGAACCAGGTGTTCGCCGAGAAGGTGTCGGAGATATCGTTGGTGCTGGCGTCCACGGTTGCCCGCTATGCCGACGATACCGGCCTGAGCGCCAGCATGGAAGCCGTTTCGGCGCGCATCGACGAGCTTGGCGAAGACGTGACTGAAGTGGCGCAGGCGCTGCGTTTGTATGGGCGCGTGGTGGACTCGTCGGCTGGCATCGCGCAGAGTACCGGACAGCTGGTGGGCGGCATTGAGCAGAGCGCAGAAGCGGTTGACGAAGCTGCAGCTCCGGGTGTTGCGGCATTAAGGGAATGCGCATCCACGCTGCGCAGCAGCGCAGGCAGCATGCAATCGCAGATGCAAGATGCCCTGGATGCGCTGCAGGAGGCACGCACGTCGCTCGATTCGATGCTCGACCACGCCGCCTCCGATGCCACCGCTGCCGTAGCCGACATGCGCAACGAAGCAGCGCGCTTGCAAGCGCAGGCTGATGTGCTCGAGGGTGCGGCCGATCAGATGGACAGCCTTGCCGAAGGGCTGCCGGCCGATGGCGCTGCCGCAGCCGAGGCGACGGCGCGCATGCTGCGCTCGTCTGCCGAGCTGATGCGCGGCTCGTCTTCCAACCTGACGAATGCGGCTGCTCAGCTGGAGAAGGGCATCGCCGAGGCGGCCGATCAGCGCGATGCGGCCAACGCATCTCTTGCCGAGGCCTCGGCCAAGCTCCAGGAAGCTCAGCAGCGCTTCGAGCAGAACGTGGTGCCGGCTGCCGAGAGGGTTGCCTCGCATTGCGAGGCGCTGGCTTCCGCAGTGAGCGGGAAGGTGAGCGCACTGGCGAGCGACGAGTCGGGCACGGGCCCGATGGCTGCCATGCAGCGCGCGGCTTCGACGCTTGCGGGAGCCAGCTTCGACGTAGGGCAGATGGCCGACCAGTTGGAAGCCTCGGCGGCCGAGATAGCCGACCTCTCCGAGCGCATCGATGCCGCCATAGCCACGAACGACCCCGCGGCGCTGCGCGACCTCATGACCAGCGACATACAAGCGCTTTCCACGGCTCTTGCCGCCCCGGTAAAGATGGACCGCGAAGCGGTGTTTCCGGTAGCGAACTTCGGATCGGCCATGACGCCGCTCTATTCCACGCTGGCCCTCTTCATCGGTTCGCTGCTGATAATGGTGGCGGTGCGCCCCAAGCCTTGCGCAGCCGAGATGCGCAAGTTGCGGGACGTTAAGCCCTATCAGGTATTCTTCGGGCGCTTCGTCATGGTTGCGCTCATATCGTTGGCGCAGACCACCCTGATGGCGCTTGGCAACATGTTCTTCTTGCAGGTGCAGATCGAGCATCCGTGGCTGTTCATGCTGTGCTACTGGGTTGCGGGCTTGGTGTTCTCATTCATCATCTATGCGATGGTGCAAGCGTTCGCGAATTTGGGCAAGGCAGTTGCGGTCATCATGCTGATCGTGCAAGTCACCGGATGCGGCGGGTCGTTCCCGTTGCAGATTCTGCCACAATTCGTACAGCAGCTGAGCCCGTGGTTGCCTGCCACCTACGTGGTGGATGCCATGCGCTCGGCTATGTTCGGCGTGCTGGGCAACGACTATTGGATGGCCATGGGCATGCTGCTTGTGTTCTTGGTGCCAGCGGCATTGATTGGATTGGTGCTGCGCAAGCCGCTTGCCAAGCTGATGAGCTGGTATTTGGAACGCGTAGAGGAATCGAAGCTGATGGCTTAGTGCCATGCGGCTCGGCGGAGAAAGGGAACCATGGTTCAACAGGAGAATAAGCCCGTGACGCAGATCGACTTCGCGCGCGCAGGCGTTGTTACGTCGGCTATGGAGGCCGTTGCTGCAAGCGAGGGGCTTGAACCCGAGCGCATTCGCGAGGCTGTGGCGCGTGGGCGCATTGCCATTCCGGCGAACATCCACCATGGTTCGCTTGTTCCCAAGGGCGTAGGCTCCACGCTTGAGGGCATTCCGCTTTCAACCAAGGTTAACGTGAACCTGGGCATATCGGGTGACCTCGCGGATGCGTCGGTTGAGTGGGAGAAGGTGGAAGTGGCGCTGGAGCTTGGCGCCGATGCCATCATGGACCTCTCGAACTGTGGAAAGACGCGTCCGTTTCGCAAGGAGCTGATCGAGCGCTCGCCTGCCATGATAGGCACCGTGCCCATGTACGATGCCATTGGGTATCTGGACAAGGCGCTGGTGGCCATAACGGCCGAGGACTTCCTGGACGTGATTCGCGCGCATGCCGAAGACGGGGTGGACTTCGTCACCGTGCACGCTGGCATGAACCGGCGTGTGATCGACTCCTTCAAGGAAACGGGACGGCTTGCCAATGTGGTGAGCCGCGGAGGGTCGCTCATCTTCGCGTGGATGGAGGCAACGGGCAACGAGAACCCCTTCTACGAGCACTACGATGAGGTGCTGGATATATTGCACGCCCACGACGTGACCATCTCGCTGGGCGATGCCATGAGGCCGGGGTGCACCTACGATGCCAGCGATGCCGCCCAGATTGCCGAGCTGATCGAGATAGGCAAGCTGACCAAGCGCGCGTGGGATGCGGGCGTGCAGGTGATGGTGGAGGGCCCGGGGCACATGGCCTTCGATGAGATAGCCGCCAACATGAAGATGGAAAAGCGCCTATGTCACAACGCCCCCTTCTACGTGCTGGGCCCCTTGGTGACCGACATAGCACCAGGCTACGACCATATAACGGCTGCCATCGGAGGCACCATGGCTGCGGCTTCGGGAGCCGATTTCCTGTGCTACGTGACGCCCGCCGAGCATTTGCGCCTGCCCGACGCGCAGGATGTGCGCGAGGGCCTGGTGGCCACGAAGATCGCAGCTCATGCGGCCGACATCGCCAAAGGCGTGGTAGGTGCGCGCGACCGCGACAACCGCATGAGCGATGCGCGGCGCCGCGTGGATTGGGAGGAGATGTTCGCGCTTTCCCTGGACCCGGCACGTGCCCGCGAGCGCTTCGAGAGCGCGCCGCCGTCAGACGAGGGTACCTGCACCATGTGCGGGCGCATGTGCGCCATGAAGACGGTGAACGCCATCATGGACGGTCTCACGGTGAACCTGGACGCGTAAGCCTCGCTCGTATAACTTTCGGGCGCCCTCGGCCCCAACGTGCACGGCAAATCCTCAAGCCAAAACGCTGCGAAATGGCCTTTGGCCATTTCTGCGTTTTTGGTTTCCGGAAATGCCGTGTCACATTGAGGCCGATGCGCGCCTTGGTTTTAATGTGACATTGACTCCCTAATGAGCTAGAAGTCGAAGACCTCGCCGATGGGGCGCGCCACCACGATGTCGGCCATGCTGTCGGCCGGGGTGGGGGAGAGGTTAACGATGGCCAAGTGGTCGCCGTTGAAGAAGCGGATGAGCGAGGCTGCCGGGTTCACCACTAACGAGGTGCCAGCCACTACCAAGGTGTTGGCGCGGGAGATGTCGCGCATGGCGGCTTCCAGCACGTCGGAGTCGAGCGATTCCTCGTAGAGCACCACATCGGGCTTCACCACGCCGCCACACTGAGGGCAGCGCGGCACGCCATCGCCGCCATCGGCCTGCGCCATGCGGCGCAGCTCCAGCATGTCATCGAGGCCAAAGAAGCCGCCGCAGTCCATGCAGTAGTTGCGCAGCACCGAGCCGTGCAGTTCGCGCACGTTCTTGCTGCCAGCTGCCTGATGCAGTCCATCGATGTTCTGCGTAACCACCGATATCAGCTTGCCTTCGTCCTCCAGCTGGGCGAGCTTGCGATGCGCCTGGTTGGGCTTTGCTCCCTCGTAGATCATGCGGTCGAAGTAGAAGTCAAAGAATTCGGGCAGGTGGCTATCGAAGAACGAGCGCGAGATCATGGTTTCGGGAGGGTAGTGGTACTTTTGCGCGTAGAGCCCATCGGGGCTGCGGAAGTCGGGAATCCCGCTTTCGGTGGAAACGCCTGCGCCTCCAAAGAACACGATGGAATCGGCCGGTGCGTCTTTCAAGATGGCTTGGAGCTCTTCGACCTCGCTCATGGTGCGCCTCCTCGGTGCAGCAAATCCTCTGAGGGTTTCGTCGCATTTCTTGCGTGCTGCTTCATTATCGCACTCGTCCGGCTTGTGCGAACGCCGTGTTCGCTGAGGCACTCAAGGGAGATGGCTACGTGTTCTCAACGGTTCGGTTGAGGCTTGGCGAGCAAACTCCAACAAGGCGAAAACGAACCAAATGGAATTGCCAACATGCGCTGCCGCTTGGGCGATGATTCTCGTGTCCCGCTTCAGTGCTGCCTTTTGGCGGCTACGGGTACTCTGCGTGCTTTTGGCAACGAGCCTGTTGATGCGCGGGGCGCATCGCTGGGTGCAAGGGGATATCGTGGGAGAACTGTCCATCGACATGTATCAGACGCTCGGCATCGCGGTGGTCGCGCTGCTCGTGGGCGAGAAGATCAAGGCGCATGTGCGCGTCCTCGATAGGTTCTGCATACCTTCGCCGCTTATCGGAGGGCTCGTCTTCGCCATCGTTACCTGCGCGCTTTACGTAGCCGGAGTGGTGCAGGTTTCCTTTGACGAGACGCTGAAAACCTTCTTCATGGTGATCTTCTTCGCATCGGTGGGCTTCGAGGCCAACGTGCGCGTGCTCAAGAGCGGCGGCAAGGGCATCGTGATCTTGATGGTGCTGGTGTTGGGCCTGACCGAGTTGCAGAACCTGATTGCCGTGGGCGTGTCGCAGCTGCTGGGCGTTGATCCGCTGTTGGGATTGGGCACTGGCTCGATTGCGCTGGTGGGTGGCCCGGGAACAGCGGCTGCTTTCGGGCCGGTGCTCGAGGGCATGGGCGTGGAGGGCGCCACCACGGTTGCAACCGCTGCTGCGACATTCGGGCTGGTTTCCGGCTCGCTTCTGGGCGGTCCACTGGGGCGCCATTTGGTAGTGCGGAAGAACTTGCTGCGCACCCAGGTTCGCGGGGATAACTACGACATCGGCGAAAGTGAAAGCAAGGGCGAAGGCGAGTGCGTGGGCAAGTGCGACAGCGAAGGGCGCAGCGTGGACGGCAATCGGCCGAGTAGCGCCGGGCACGGTGACACTGGCTCAGACGCCGATGGCAAGGGCACGTTGCACGAAGAGGCTGCTCGCTATGCGCCGGCGGTCTACCAGCTGGCCATCGCCATGGGCTTGGGAACACTGGTGTCGTATGCACTGTCGCTTACGGGCCTCACCTTCCCCGTGTACATCGGCGCAATGGTAGCTGCTGCGGTCATGCGCAACTTAAGCGAGTATTCGCACTGGTTCGAGACTCCCACTGGCGAAATAGCCAAGATTGGCGACATCTCGCTTTCGCTGTTCCTGGGCATTGCCATGGTGAGCTTAGAGCTTTGGCAGCTGGCCGACTTGGCTATTCCCATGCTGGTGCTGCTGAGTTGCCAGATTGCCTTCATGGCTCTATTCGCGCGCTATGTCATATTCAACGCGATGGGCGCCGACTACGATGCGGCCGTGCTTACGGCGGGCAGTTGTGGCTTCGGTTTGGGAGCTACTGCGAATGCCATGGCGAACATGCAGGCCATCACCGACAAATACGGGCCATCGGTGAAGGCCTTCTTCATCGTGCCCATCATCGGCAGCATGTATGCCGACTTCGTGAATTCGATCAGCATCACCATGATCATCAACATATTGTGACGAATAGGGCGCATCTTCGCCCGCTATGAGCGATACTGGTCACGGTTGATTCGATGCTGCGCACCGGGGCAAGATGCGGGCTGGCGCAGAATCGAGAAGCTGAGCGAGAGCTCAAGAGCGAACCGAACCAAGAAGTCGAGTAAGAAACCGAACGAGAAACCGAACGCCGTGATGGATCCCATCGTCTTCGCCATAGTGTGCCCCTTCGCATTCCTAGCGGGCATAGTTGACGCCATCGCCGGCGGAGGAGGGCTCATATCGCTGCCGGCCTTCTTCGTGGCGGGCATTTCGCCTCATGCGGCGATTGCCACCAACAAGCTGAGCTCTAGCATGGGTACAGCCATAGCTACGTGGCGCTTCGCGCGGGCTGGCTATATCAAATGGAGGATTGCGCTGCCCTGTGTTGTGGGAGCGCTCGTGGGTGGCTCGACTGGTGCTGCGCTGGCGTTGCTCGTGCCCGAGGGCGTATTCGCATGGATCATGCTGGCAGTGCTCCCTTTTGTGGCTTTCTTCGTGTTGCGCCCCCATTCGCTTTCCGTCGAGGGGGAAAGCGCCTTTTCGCTCAGCAAGACCATGGCGCTCGGCGTGCTGGTCGCCTTCGCCATGGGCATATACGATGGCATGTACGGGCCCGGTACGGGCACTTTTCTCATTCTGCTGCTGAACGGTGTGGTGCACATGAAGCTGACGTTGGCGAACGGCACCACTAAGGCCATCAACTTGGCGACGAACGTGTCGGCGCTCGTGATGTTCCTGATCAACGGGAAGGTGCTGGTGCCCCTTGGCCTTGCTGCTGGCGCCTTCAACATCGTGGGCAATTACTTGGGCGCGAGCTTGTTCTCGTCGCGCGGGGCCGCAGTGGTCAAGCCGCTCATGCTGGTGGTGCTCATCGTCTTCTTCGTGAAGATCGCCTACGACCTCATCTCTTGACAAGCGTTTCGTCTTTTCTGAGCGCAAGCGCGATTGCCCTTTCTTCTCGAAAAGCGAGGGCCCTGGTAACTGAGGGCCCTCGCAAGTCGAGTCTCTTTAAAAGTCGAGAGGCTGGCTGATCTCGGGGTCTTCCGGGACAGGCTTGCCTACAGGTTCGGTCATGATGTCCTTCTTCTTGTCGGAGAAGATCACCTTGACTCCCTTCACAGCTAACACGATTGCAAGCACGATCAGGAAGATGGCGATGATCAGCTGCAGCACGTTGGCCAGCGTGACAGCGCCGCCCAAAAGGCCCGAGATCTTCGCCCACGAGGTCATGACCAGCGACGTGAGCGTGACCATCAGCATGAACGCCATGGGAATGTAGAACATCTTGTTGTTGCGCCCGGCATTGCCCAGCCAAGCGCACACCGCAAGCAGTCCCAAGGCTGCCAGCAGCTGGTTGGCTGCACCGAACAGCGGCCATACCAACTGATAACCCGTCATGCCCAGGCCAACGCCCAGCACCACGGTGATCAGCGTGGCTACCCAGGGGTTGATGAGCACCTTGCGCCAGCCGGTCACGTTTTCCGGCGACACGCCGCTGGGCGTGAAGAGCTCTTGAAACATGTAACGCGCCAGGCGCGTGGCGGTGTCGAGCGAAGTGAGACAGAACACCGACACAGCCAGCACCAGCAGCGCGTAGGCAAGCTCGCTCACGTTGCCCAGTCCCGGAATGGTGCCCAGCATGCCTGAGAGGCCGCTTGCGAACACCTGGGTGGGCGATGCGAACGTGCCGTCCATGTAGCCGCTGAAGGCGAAGCCGACAGCACAAAGCGAAATCACAGCTACCAGGCACTCTAGCAGCATGCCGCCATAGGCGATAGGTTGAGCCTGGGATTCGCGGTCGAGCTGCTTGGACGTGGTGCCCGAGGCAACCAAGCTATGGAAGCCCGAGATGGCGCCGCAGGCGATGGTGATGAACAACGCCGGGAACAAAAACCCGCTCGTGGCCACCTTCGAGGTGCCGCTGGCAGCTTGGAAGCCCGCGAATGCCGGGATGTCCAGGTTGGTGTTGACCCCCATGATGCCCGCACCGATGATGCCGATCAGGGCCAAGATGATCATGGCATACAGCAGGTAGCTGGAAAGGTAGTCGCGTGGCTGCAGTAGAATCCAGACAGGCGTGACCGAGGCAACCAGGATGTAAAGGCCCACGAGCACCATCCAGGTGGTGTTGTCGAGGGCAATCACTGGTAGGTTGAACCCTATGGCCACCACGGCGACGATGATGACGATGGTCACGACGATGTTCACGGCAGTGGGAATCTTGCGTCCGCGCGTAGCCAACCCGAAGATGACCGCAGCAACGATGAACAGCACCGAGATCATGGCCGTGCGCATGTTCGCAAGGTTAGTGACCTGCACGGTGGCGGCAGCGGCGGCGTCGGCTGGCACGGCAACGACGGCGAACGTGCCCGCCACGATGGAGGCGAAGGCGGCCACAACCAAAATGAGCGTGAGGTAGGCGAACACGCAGAACAGCTTCTTTGCGGTCTCGTCGATGTTGGCTGCGATCACGGTGGCAAGCGTCTTGCCCTTGTGCCTGATGGAGGCGAACAGGGCGCCGAAGTCGTGCATGGCACCGAAGAAGATGCCGCCGATGAGGACCCACAGCAGCACAGGAACCCAGCCGAAGATGGCTGCTTGGATGGGCCCGTTGATGGGTCCAGCGCCAGCGATGGATGAGAAGTGGTGCCCGAGCACCACATAGGGAGGCGCGGGCACGTAGTCCTTGCCGTCTTCGAACTGATGAGCAGGCGTGGGCCTATCGGGCTTCACGCCCCACTGCTTGGCCAGCCATCCGCCATAGAAGATGTAGCCCAGCACGAGCACCACTATGGAGACGAGCAGTATGAGCATTGCGTTCACGTTGCATTCTTCTTCCTGCCCCGAAGGGCCTCGGGCCAAAGAGCGAGCGCGCTGCGGGAGCTGGGATTGCGCGCCAGCTTGACTTGCTAGCCGGTTGTGCCAGCCATCAGCTCCGCATTGCTTCGCTTGGCTCATGCGCCTCCATGTTCGCATGAGCCAAGAGAGTTGGCATCAACTCTCGTCCCCTGGCATTCGCATATACCTTCGCAGCCCCAACATCCACCACCGCCACGCGCAGGTCGGCCCAACCTTGCAGCCCCAGGCGGTAATTCTTGCGAAAGCGCGCCTTTTGCGCGAGCTTCGCTGCCTCGGGGCTCGCGGCATCAGCCAGGACCACCAGCGAGAGGTAGGACGTCATGTGGTCGGGCACGAGGTCCACCTTCGCCAGAGCCTCGGTGGTCATGAAGTCGACGAGGTCTTCCAGCATGGTCGCATCAAGCAAGGGCACGGTTTCGAAGAAGAGGTACTCATGCACATTGGCTCCCCAAAGTTTCGCACGTTTGACCAGCACGTACTTTTCGGCTTGCGAATGGAACTCCGCGTAGCCCGGCCATGTGCGTCCCGCGAAGGCGTAGTCCTTCGACACATCGAACCATGCCTCGTGGGCGGCCAGTAGCCGTTCGAGCAGATCGCGCGTTGCTTGCGAGCATGGTTCGCTCACGGCCTGTGCCTTCCTTCGTTTCCCTTGGTGCTTGCGAACGGGAATCATGATAGGCATTTTCGCGATATGTAGCGCAAGTTTTTTGAGACGAGCTAGCTGATTTCGCTATGATGAGCCATCGCTATTGGCGATGGTGTCCTTGCTGTCATCGCCGTCGCCGTCTCTGTTGCCGTCGCCTTCGACTCTGCCGTCGCCACCGCCATCGCCCTTGCTATCTTTGTTGGCATCTCTGCTTTCCTCTTCGGCTTGCTGGCTCTCCTCCTCTGCATCGTGCTTGACGTTTCTCTCGATGCGGCGCAGCTTTGCATTCTGGAATTCGGCGATGAATCCAGCAGAGAAGATGCCGCCGGGAATGGCCACCAGTATGACTGAGAGGAACATGATCATGGACCCTACCAGCCGTCCTGGCACGGTGATGGGGACGAGGTCGCCATAGCCTGTTCCCGTCACGGTGGTGACGGCCCAATAGATGCCCGAGAACAAGCTATTGAACTTGTCGGGTTGGGCAGGGTTCTCGATCTGGTACATGATCACGCTCGATACCACGATGAGCAGCACGATCACCAGCACCGATGCCGTTATCTCGTGGCGGCGCCGCTTCAGCACGCGCCCGATGGTGCGCAATCCTCGCATGTAGCGCGATATCTTCAGCAGGCGCACGAGCCGCAACAGGTTGATGGTGCTGCGCAGGTCCACGGGTATGTAGAAGAACCATGCGATCACGTTGGGCAGAAACGAGAGCAAGTCGATGATTCCGAGCGGCGAGCAGATGTAGCGAAGACGCGCACGTGGTGGCGACACATCGGGGAAGACGACGTTGGCAATCCAGATGCGGCAGATGTACTCTATCGCGAAGCATGCGGTGGAGAAGCGGTAGAAGCCGTTTATCACGTTCGCGGCAAGCGGGTCGAGGCCTGGTTGGGCTGAGACGAACACCAGGGTGGCATTGAGTAAGATGAGGCAGAACAGGGCAATGCCTATTACCCTGGCCACGCTTTTAGCTCGGCGCGGGTTCTCCAGGGCATAGAACGTCTGTCGCTTGAAGGGCGACAGACCGCTTGTGGAAGCAGATCGCTTTGCCATGATGCCTCGATGCTCGTGCATGTTTCGAGCTTAAACGCAACAAGCGAGCTTGGGCATGTGCTGGCCAAGGTGTTGAGCAACCGTTGCGGTTAGCTTTGCATGCGGCCGAGGACTCTCTGCTGGCGCCGGTTACCGAAGTGGCTCGGATGAGAAACGATACGTCATCAGACGACATGCGGCTTTCTCTGAGTTTGGCGACATCGTCTAGCATGAGGGTGAATCGAAGCCGCGATCGTCGTCGCGGGTGCTTCGAAGCGGCGATGAAGTACGGAGAGGGGGAATACCATGAAGTCGTTTCTGGAGGTTGCGAGGTCGAACATGCTCGTTCAGGCCATCGTGTTCATCGTAGGCGGGCTGTTCATACTGTTCTGGCCTGGGGTCACGGTAACTGCTATCGTGTATTTGCTCGGGGCCATATTTGCGATTTCAGGCATTGCGTCGCTCATCGGCTACGCTCGCAAGTCCAGCCAATCGTACAAATCCCCGGCAGTGCTCACCACCGGCGTGTTCATGTGCGTGCTGGCCGCCATCGTGTTCATCTTCCCGCAAGCGGTTGCAAGCCTTCTATCGCTCATTTTGGGCATCGTGCTGGTGCTTTGCGGTGTTGTGAGCGCTGTTCGCTCGTTCGAGCTGCGCACCTTCGGCGGTAATTCGTGGATCGTGGGGTTGGTGATTGGCGCCATGGTAGCCATCGGCGGCATCGTGATAGTGGCGAACCCCTTCGAGACCACGCTCATGTTCATCTACGTGCTGGGGGCCATCATGGTGCTCAACGGCGTAGGCGACCTTATCATCGAATGGCGAAACCGCGTGGATCGCTCGAAGGTGGCTGCTGCGCATAGGTAATTGCCTTGTCCTCCTAGGCGCCGCTCAGCTGGCGTACGCATTGCGCGAGCTCGGCGAGCGCCTTGGTAACTTCATGAGTGCGCTTTGCCCCCAAGCCCTGCTCCACCTTCTCCACGAATGCGATGATGTCGCCATGCTGCTTTTGGAACTGGTGCATGTGGCTGGGGTCAATCGTGACCAGCTGGCTGCGTCGATCGCTCGGCGACGGGCGCCTTTCTATCAGGTGACGTGTTTCCAACGATGCGAGCGTGCGGTTCATCTGGCTCTTCTGCATCAGCGTGGCACGGCATAACGCGGCAGCGGTGAGGCCTTCGCCGCCTTCTCGCCAGTCTTCGACCAGCAGCCTGCAGATCACCGATTCGTTGTAGGTGAGCTCCGATACGAAACGCCGATTATGGATAGCCGTGGTGGCTTCAAGCCATGCCTCGAGCAGCTTTTCGGCCGAGCTCGTGCCCTGCACGCTGTTGCTTTGGTCGGCTGTCATGTTCGCTCGTCCTCTTCCTCATCGCATGCCGCAGCAATTTCGCTATAATCGCATGATAGTTTACAAAGTGAACGAAAATGAGGAGAAATAGAAAATGAATCCCTTGAAGACCATCGGCTATCGCAGCTTTCAGACGGTATTCCGCATGGCGCTGCCTTTGTTGCCGTATCGCGAGCCGCAAGTGCTTTCGTCCATCGACGAGCTGCCGACGGCGCTGAAGAGCGAGGGCAAGCACAAGCCGCTCATCGTGACGGATGCGAACTTGGTGGCATTGGGCCTGGTGAACCTGCTCACCGATGTGCTCGATGGCGTGGGCGTGAGCTATGGCATCTTCAGCGACACGAGTCAGAACCCCACCATCGCGAACGTGGAGGCGGCACGCGAGCAATACCTCGATGAGGGTTGCGATTGCCTCATAGCATTTGGGGGCGGCTCGCCCATGGATTGCGCGAAGGCAGCAGGCGCGCGCATAGCCAAGCCTAACCAGTCGGTGCGCGACATGCGCGGAATCCTGCGCGTGGGCAAGCGCATCCCGCTTCTGATAGCAATACCCACCACGGCGGGAACCGGCTCGGAGACCACGCTGGCGGCGGTGATCACCGACCAAGACGCGCACTACAAGTATCCCATCAACGATTTTCCGCTGATTCCCAGCTATGCGGTGCTGGATCCGCGCACCACGCTTGGCTTGCCCCCGTACATCACAGCCATAACGGGGCTCGATGCCCTGGTGCATGCTACGGAAGCCTATATTGGCCGCTCCACCACGAAGGAGACGCGCGCATGGGCCGAAGAAGCGGTGCTGCTGATACAGCGCTACCTGAAGCGCTCCTACGACGATGGCTCTGATGTGGAGGCACGCGAAGGCATGCTGCGCGCCGCCTTCTTGGCAGGCGAGGCGTTTTCGAAGTCGTACGTGGGCTACATCCACGGCATCGCGCATTCACTGGGTGGTAACTACGGCGTTGCCCATGGTTTGGCAAATGCCATCGTGGCGCCCTACGTGTTGCGCCTTTACGACTTCTCGGCCCAGCGCAAGCTGGCGGCCTTGGCCCGCGTTGCGGGCTTGGCTACAAGCGATGATACGGATAGGCAGGCGGCCGAAAAGTACATCTCGTGGTTCGAGGGCTTGAACGACCACATGGGCATACCCAAGAAGATCGAGGCCATCAAGGCTGCGGACATCCCCACGATGGCAAGCCAGGCAGACAAGGAGAGCAACCCCCTCTACCCCGTGCCGCGCCTGATGGGCAAAGCCGAGCTGGAGCAGGTGTATCGGCTGCTCATGGACGATGGCGAGCTTGCCCTCACACGTCCTGGCGTGGCCGACGCTGCGCAGGTGAAGCAGCTTCGCAAGCGCACCATCAGCGAGCGCGTGGAAGGGCAGCGTGCCTTCTTCGCAACAGGGAAAACACTCGATGTGGAATACCGCATTGCCGCGCTTGAGCGCTTGCAAGCGTCGATCAAGGCCCATCAGGCCGAGATAGATCTCGCCCTAAAGGAGGACTTAGGCAAGTCGTTCTTCGAGAGCTATATGTGCGAGGTGGGCCTCACCCTCTCCGAGCTGGGCTACCAGCTGAAGCACGTGCGCCGCTGGGCGCGCCCGCACGTAGTGCCCACGAACTTGGCCAACTTTGCAGCCAAGAGCTTCACCATCGCCGAGCCCTATGGCGTGACCTTGGTGATGTCGCCTTGGAACTATCCGTTCATGCTTACCATGGAACCGCTCATCGGTGCTGTGGCAGCAGGCAACTGCTGCATCGTGAAGCCGAGCGCCTACAGCCCGCGCACCTCGGAGGTGATTGCGCGCATCTTGGACGAGGCGTTCGAGCCGGGGCACGTGGACGTGGTGCTGGGCGGTCGCGAGCAGAACTCGCGCCTGCTGGACCACAACTTCGACTACATCTTCTTCACCGGCTCGGTGAACGTGGGCAAGCTGGTGCTGGAGAAAGCAGCGCAGCATGTGACGCCGGTCACCTTGGAGCTGGGTGGCAAGAGCCCATGCGTGGTGGCGGCCGATGCCGACTTGGAGGTGGCGGCCACGCGCATCGCCTTCGGCAAGTTCCTCAATTGCGGGCAAACGTGCGTGGCTCCCGACTACGTGCTGGTGGACCGCAAGGTGGAGATGCGCCTGGCAGAGCTTATCGTGGAGAAGATCTGCAAGATGTACGGCGCGAATGCGCTTGCGAACCCCGATTACGGGCACATGGTGAATGAGAAGCACTTCAAGCGCGTGATGGGCTTGATCGACTCCGAGAAGGTGGTGTTCGGAGGTAACGGCAACGAGGATACCCTGCAGATCGAGCCCACGGTGATGATGGGCGTCACGCTGGACGATGCTGTGATGGGCCAGGAGATCTTTGGTCCTGTGCTGCCTATGATCGCCGTGGATTCGCTCGACCAGGCAAAAGCGCTTATCAAGAGTTTGAAGAAGCCGCTTGCTGCCTACCTTTTCACCAGCAGCAAGGAAGAGGAGCGCAAGTTCCTGCGCGAGGTGTCGTTCGGCGGCGGGTGCATCAACGACACCATTGTGCATCTGGCCACGAGCTACATGGGCTTTGGTGGCGTGGGGGCGAGCGGCATGGGCTCGTATCATGGCAAATGCAGCTTCGAGACCTTCAGCCATCGCAAGAGCATCATGAAGAAGTACACCTGGCTCGATTTGCCGATGCGCTACCAACCCTACGATGCCTTGAAGCTGGCACTTATCAAGCTGTTCGTGCATTAGCGGCTGGAGGAAAGCATTGGCATCCGCTTGAGGCTAGACGCGGCGCACCAGAACCGTTAGCAGAATTGCATAGAGGGTGCGCAGCACCGAGGTGACAAGCCCGCGGAAGGGGATGCCCTCCAAACCCGCCAGTGTTTGCCATGGGATGAGCCAATCGATGCAGTGGAAACAGTAGATGAGCATGCTGTTGCGTCCAAGAAACGAGAAGAAGCGCGTGAGGATGCGCGAGAATCGCTCGATGAGCTGCGATACCCAGCACGCGATGAACGAACCGGCCAATGCGCCCAAGACGCAGACGGGAAAAGCGCCGTATGTTCGCGTGGCAAGTTCGAGGTTGCATAAGGTTACTGCAGCTGCGAATGCAGCGATTGCCACGAGAATCGCCCACCAGCGCATTCCGAATCGCTCGAAGAATCGCTTCTCGCGCGCGAGGTATCCGCACCACATGAATCCCACGGTTACGAGTGCGATATCGATGTCGAAGGGTAGGTAGATGCGCAGGCGGTAGCCGATGGCATACCCCAGCGTGGCAAGGACGCAGAATATGATCGCCTGTGCTACAAGCGGGCATTTCGTGCGCTTGAAGGCAAGTAGCATGCCATTGAGCAAGACCTTGCTCGCGAACAGGCACATGAGAAACCATGCCATGCCTGTGGCGGGGATGCCCATATCGGCGTTCTCCGACCCTGAAGCGAAGATCATTCGCAAGAAGAGCTCCCCGATGGCCGGGCCTGTGAGCGCATCTGGGCGCTTGAGCCACTCGACGCCATTCCAAATGAAGAACAGCAGCAGATAGGGAATCAAGAGGCGTTTGGCTGACGAGATGAGAGCCGCTTTCATGGACTTGGGCTTGAAGGTATAGCCAGCCATGATGAAGAACAGCGGCATATGGAACATGAATATCAAGGGCCTTAGCGCGGAATCGTATCCTATTGTGTGGCCGGTTATCACCAGGATGATGGCGATGCCCTTGGCGATATCCACCCAGGCGATGCGCTTCGAGCTTTTAGCGGATGGCTGCAACCCCATGTGCGAGTGTCTCCTCGTCGGCTTTGCTTGCATGCGCATGCAATGGTAGCGCACGACGAGCCAAATGGCGAAGCCGACAAGAACTCTGCTTGTTAGTTTTGCTGGCCTTCTGCATTGCCCTTCGCGCTTGGCTTCGCACCCATGCGCTACGGCGAAACTAGCCTTTCACCTGCGCATGTGGGCTGCAGAATCGCTGCTTAGGGCAATGCAGAAGGCCAATCAGCCAGCCAGTTGCCTGGCTTAGGCCCCTTCTATCGTCACATTGCCGCTCGTCATGCGCACATTCATGGTGCACGAACCATCGCCGCAGGTGAACGAATCGTAGTCGGGCAGGCTCCAGCTTCCCGGCAGGTCGCAGTTGAACGATCCGGAGAGCTTGTCCACGCGCGCATCTATGCCGCTGTCGGAGGGCACCACGAGAGCGACTTGCCCGCTCATGAGGTCGAGTGAGGTGCTGGCCGGGCAGGTTTCCTGGCAAGTAAGGTCGATGTCTCCGCTCGCAAGGCTGGCGTTCACATTGCGTGAGAAGCGCCCTTCAAGTTCGATGGTGCCGCTGGCTACGTCGAGGTCGAGGCTCTGCGTTGCTAGCCTCGTGCCCTCCATGCGCCCGGAAGCCAAGTTCACGCTCATGCTCTCGCAAGCGAGCGAATCGAAGCTGTAGGTGCCCGACGCCGCATTCAAGTCGATGCTCT
The DNA here is from genome assembly GCA_947565915.1 of uncultured Eggerthellaceae bacterium. Taxonomy (GTDB): domain Bacteria; phylum Actinomycetota; class Coriobacteriia; order Coriobacteriales; family Eggerthellaceae; genus UBA9715. Next base: position 4,567 of record CANOHY010000006.1, on the reverse strand, counting down.
CAAGCGATTCCGCGGTGCTTCTCGGCAAGGTGAGCGTAAGGTGCTTCGAGCCCATTTGCGAGCATCCGAACATGCTGGCGCTTCCCATGCCATAGCCGATTTGGAGCACGCCATCCCGTAGTTGCCAGGTCATGCGATTGCTCTCGCGGCCGGGTCCGGTGAACTCCTCTACGGCGCTTACCGTGGGCTCGCCATCGCTCTGGTCATCGGCTACGACCACGTTTACCGCACCAGCGGCCCAGTTGATCTCCAGGCTGCGCACGTCGCTTGCTGGCACCGAGAAATCGCCGCGCTCCGAGAAGCTGGCGTCTTGATAGGCCTTGCTGGCGATGTTGCCGGCATGGCGCATGGCTGCCGAGCATCCAGCGCTGCAAGCCAGCAGGCCACCGCAGACCACCAGGCAAAGCAGCACGATGAGAGCGATCTTTATCCAGGAACTACGTGTGAGCATCGTTGGTGCAACCTTCCTTAATCGGCCCGGATGCCGTGGCGTGCGGCATACTCGGGGTCATGCGCGACCACGCTGGCTATCCAGTAGTAGAACGGTATGGTGAAGAAGACCACCCAGCCGGGATGCCACAGGTGGAAGCAGAATCCGAGGACCAGGTAGATGAGCGCTACCAGCAGCGGATAGGGGAAAGTGAGCAAGGGACGCTTCGGCTTGATGCCGGTAACGGGCTCTTGGGGAATCCCTTGCCCTTGCCCAGCTGCCTGCGTGGCCGCAAGGTCCATCGTCGGAGCTGCTGGAATCGTCGGCTCGGCACCATGCGGCGGCGGCAGGATGAGGAAGCCTTGCTGCGGTTCGGCCTCAAGGCCGGAATCGGCGAGATTCGCGGATGGGCTGGAATCGGCAAGGGCTGCCGAATCGCAAGGCATGGCAGGCGCGATGGCCTCCATGGCTGCGTTGGAAGCCGGGAATTCTTCCTCGGCGGCATCCGTGGCGTTGTCCTCGACGGGCGCGTATTCGCAAACGGCGCCTTCGCTCGCGGTAGTCGGCTCTCCGATGCGAATGCCGCCATCGCCTTGTTGGGAGCTGCTGGTGCCGATGAGCTCGTCGAGCGTTACCTCGTATATCTCGGCAAGCGCGATGAGGTTTCCTATGTCGGGGGACGATTCTGCGCGCTCCCACTTGGAAATGGCCTGGCGCGAGAGGCCGAGCCTCTTCGCCAGTTCCTCCTGGCTGAGGCCTCGCGAGCGGCGCATCTCTATGAGCCGGTCGGCAAAGTCGTAACTCATGAAGCTACCTCGCTTGTTCGATGCCATTGGTTTGCCTTTCGAGTATGCAGTAGAAGCCGCGGTTGCGTAAGCAACAGTGGTAGTCATTTTGCCAAAATGCTCTGACAACTGCCAGTTGCCCCCGCATCGCACCAGCTCAAAGGCATATATGAAGACATGTGCCTTGCCCATGAAAATGCGCCCAAGGACGAACCTTGGGCGCATCGGTTTACTCTTTGTGCGCGCTTGAGCAGGCAAGCGAGCGAGCAGAGCGGAGATGCAGCTAGAACGTGGTCCACGCTCCGTCCACGGTGATAACGGCGCCGTTGATGAAGTGCGACTCGTCCTGGGCGAGGAACAGCGCGGCGTTGGCGATGTCCTCGGGCATGCCGAGCAGTGATGAATGCACCAAGAGCTCGCTTGTGCGTCCGAAGCCGAACTCGTCTGCCGTTGGCATGGTGATGGGGATCTCGGTGACGATGCCGCCTGGTGCGATGGCGTTCACGCGGATGCCCTTGTGGATGTACATGAACGACGTGTTCTTCGTAGCTGCCAGAAGCGCTGCCTTCGATGCGCAGTAGGAGGCTCCGGCCGTTTGGTGCAACGCTCCCACGCTGGTGATGTTTATGATGGAGCCGATAGTTTCGTCATCTTCCTCGGCATCGGGATTGAGCTCGAAGAAGGTGTTCACAGCCTTGCGCATGGCACGCATGGGGCCAAATGTGTTCACGGCGAAGACCTCGTCCATCATCTCGTCCGACATATCGCCCACGGCCGTATTGTCGTCCATCACGCCTGCATTGTTCACCAGCACGTCAAGCGTGCCGAATTCAGCCACGGCAGCATCGATCATGCCATCGGTCGTCGATTGGAGGGCCACGTTGCCCGGGAAGGCCACGGCGCGCCCTGGGCCCTCGAGCGTCTTGCACATCTCCATCAAGCGCTCTTCCTGCTTGTCCACGGCAATCACGTTCGCGCCTTCTCTAACGAAGAGCTCGGTGATTGCTGCTCCAATGCCTGCCACGGCACCTGTGACCACGATGGACTTATCCTTGAGTTTCATCGCTCGTTCCCTTTCTCTGCTGAACCACCGACGTGCAGCTTTGGCTGCCAAGTCGGGAGTTTGCTCGTTTTCGCGTTCTTAGATGAATGTCTTCTCGCAAATGATTGCCGGAGAGTCGTTCACGCCAACCGTTACTGGTTCCCCGATGATCGCCTTCTCGGCATCGATTACCGCGAAGCCGATGTTCTTGTCCACTGTGTATCCGTAGATGGCGCTGCGTACGATGCCACAGGGCACACCTTTGCGGTAGACGATTTCAGTTTGCGCGATGTCCTCATATGAGGGCGCCAGGTATTCCAAGCCTACCAGCTTGCGCTTGGGCCCCTCGGCTTGGGCGCGCTGCAGGGCCTCCTTGCCGATGAAGTCCTTGTCCATGCACACCGACCAATCCAGATCGCATTCGAACGGCGTGAGCCCGTACATGTCCTGGCGCAGCGCGAAGCCCTTCTCCACAGGGATGGAGCGCACGTACACCTCGAGGATCTGCAGCTCGGGGAAGCCGAGCTTGTCGCCTTCGGCCTTCAGGGCGGCCTCGATGTCGGCAGACTTGGCCATCTCGACGTAGATCTCGTAGCCAAGCTCGCCGGTGAAGCCAGCGCGGTGCACCTTGACGGGGATGCCCTCGATGGTGGTGTCGATGATGGAGAACCGCTTCATCTCGTCAACGGAATCTGCGCACAGGGCGTCCATGAGCTCGTTGGACTTCGGGCCCTGGACCGCGTACATGTCCACTTCCTTGGTGATGTCCTCGTAGGAGACGTCGTAGCCTTCCTTGTGCGCCTCAGCCCACTTCTGGAACTGAGGTGCGTAGAGCGTGGACACCCAATAGAGGTTCTCGCCCACATGCATGACGATGGTGTCGTCGATGATCTTGCCTTCTTCGTTGAGCATCGTCGTGTACTTGGATTTGCCGATAGCGGCCTTGGAGATGTCGTTCACATAGAGGTGGTTCAGGAATGCCTCCGCATCGGGACCCTCCACCTTCACCAGGTCGTGGGTCCAACGATACCAAGCAGCTTCGTTCCTGACTGCCATGGCCTCCGCGCGCGCGGCGTCATCTTCTTTGAAAAGCATGCTCGTATCCTCCTCTATATCATTCGCTTGTCGATTTTGCGGCCAACGACGATGATGAACTCGTCCTCTTCTTCCTCGAGCCCCTCGAACCAGCACGACCACTCGGCGCTCACCAACGTTTTAACGGCGTTATGCCAGAGGGTTTCGTAGCCGATAGCCAACTCGTCCATCGGTGCCATCTCGAAGCGGCCGTTGAAGTCGTCAGCCGTAACCTTGATGCGCACTTCGTCTTTGGTGAAGGCATCGAGTTGGTAGGGAACCAGCTGCGTGTCGAGCAAGGTAGTGATGTAGGCGCCCATGATGCGCGGGTCGTTCTCGGGGATGCTGTCGGGCGTGCCGGTCCATTCGCGCACCGCCTTCTTCGCGAACGGTTCCATGAAGAGGTTCTTGCCAGCTGTGGCGAACACGATCTTGAAGATGCGAATGAACTCCTCCTCGTCATCGGGCAAGTCGCGGATGACGGCTAACGGGAATGCCACGCACCAGGCCCAGCCGAACTCGCAAAGCCAGCGATAGTCGTATTCGAGGGAGTGCTCCTCGCCGAAGGCATTGCTGTATTGGCCGTTGCGGATGATCTGTCCATCGGGCACCGTGCGCTCTTCGGGAGTGTTGTGCACGGGCATCACTGGTGTGCCCATGTGATCGAGGAAGCCCTGCTTCGGTAAGTCGAAGGTGCTGCGTCGCTCGGCCACCACGCGGCAATGCCTGTCGCCGCATCCGCGCGCCTCGCACATGTTCAGCGATACGTCGTTCTCGCCGCCATTGGCCAAGTCGAAATTGGCAGTGAACATGGCAGTGGTCATGTTGCAGAGCTCGGCACCCACGATGTCCCAGGGGCAGGTGTCGAGCTCCTTCTCCACGCGGTCCTTGGTGAATTGGATGACGCGACCGGCCATGTTCTCGGCTTCGTCGCCATAATCACCGAAGATGGCACCAAGCCATGAGCTCTTCTCGCAGAACTCGGGGATGTTCCAATCGTCGTAGAACGTATTCAGGTACTCTTCGCCGGAAACGCCCATGTTGAGGTTATACGACATTTCGCATATCGCCTCGGTGCGCTTCTCGAAGTCGGGCTCGAGGATGCGCATCACCTGGAAGATGTTGCTGCAGAAGGCGGCTATCTGCCTTGTTGCATAGCGATAGGCATCCACTTCGGGAATGAGCTTTCCCCACACGGTTCGAACTGCCTTATACGATTCGAGCTTGTCGTTCAAT
>CANOHY010000005.1 GCA_947565915.1 uncultured Eggerthellaceae bacterium | reverse complement strand
ACACCATGCGGATGTACGCCGAGAGGCTCGGGTTCGACGAGCCCGATGCTGATGGCCATTGCATCACCTGGTTCGAGGATGGCTTTCTCGGGATGGAAACCGAGGTGGCCATGATGGAGATCCCGCTCGATGACGTGCGCTGGGTCAGGCGCTCGGGCGACCTCGTGGTGATAGGCTGCCTGGACGACTCGGGCTCGATGGACGCAAGATCCTTTATGAACCTGGAGGAATACGAGAGCTTCTACCGCGCCATCCCCGGCATAGCCTTCCTCGCGAGCAGGCTCCAGGGCATGGACGCTGACGAGCTGATCGAGGCGCTCCAGCCCTACGTGCGCCAGCACCGCCGGGACTACTTCGCGAAGCTTCGGTTCTGGGAGCGCTGGCATGCCAAGGATGAGGCAGATGGGCAATGAGCCTTGATACTTGCGGCAAGGCCACTTGCATCGACTTCATGCCGCTGATGCGCGCATGTTCGCGGGCATCGTGGCCTTGGCGGTGCTGGGGCTTGTGCTCTATGCCCTCTTCGACATCGCCGAGCACCGTTTTACGAAATGGAAGTAGCAGGTAGAACGCCTGAAACGCAAGCGCGTGCGGTACAATCTAGCGGATTAGACATTTCCGATGGGAGCAGCCATGGCCAAGCAGAAGAAGTTCAACTATTTCGAGGCGTTCGAGAAGCAAGTGGAGATAGCCACCGAGGAGTCGAATCTGCTCATAGAGGCAGTGAAGAGCTTCTCTCCCGAAGCCGATATGCATGACCTCTTCAAGAGGGCTCACGATATCGAGCACGAGGGCGACATGATGAATCGCGACATCATCTCGAGCGTTGCCGCAGACTTCATCACCCCCATCGATCGCGAGGACATCGTCGAGCTCGCAGCCGACCTCGACGACATCACCGACCTCATCGAGGGCATCATGCAGCGGTTCTACATGTTCAACATCCAGGAGATCCACCCCGCGGTCATGCAATTCGCCGTGATCATCAACAAGAGCCTGAAGGCGCTGCAGAAGGCCATGGGGCCGTTCAGCGAGTTCAAGAAGCTGAAGAAGATCGCCCATATCGCGAACGACGTGAGCGAGCTCGAAGAGGAAGCCGACGCCCTCTACATCAAGGCGATTCGCGACCTCTATATCGACAACGCATCCGATTCGCTCTACGTTCTCACCTGGACGCGCTTGTTCTCGCGCTTGGAGGAGACGTGCGATTCGTGCAAGAAGGCAGCCGACAAGATGTCCACCATCATGCTGAAGAACGTCTAGGCTGTCGGAGCTCGAGGGACGCTTGCTCTTCGGTGCCGCCGAGGGCGCGAGCGGCAGGGATGCGCGACGGAGGGGCAGGAAAGGTTTCAAAGGCACATACATGGCATTGATCGTTTGCAAATTCGGAGGCACGAGCGTCGCTTCGCCCGAACGCTTGCGCAATGTGGCGAAGCGCCTCGTTGCGCGCAAGCAGGAGGGCAACGACGTGGTGGCCGTGGTGTCGGCTATGGGGAAGACCACTGACGAGCTGATGGGCCTCGCTGCTGCCGTGAACGACAACCCTCCCAACCGCGAACTCGACCGGCTGCTCTCCACGGGCGAGCAGGTAAGCATGGCGCTTTTGGCCATGGCCATCGAGGCGCGCGGCTACCAGGCGATGAGCTTCACCGGGCGCCAGGCGGGCATCGAGACCGATGGAACCCATGCCAAGGCCAAGATCGTGAAGGTGCACAACGAGCGCATCATGGAGGCGATCTCGGCAGGCTTCATTCCCGTGGTCGCGGGCTTTCAGGGAATCGATGCCAATGGCGACATCACCACGCTCGGCCGTGGCGGTTCGGATACCACGGCGGTTGCGGTTGCGTGGGGCATCGGTGCCGATATGTGCGAGATCTACTCCGACGTGGACGGCGTGTACTCGGCCGACCCTCGCGTATGCCCCCATGCGCGCAAGCTCGACGAGATAAGCTACGATGACATGCTGGAGATGTCGGCGGCTGGCTCGGGCGTGCTCCAGATGCGCGCCGTCGAGTTCGCCCGCAAGTACAACGTTGTGATCCATTCGCGTTCGGCGTTCTCCGATGCGCCGGGAACGCTGGTCAAGGAGGACTGCACCATGATGGAGGAAGCCGTCATAACCGGCATTGCGCATGACACGTCGGAAGTGAAAGTGACCATTCGCGGCGTGCCCGACGCCACGGGAATCGCGGCAAAGGTGTTCAGCGCCCTTGCCGGCAACATGGTGAATACGGACATGATCATCCAGAACGTCTCCGAAGGTGGCCTGACGGACATCTCGTTCACCTGTCCCGGCGCCGACCTTGCGCGCGCCAAGGAGACCTTGGATTACGTGGTGCCGCAGATCAACGCGCGTGAGGTCTCCATCGACGAGGGCATTGCCAAGGTGAGCCTTGTGGGAACCGGCATGAAGTCGGCGCCCGGCGTTGCGGCCAAGGCGTTCTCCACCTTGGGCGAGGCGGGCATCAACATCTTGGCCATCTCGACGTCGCCCATTCGCCTTTCCATGGTGGTCGACGCGGGGCAAGTGGCCGATGCGGTTCGCGTGCTGCACACGGCGTTCGGCTTGGACTCCGACGAGATATTCGAGGAAACGCAGCTGAGCGCCGAGGAAATCGCGGCAAAGCTCGCAAAGGGGCGCTAGGCCTCGCTGGCCACGCGAGGGGGCGCAACTCGTTCGCGCCTCATGCAACTTAAGTTCGAGCAGGCAGGAAAGAAGAGAAGATGAAACTGTACAACCCGCACGAGATAGAGCCGCGTTGGCAGCTGAAATGGGAAGAGGATGGCACCAACGCCGTCGACGAGAACTCCGACAAGCCGAAGAAGTACGTGCTGGAGATGCTGCCGTACCCGTCGGGCGACATCCATATGGGACATGTGAGCAACTACACCTACGGCGACGTGGTGGCGCGCTACTCCAAGATGCAAGGCTTCAACGTGCTGCATCCGATGGGCTGGGATGCCTTTGGCCTGCCGGCCGAGAATGCGGCCATCAAGCACAACAGCCATCCGGCGAAGTGGACTTACGAGAACATCGACACCCAACGCGAATCGCTCAAGCGCATGGGCTTCTCCTACGATTGGGATCGCACGGTGGTGGCTTGCAGCCCCGATTACTACCGATGGGGCCAATGGATATTCCTGAAGTTCTGGGAGCGCGGCCTGGTCGAGCGCAAGGCGAATCCCGTGAATTGGTGCGAGAGCTGCGGAACGGTGCTCGCCAACGAGCAGGTGGTCGAGGGCAAGTGCTGGCGCTGCCATAGCGAAGTAGAGCGTCGCAACCTCACGCAGTGGTACTACAAGATCACCGATTACGCCCAGGAGCTGCTCGACGACCTGGATCAGCTGAAGGGCTGGCCCGAGCGCGTGAAGCAGCAGCAGGCGAACTGGATCGGCCGCTCGGAGGGTGCAGAGGTCGATTTCGAACTAGTAGACGATGCAGATGAGCCGCAATTCATCACCGTGTTCACCACGCGTGCCGACACCTTGTTCGGCTGCTCGTTCTTCGTGCTGGCGCCCGAGTATCCGGGTTTGGCCGACTTGGTGGCCGGAACCGAATACGAGGCTTCCGTCATGGAGCTGGTCGAGGAAGCGAAGAAGATCACGGCAGTGCAGCGCGCGCAGGGCGACCACGAGAAGCATGGCGCGTTCACCGGGCGCTACGTCATCAATCCCATCAATGGCGAGCAAGTGCCCATATGGGTGGCCGATTATGTGGTGGCCGATTACGGCACCGGCGCCGTAATGGCCGTCCCTTGCGGCGACCAGCGCGACTTCGAGTTCGCGCGCAAATACGATTTGCCCATCATCCCCATCATTCTCGGGCAAGATGACCCCCTCTACGAGCAGCTGAAGGACGAGCAAGGTCGTGCGGTCACGGCTGTCGACTGGCCCGAAGCCTACGATGCCGAGGGCATTCTGGTGCAATCGGGCCCGTTCACGGGCATGGTGGGCGGCAAGCATTCTGAAGGCGAGAAGGCCATCGTGGAGGAGCTCGAGCGCATGGGCCGCGGCAAGCGCAAGGTGGAGTTCCGCTTGCGCGACTGGCTGATCAGCCGTCAGCGCTATTGGGGAAACCCCATCCCAGCCATCCATTGCCCAACTTGCGGCGTGGTGCCCGTTCCCTACGAGGACTTGCCCGTGCTGCTTCCCGAGGAGATCGATCTGGGCGCTGGCGAAACGCTGGCCACGCACGAGGAGTTCGCTCGCTGCACGTGCCCGAAGTGCGGTGGCGCGGCGCGGCGCGAGACCGACACCATGGACACCTTCACATGCTCGAGCTGGTACTACATGCGCTATTGCGACCCGCACAACGTTGATGCGCCGTTCGATTCCGACAAGGCGAACGCATGGATGCCCGTCGACCAGTACATCGGCGGCATCGAGCATGCCATCTTGCATCTGCTCTACAGCCGCTTCTTCACGAAGGTGCTGCGCGACGAGGGCTTGCTCGACTTCGACGAGCCGTTCACGAACCTGCTGTGCCAAGGCATGGTGCTCGACGAGCATGGCGAGGTGATGAGCAAGTCGAAGGGCAATGTGGTGTCCCCTGAGGAGATGATCGCTGGCTACGGTGCCGACGCCGTGCGCGCCACCATGCTGTTCATGGGGCCGCCCGACAAGGAGAAGATGTGGAACGAGGACGGCCTGGCGGGCATGTATCGATTCCTCAATCGTCTTTGGCGCGTGGTGTACGACCTGATCGGTAAGGCTGGCGACGAGACGTTCTACGATGCGACGGCCGACGCCTCGAATGCGCACGAGCTGGCCATGGCCATGAAGCGCGAGCGCCATCGCGTGGTTGGCAAGGTGACGGCCGATATCGAGCGCAACAACTTCAACACCGCGCTGGCAGCCATCATGGAGCTCACGAATGCAGCAGCAACGTTCTTGCGCGTGAAACCTGCCGAGCATCGCACGAATTGCCAGACTGGTGGTCCTCTCTGCGCTGACGTGGCCGAGACGCTCGTGAAGCTGATGGCGCCCATCGCGCCGCATTGGGCCGAAGAGCTTTGGCACGATGCCCTTGGCCGCGAGGGTTCGGTGCATGAGCAGTCGTGGCCCACGTTCGATCCCGAGCTGGTGAAGACCGACGAAGTGGAGCTTGCTGTTCAGATCAACGGCAAGGTGAAGGCCAAGATCGCCGTGGCAGCCGATGCTGACGAGAGTGCTATAGAAGCTGCCGCCGTGGAGGCTGTGCAGGGAGCGCTTGATGGAAAAACTGTTCGCAAAATTGTTGTTGTGAAGGGACGTCTGGTAAATATCGTCGTAGGATGATACGGCTTCTCGTATCCTCACAGCGCGCTCGAACGCTTTGTCGTGCGGGGCTTGATGCTCAGCGAAGTCGATGCTTTGTCGAGCAGCCATGATCGTTTTCGAGAGAGAGGGCTTGAACCATGGGAATCTTCGGTATGCGTGGTTTCGAGATCGTCATCATTATCATCGTCATAGCGATCCTCATCATCGGACCGAAGCATCTTCCCAAATTAGGCGGTGCCATTGGCAAGTCGCTCAAGAACTTGCGCGAGGGCATGAATGCCGGCAAGAAGGAAGGCGAAGCGGCTAAGGCGGCCGAAGCTTCCACGGCGAAGGCCGATGTGGAGTCCACGGAAACGGTGGTCGAGGTCAAGGAGCTCCTTGAGGATGGCCAAGAGGCCGAAGTGGTCGAAGAGGCCGAGGTTGTCGAGGAGATTGCCGACGATGAACCGCCTGCTGCGAGCGATGCGCCCAAGGTTCGCAAGGTGAAGAAAGTCGCCAAAAAGTCCGAGTAGGCACCTTCAAGGATAATGGGGACGTAGTTTATTGTCCATCCTTCTTGTTTTCCTAACGTGGTTGATGGCGTTGACCTGCATGCCATAGTGAGTATACGTTGTAAACTCTTCGGGAGGTCGCTATGGCAATGGCTCCGTCGGCTATCAGATTTGCTCCTGACGAAAAGGAGTGGATAACAGCATTTGCCGAGATGAATGGCACCACCTTCTCTGCCCAAGTGTGCCAGTGGACCCTCGAACGCTTGGAAGACGAGATGGACGCGCACGATTTAAAGCTGGCGATTGATGAAGGCGATGAGGCTTGCGTGAGCTGGAACGAAGCCAAGCGTGAACTCGGACTGACTTAGCTCGCGGGGTTCAAATCCGGGGAATTGATGAGGACATGAAAAGAGCCCATCGCTGGGCCTCTGATTAACATGGTGGTCGAGGAGGGATTTGACGAATCGCTTCGCTTCGCTCGCGCTTCGGTACGTCGCGCTTCGCGCTCCTCATTCGACAGCCCACTGGGCTGTCGAACCCTCACGGGGTTCAAATCCGGGGAATTGATGAGGACATGAAAAGAGCCCATTGCTGGGCCTCTGATTAACATGGTGGTCGAGGAGGGATTTGAACCCCCGACCTTGTGCTTGTAAGGCACCTGCGCTCCCGCTGCGCCACTCGACCACGTCAACTCGGTGGATAAGTTTCCCACAAGTTCATCTGTTTCGCAAACGAACGTAGCATGTTCGCACGTCATGTGCTCTGTCGGTGCGCTGAGCAGGTGCAACCGATGCATGCTGGATTTACGGTAACAGTCTCGTGCATGCTGTGGGTGCTTTCGCGTTCGTGAATTCGCGCCCAAGCATCAATCTGTTAGAAACCGCAGGCATTTCGGATTCTCCTCGTCGCATTTGTGTCAGCTGGTGGCCATTCGCTCGTGTGCTGCGTGAAGAACGGGGCACTTCACAATGGCTTGCGTCAAAGAACGCGAGGAGCCGATGTGAAGCAGAAGCGAATGACGATCATAGCCCTTGTTTGCGGCGTAGCGTGCGCAGCATGCGTTGCGCTGTTCATGGGGTCGGTTCAATCGCAGGCGGCACAAGAACGCGCTCAGTCGCTTGCGCGCTATGGAGGCGAACAAGTGGAGGTATGCGTCGCGAGCCGCGATATAGCCGCGGGCGAAACGCTCGATGCCTCTTCTGTGGAAACGAAGCTATGGGTGTCGGGGCTTCTTCCAGACGAAGCAATGCTGAAGGGCGAGAACGTATTAGGGCAAACGGCAACCACCTCCATCTTCAAAGGTGAGGTGATCGTGGCCAAGCGCTTTCAAAAGCACGCTTCCGACCTCGACATACCTGCTGGTCTTCAGGCGGTGAGCGTACCCGTGAAAGCTGTGCAGGCCGTTGGCGGAAACATCAGTCAAGGCATGCGCGTGAACGTATACTCCACGGGCGATGCCGCCACCACGAAGCTAGTCTCGGACGCGTTGGTTCTTGATTCCTCGGTTGGCGAAGCGGAATCGCTTTCGTCAAGCAACGCAGGATGGATCACGCTTGCTGTAGAGCCCGGGCGCGTGCAAGAGATAGTTGCTGCTTCAAGTAAGACTAGCCTGTATTTCGTGATTCCAGGCGAGCAGTCCGAGCAAGATGCCGTTTCAAGCGAGTCGAAGGCGAGGAGCCAAGCGGATGGAGCAAGCAAGCCGGATGCGTCGAGCTCGGCGCAGCAATCGGCCGCTGCACAGCAATCGAGTTCTGCACGGCAATCGCGCAGCACGAACGAGCGAACTCAGGGCTCCCAGTCGAAGGAGAAGGCGGATGACTAGAACAAAAGCGCTTTGCCTGGATAGGCAGCTTTGCATCAACCCAGAATGCATTGGCCTGGAAAGCGAGAACCTGCTTGCACAAGATTGGCTCGAGGTGTTCGAAAGCGGCACCGAGGCTCGGGCGCGCATGCGCGAGAAGTCGGACATCGACGAGGTTTGGGTTGCGAGCTGCCAAGATGTGGAACCCGTTAACCTGGCTGCAACCCTCAAGCAGGACAGGCCCGACCTCATGGTGCGCTTGGTGGTTGGCCAAAGAAGCGGCTCGCTTTGCAGCCGTGCGACGGCTGCTCGAATCGATGACGTTCTGGAGTTCTCTGGGTTCGCTCGGCTCTATGCGGTTACCAAGGGGCAACAGGTTCGATCTACAACTGCACAGATGGCCGTTCCAGCTTTTGCCGCCCCGCCGCTTCCCGCAGATTCGCCTGCAGTTGCCACCGCGCCAGCTAACCCGCAACCTGCAGCGAAGGAACCGAGACCGCGACCTCATAAGGGGTTTTTGATGTCAGTGGTGAGCGGCAGCGGAGGAGCTGGAAAGAGCAGCGTTGCAGTGCTGGCAGCTCTCTATGCGGCCGAGCGAGGTTGCAGGACCCTACTGCTCGATTTCGACCTGCAATTCGGTGACATCGCAGTCATGGTGGGATCGGCAGACACGTTGGGCATCGACACGCTCATTGCTGATCCGGAACGCGGACGATGGGTGTTCTCGCAACAGTCAGGGCTTGCCGTGCTCACCGCGCCAACGCGCCTCGAGACTTCCGAGCAATTGGTAGACAGGCTTCCACGGCTGCTCGATGAGGCCATGCGTCATTTCGATGTGATCGTGGCGAACACGGGAGCCAATTGGGCCGAACAGCACGCGCTGCTCTTAGAGCGCAGCTCGGTGGCGCTTTTCTTGCTCGACCAGCGAAGCTCGTCTATTCGTGCTTGCCATCATGCGCTCGAACTCTGCGCACGATGCGGAATCGCTTCGGTTCCCTTCAAGTTCGCCCTGAACCGATGCGCGAAGAACGCACCCTTCAATTCGGCAGATGTATCGGGCGTGATGCAAGGTGCGCCCATCTTCGAGCTCAGAGATGGCGGCGTTGAGGTCGAGGAATACCTTGCAAGCGGCCATGCGTCCGAATTGCGCGCTCAAGGCAATGAGTTCTCGCGCAGCGTCGATCGCATGATGAGCCGACTGCTTCCCAAATCCGAAGTCGCGCTACCTCAACAAGCGTCCTCGAGCGAGCGCATGAAGGTGTCGGGACATCGCCGCACAAGGTTTGGCAAGAAGCGCGCGAAGGTGGCGTCATGAGCCTCTACGACAGAGCTCGGCAATCCGAGGAAACGGTGGAAAGGCGCCTTCCTATCGAGGATGAGCTTCTCGGGCGGTTGCGCAGCCAGGTTCAACAGGATCTATCCATCGACAGGCTAGCGCAGCTATCGCGCGAGAATCCTCAGTATGCGCGAAACGAAGTGCGCAGTGCGTGCCGGTGCGTGTTCGACCGCATGGAGTGGTACTACGTGGACGAGGCCACGCGGGAATGCCTCGTGTCGCGATTGCTCGATTCCATATTCGGCTTCGGCATCCTCGAGGATCTTATCGCCGACGAGAGCATCACCGAGGTGATCGTCAATGGCCCCGACAACATATTGTTCGAGAAAGATGGGGTCATCCAGAAGACGCAGCGGCGCTTCGCGAGCGAATCCGACCTTCGCGCGCTGATGGATCGAGTGATTGGGCCTCTGGGGCGCCGTGTGGACGAGGCCTCGCCCATGGTGAACGCGCGGCTTCCACAAGGACATCGCGTGAACATCGTCATTCCACCCATAGCGCTCGATGGTCCCTACATGACCATCCGCAAGTTCACCGAGCATGTGATAACGCTGGAGGAGATGCAGCGAAGCGGCACGCTCGAGCCCTCGGTGCGCACGTTCCTCACATGGGCGGTGCGGGCTCGCAAGAGCATCGCCGTTTGCGGGGGAACGGGCAGCGGCAAAACCACCTTGCTCAATGCGCTCTCGTGCGTCATCGACCCATCAGAGCGCATCGTGACCATCGAAGATTCGGCCGAACTGCGCTTCTTCCACCACCCCGACGTGGCACGCATGGAAGCGCGCCCTCGCAACGCCGAGGGAAGCGGCGAGGTCACCATTCGCGAGCTGGTCATGAATGCTCTTCGCATGCGCCCTGACCGCATCATAGTGGGCGAGTGCCGCGGGGCCGAGGCTCTCGACATGTTGCAGGCCATGAATACGGGCCATGAGGGTTCGCTGACCACGCTTCATGCGAATTCACCGGAAGATTCCATCGCCCGACTCACCACGATGGTGCGCTATGGAGCCGATTTGCCTATCGATGTCATCGAATCGAACATCGCATCGGCCTTGCACCTTGGCGTGCAGATGCAGCGCGGATTGGATGGCAAGCGCCGCATAGCGCAAATCGTCACATACTCCCTCGATCGGCATCGAGGGCGCTGCGTCGTGCACGCTCTTTACGACCGTCCCCTTGGTTCGCCATGCGGGCATTGGCTCGACATGCCCGACTGGATTGGCGAAGTGGAGCTGCGGGGCATCGCAAGCGCCCAGGAGGTGGAGCAATGGAAGCGCGCCTGCTGCTCATAGCTCTCGCGTCGGCCTGTGCGCTGGGAGCAGGATGCCTGTTGGTGATTCAGGTGGGCTTGTTTGTGCGCGGAAGAAGCGTGGTGCTCTGTGCGCGGGGTCAAAAGCCCAGCTTGCGTGCGCTTGCTGTCTTGCGTTTGGAGACAGGCGTGGGATTCTTGCTGCCATTGAGCAAACGGCTCCTTGCTTTTGGTCCATTGCAAGCATGCGCTCGCAGCCTTGCTCAGAGTGCTCGCGCAAAAGGCGTAGCCACGTCGGCTCCGGCTTTGACGTCGGTGGTAGTCATGCTTTCGCTCGTTGCTTTGGTGGTCGTAGCGCTACTTGCGAGTAGCGTTGTAGCTGGCTGCGCGGTGGTCGTTTGCGGGCTTGCGATGTTGGTGGTTTGGGCTGGAAGCTTGCGAGAGCGCAGGCAGAATCTCATGCGCGAGGAGATACCCAGCGTGCTTGAGCTCATGGTGTCGTGCTTTGGCTTGGGATTCACCCTCTTGCAAACGTTCCAGCAGATTTCCGCGAACGTGCCGGGTCAGTTGGGAAAGCTGTTCGGCAAGGCTGCCCATGTGCTCGAAACGGGTGGCAGCGTGGATCAGGCGCTCGACCTTTTGCGCAATCGCATCGACGTTCCCGAGTTGGCGTTCGTTGTGGCGGCGCTCGAAGTGCAGCATCGAAATGGCGGGGCGATCACCCAAGTTCTCGAGAGCGCGACGCAAAGCGTGAAATCGGAGCTCGCCCTGAAGCGGTCGCTTCGGGTGCAGACGGCGCAAGCCAAGCTCTCGGCGCGGGTGGTCATCGTGATGCCTTTCATCCTGATTGCTCTGTTCTCGCTTGTGAGCCCTGGTTTCTTAGCGCCTTTTTTCGAGAGCTTCGCAGGCTATGTTCTTTTGGGCATAGCCCTTGGCATGCAGGCTGGAGGCATCGCCTTGGTGCACCGCACGCTGAGCATAGAGGGGCTCTCGTGAGCGCTGTGCTGCAAATCGCCTGCATGACCTTTGCCTGCATGACAGCTGGTGCTGCTGGAGCCTGCGCAGCGTGGCGCCTGGGAACTCGAAGCGAGCGCAAATCGATGCGGACGCAGATGCTTGCCCGTGCGCACAAGGAAGCCGGGAAAGCCACCGTTGATGACCCATCGGGTTTTGCCTTGCGCTACGCAGCGAGTCTCTCGCGCGAGACAGCCAGCGGAGAGGCGGCATCGCTAGCGGCTCATCTGAATGGTAGCTGCTCGCAAGATGCTCGCTTTGGCCGCTGGTTCAACAGGCAAGCAGCTTGGGCTGGGTGCGCGGGGTTGGTTTCGGCTGCGGGCTTTTGCGAAGCATCGCTGAGGCTTGCGCTTGCCGGCGCTCTTGGTGGTGTCATGATTGGGCTTGCTTTCTCGAACATGCTTGCAGCTCTTATGGGAGCTCTCGGTGCCGTTGCGGGAGCATTGGCGCCGTTGCTCAGCGTGCGGCGTGCCATAAGGAATCGCACTGCCATGGCGGAGCTGCATCTTTCGGAGATGCTGCAGGTGGTTGCGCTTGGGCTGCGAAGCGGGTTGTCGTTCGATCGCAGCTTCGAATTGTACGGGCATTACTTCAACAATGGCTTCTCGCGTTCCTGCATGAGCGCCTATCGGAATTGGAATTTGGGGTTAGCGACGCGCCAGCAGGCCTTGGAGGAGCTAGCCAGCTCGTACGACTGCGCGCAGCTTGCGCGCGTGGTCGAGAGCATGCTGCGAAGCTTGCGCTTCGGCTCGCCTCTGGTGCGGACCCTGGAGGAGGCAAGCGCGCAGTGCCGTGCGACCTATCGGGCGCGCCTGGAAGAGCGGGTTGCCAAAGCGCCGGTGAAGATGATGTTTCCCACGGGAACGCTCATCTTGCCAGCCATGTTGCTGCTCGTATTGGGGCCAGTGCTGCTCGAGCTCATGCGGAGCTTCTAGCGAAGGAGGCTGGCAATGAAGTCGAATGGAAAGAGAAAGGGAAAGGCAGGTCAAGATGAGTGTTTGGCGATCGATGCAGGAATCCGCGTGCAAGGCGGCAGCGAGCATGGTTGCGCGCGTGCAGGTTACGTTGCGATCGGAGGCGGGACAGGGAACGACGGAATACGCCATCTTGGTTGGCATCCTCGTGGTCATTGCCGTGATAGCCATAGCTCTGTTTCGTCCCAAGATACAAGAGCTTTGGACGGCGATTGCCGATGGCATCAACGCTCTTTAGCGGCGCTTGGTGGATGCAAGGGGCAATCGACCGTGGAATACGCTCTGATCATGGGAGCATTCCTTGCGTTGGTGATTGGTCTTGCGGCGCTTTGGCACCTTTTTGGCGAAGGCACGCCGGTCCAGCACGCTTTGGCAGCAGCCTCGCACCATGTGAGCGGCGTGCCGATTCCCTTCCTGGCAGACATCTTTCGCTATTAGGAGGTTAGGAGGACGCATTGCGCCTGCTTGCCAACATTGAAGGACAGGGCACCGTAGAAGCGGCAGTCGTAATACCCGTTCTTTTCGTGGTGATGCTCATGATGCTGCAGCCCGGCATAGTGCTCTACGACTACTCGATCATGCGAAGTGCAGCTGCCGAGGGTGCACGGCTTCTGGCCACGTCGAGCGCAGGCGAGGGAGTGCAGGGTTGCGAGGATTTCATCAGGAACCGCTTGAGTGCCGTGCCGCAACAAGAGCTCTTCCATGTGCACGACGAAGGTTGCTCCTGGAACATCGAGCTGGTGGGCGACGAATCGTCCGAGTCGGTTGAGGTGACCATATCGAATGAGCTGCGGCCGCTGCCTTTCCTGGATCTGTCGCTGCGTCTTCTGGGCATTGCCAACGAAGAGGGCAATTTGGAAATAAGCGTTAGGCACGAAGAAGCGAACCAGCCACCTTGGGTCGAGGGTTCGCAGGCGAAATCGCCCCAGCAGTGGGTTGAGCAGTGGTAGGAGGCAAGTTGGCGCAATGGGTCAACAAACAGGATCGGAAATCGCTTCTTGTCGACGAGCAGGGTGTGACCACGGTGGGCATGGCGCTTTCGCTGCTCATAACGCTTGCACTTGTCTTCTCGGGAATGCAGACCTACCGCATCGAATCGGCTGCGGCAGAAGTGCAGGATGTGGCCGATGCTGCAGCGCTTTCTGCCGAGAATCGCATAGGCGAGTTCATGGTAGTCGCGCAGTTTTGCGATGCCATCGTGCTCTCGCTCACGCTTACGGGGTTGGCATCGACTGGTTTGGGAGTAGTTGCAGCATGCGTGCCACCCGCGGCTTCGCTTTCGAAAGGGCTCATAGAGGCTGGCTCGAAGATGCTCGACGCGCGTGATGGGTTCGCCAGCCGGGCTGCAAGCGTGCTGAATAAGCTCCAAAGGGCCCTTCCCTACATAGCTGCCGCCAGTGCGGCGAACGTTGCTGCTGCCAACGATGACGAATCGCTCGGCTCCCGCTATCTGGGCGTCGCCCTGCTTGTGAAAACGGAAGGCGAGCCAATCGAGATTGGCAGCAGCGAAGCTGAGCGTGACTGGGCGAATAAGGTTGGGCAGGATGCTGAGCGGATTCGCCAAAAGGCCGCCGAAGCCGAAGAGAAAGCAAAGGAGGCAAATGAGAGCAAGCAGCGCGCCTACCAGCACGATTGCGGCAATGCGCCCGACTATTGCATGTACGAGCGCGCCGAACATCTATCGGGAATGTCGGGCGAGCAGAACCCCTATTTCTCGAGCATCGACACGTGGTCGTTCTCGAATGCCCTCGAACGTGCACGTGCATACTATCAACGGCGCTGGCAAAGCGAAGAGCCTGTTTCGTCAGATGTGGAAGAGCAGGCGCGCTCGGCTCTACGGAAGCTCTTCTACGGCTATGCGGTGAAGCAGATGGAGTCGGCTTACGTGCATGAGGATGCCGAGGGCTTCGACGCGTATTTTCCGCATCTGCCCAAGAATACGGCCGAGATGCGCAAGACAACGCTGTATACCTCAAACGCGTTTCCTATCACCGCAGGCGGCGATAGTGCGCGCATGATGCATGCTTGCGAAACGTGTCCGCGCGCAGTTGGCATCGTGGGTTGGGGTTCGCTAGCGCTTATGGAAAGCGAGGGCATGGACGTTTGCCCCGACTGCTCGTTCACGGCTGCTTCGATGGGCAAGGTTGCTTCGGCATCTACCTCCATTGCGAACGGATTCGAATATCACTACGAAGTGGTGGCGAGCGAAGCCGAGCGCTATCGAAAGGCGCTCGAGGAGCTCGACGGGCCGCGCTCGGAGGTGAAAGAGGAAGCCGGAGGGTTGCTCGATGGGTTTGCTGAGCTTTTGGGAAGCGCATTCGATAAGCGCATAGCACCGCAACCTCCTGGTCGCTTTGGCGCGATTGCGCTCGTTGCCAATGTGGGGACGGCGCCTTCGGCCACGCTAGGAAGCCCGTTCGTTGCTGCGGTAGGCGAGCTTGGGACGCGCGTCGCCGTGAGCGCGGCAACCTTGCTCAGCGAGGAATCCGATGAAGGGCGCGATGCGATCAATTCCCTGCTGGATGGATTCCAGCGCGACGGCGGTGGCGCGATGGGCGCCGCTGGCGTGCTGCTGGATGCTTGGTCACATCTTTTGAGGGCCTATACGAGTGGACAGCAGGCGCTTTCGGGCGGCTTGCAATCGGCTTTGGAATCGATACCTCTCGTTGGTGCAAGCGGGCTTGGCAAATGGGCAGCTGATAAGCTTACTTCCCTCGTCGAAGGCCTGGGCCTGCAGCCAGCGGACTTGCGAGCGCGCAAGGCGGTGCTCGTGAACTCGGCTTATGTAGCTGAGCAGGGCGACGACTCTGCAAGCCAAGGCTATCTTGCGATGAAGCAGCGCGTGGTTGCGGCTGCCTCTGGCGCAACCGACCTGTTCTCGATGGTGCTCAACGACGCGCAGATTCAAGCCATCGGCCAAATCGAGTCCTTCGGTGATTCCATCGAGATAGCATCAGTGGAGCTTTTGGGCCCCGGTGGCCCCAGTTTCACGGTGTCCCTACCGGTTCCGCATGCCGCTCGCGAATTCGGGATAGGTGCCATCAAGGGCTTCTTCGAGCGCATCAGGTCGCTGCATGCCGAGTTGGTGGGAGAGGCGGTTTGGCGATGAATGCGATTGGTCAGAGAGTTCACAACACGCGTGGGCAAATGACAGTTGAGCTGGTTGTGGCGCTGCCCGTGCTCATCATTGTGGCTGTTATCGCAATGAATGCCCTCGAGTTCTTCTCGCTGTGCGCATCGTTCGATCGCGCGGCGCATAATGCCGTACGCGTGCAAGCGGTTTCTCCTGCATATGGGCAGGATGCATCCCAAAGCTGCGCGCTGGTGGAACAATCGCTCCAAAGCCGCTACGCACAAGAGGGGCATATCGACATCGAGGTTAGGTCGAGCCAAATCGAGGGCGGCCTTTGCGAATTCATGGCAACTGCGCGGTTTCATCCCACGCTTTTCGGGCTCGGCTTGAGAAGCGAGGTGTTGGGCGTTCAGCTTCCGCCCCTTGTGCATGAAACGCGTGCCGTCGTCGATTGCTACAAACCGGGGGTGATTGCATGAGGCAGCAGGGGGAAGATGTGCGCGGGCGCGCTATGAGAAAACGTGCGATGCGCGCGCTGGGCGTTGTTGCTTTAGGGTTGGGCGTTTTGCCTTTGACGAACTTGCTGATTGCTTCTGAAGAGGCGAGCTCGGCGTTGGCCGCGGAAGACCTTGCGTTGTCTTTCGAGCTATCATTGCGCGACCCCTATGCCACGCTTGGGCAAGTTGAAGGCTATCTTGACGCGCTGCCAAGCGCGAATGCAGCCGAGATTGACCAGGAGGCCAAGATTCCTCCGCATGCGAGCAATGTGCGCTGGAACCAAGGAAGCGGAGTGCTCGCCTTCGAGATGGAGGGCGATGCCAATCAGGTATTAGCTGAGCTTTTAGATGCTTGGCAAGGGCAGGGCTGGCAGAGCGTGCCTTTGGGAGATGCCTGCGGTGCGACCTTGGTCAAGGCAGAGGGAACGTATCGTTGGATGGCGGTGACGGCAGCGCAGGTTGGCTCGCAAACGTGCATCGTGGGAAAGGTGGCAACATGATGGAAGTGCGTTTCGCAACCTCGCTTCTTGCGCGGTTGCGTGGGATCAAGGCCTACAAGGGCTATGGCGGGGTGCTGGCATTGGCGCCTTGCTGCGATGTGCATACGTTTGGCATGCGTGCGCGCTTGGACATAGCCTTCGTGGCCCGAAACGGCATGGTGCTCTCGTCGTTTCGGCGCGTGCCCCCATCCAGCAGGCGCCGTTGCGCAGGCGCAGCCCTGACGCTCGAGCGCTATTCGAGCGACGACGCCTGGGTGCATCCGGGTGATGTGCTGCAAATCGGCTTGGGTGATCCCGAGATATCCGTTCGATCGAAAGAAGGTTAGAACATGAAGACATGCCCCGTATGCCAAGCGAAGGCGTTCGACGATGCAGAGGTCTGCTATGGGTGCTTGCATCGGTTCGAAAGCGAACGCGAGCAATCCTCCCTCAGTGCCGTGCAGTCCATGCACCCATCTACGTCAACAGTTTCTGAACCCATGTGCCCAACCGCTTCCGCAGCTCTTGAGCCCATGCACTCCGCTGTACCTGCGACCTCCGAACACGTATGCCCGACTGGCTCAGCAGCCGTCGAACCCGTGGGCTCCGCTATGCCTGCAGCCGCCGTACCCGCATGCTCCGTCGTCCCTGCAGCTCCCGAGTTCTGCATCCGCTTCACGCCCGCATTGGGCACTGGCGGCCAGCTTGCCTGGCAGTGCAAGGTGGAGACCCAGCTCGACCACTGCTCGGCATGATGGCACGCATGAGCACGCTGGCCTGCACGCACGCTTTGCCTGCGGTCGATGCCTGATATACTGTCGAACCGTTCAAGTGCGAAAACTGCAGCTTCATGGCGCAAGCCTTTTCGGGTGAAGCGGAGGAATCATGCCCGGTGAAAACGAACTGTTGAACAACCGCTATGTCGACACGCGGGGCCAGGTGACCGAGCCCGTCGACTTCACTCGGGCAGTCATCGAAGGCCTGGCTCCGGGCGGTGGCTTGTTCGTGCCCGAACATGTTCCCAGCTTCTCGCTCGAGCGCATCTGCCAGCTGGCGCAGCTGCCCTATGCTCAGCGCGCGCAGGAGATGTACCGGGCGTTCGGCGTTGACTTGTCCGACGAGAAGCTTGCCGCCATTACCAGCGAGGCGTACGGCGAGAACTTCGATACTCCTGCCATTTGCCCCATCACGGGCTTGGCCGATGACATCTACATGCTGGAGCTTTGGCATGGCCCCACCAGTGCATTCAAGGACATGGCGCTTCAATGCCTGCCGCGCTTCTTTAGCGCCAGTGCAAAGCAGCTGCGCGAACAGGGCTTGCTGGAAGATGAGAGCATGATTCTGGTTGCTACGTCAGGCGATACCGGCAAAGCTGCGCTTGAGGGCTTTCGTGATGTCGAAGGCGTTTCCATCGGTGTGATGTATCCCGATGGCGGCGTGAGCGACATCCAGTTCAAGCAGATGGCCACCCAGCGCGGCAGCAACGTGATGGTGTGGGGCGTGCGCGGCAACTTCGACAGCTGCCAAACGGGAGCCAAGGAGGTGTTCGGCGACGCAGCGTTCGCCAAGCAGCTTCACGACGAATATCGCATTGCGCTATCCAGCGCCAACTCCATCAACTGGGGGCGCTTGATGCCGCAAATCGTGTACTACGTATCGGCTTATGCACAAATGGTTGCCGATGGCAGCATCCAGGCAGGCGAGCTTATCGACGTGTGCGTGCCCACGGGCAACTTCGGCAACATCCTGGCTGCGTATTATGCACGCGAGATGGGAACACCCATTCGGCGTCTGCTTTGCGCCAGCAACGAAAACCGGGTGCTGACCGACTTCATCAACACGGGAACCTACGACATCTCCGAGCGCGATTTCGTGAAGACGCCTTCGCCGTCTATGGACATCTTGGTTTCCTCGAACCTCGAGCGCCAGCTATTCGAGCTCACTGGTCGCAACGCGCAGGCCATTGCGCAGTGGATGGAAGATTTGCGCACGACCAAGCGCTTTCGCGTGGATCGCGACACCTTTGCGAAGATGCGCACGCTCTACAGCGCCGACTCCGTCGACAACCAATCTTGCCTCGAGATCATACGTGAGACATTCGATGCCGAAGGTTATCTGATGGACCCTCATACGGCCGTAGCCTATGGCGTTGCTACGCATCTGCGCGAAGACGGCGTGCCGGTTTTAGTAGCCAGCACGGCGCATTGGGCCAAGTTCGGCAACAACGTGTACAAGGCGCTTCACGGCATCTCGCTTGATGAACCGCTGCCGCCAGAAGTCGCTGAGCTCAGCGGATGCGAGCTCAACAGGTTGATTGCCGAGGAAACAGGTTGCTCGTCCATTCCTGCTGGCTTGTCCGAGCTTGATGGACTGCCTCTCCGCTTCACCCAGGTGATAGACAGCAGCGAAGAGGCAATCTGCTCGGCTATCTGCGATTTCCTCGATCAAGAGAGGAATTAATCTCGCGGGAGAATTATCAAGCTGTTGCTATAATCGCTTCAAAGGAAGCGAGGATGACATGGCAAAGATTACGGCAGTCAAGAAGGCCGAACCCGCAAAGAAGAGCGCAACCACAGTCGAGATAAGGCCGGTTGTGCGTCTTGCAATCGAGGGTTACGGAATCGAGAGCAAGTCGCAATACGGGCGTGGCATTGCGAACCTTTGCCAGGGAGTGCGCGAGCTTGGGTCGCTCAATGCGGCTGCAAAGGGCATGGGCATGGCTTACAGCAAAGCTTGGCGTATCGTGAAGGACACCGAGGCGGCACTTGGGTTGAAGCTGCTCATTCGCGACGGCGCGCATGGTTCGCATCTTACCGACAAGGGCAACGAGCTTTTGGACGCCTATCTCAAGCTTGACAAGCAGCTGCAAGATTACGCTTGCAAGCAGTTCGCAAAGCTCTTCCAAGCATAAGCCGTTCCCGTTCGATACGCCCAGCCTCGATGCGCACGGCCTTGGCTTCGCACCCAAACGCTGCGGCAAAATTTTTAACGAACCTGCGGGTCAACTTAACTTGACCTCTTTGGCATAAATGCTATCCAAGTGCGGCAGTTACGCACTGCGCAACGCGCGCCATCACGTTGAAGGCCTCGGCTTGCGAGAAGTATCCACTAGGGCCTGCTTGGCAGAATGCCGCCAGTGCATAGGGGTGTTCGCCAAGCACGATGCCGCAATCGTTTTGCGCATTGGAAAGCGTGCCGGTCTTGTGGGCGAACGTGGTTCCCGCGGGCAAGCCACCAAGGATTCCCTGGTAGTCGCTTTGCGAGCGCAGGGCTGAAAGAGCGAAGTCGCTCATCTGCTGGTTCACGAACGTGCCATCGTCGATCATCTTCAGCAAGGTAGTGGCGTCTTGCGCAGACAGATAGTTGTCGATGCCTGCGGCCAAGGCTGCTGTGTCCATCATGCGGCGGTCGAGCTGCACGGAGGACAGGCCAAGCGCCGCAGCCGTGGCGTTCACGTTGCCCATGCCCACGCGGTCGATGATCACGTTCGTCGCGGTGTTGTCGCTCTGGTTGATCATGAGCTCGGCCAACTCGCGAAACGTATGAGCCGACCCAGCCCCGTATCCTTGCAGCACGCCGGTGCCTCCCACGATGTCGGCGCTCGTCAGCACGTAGGTCTCGTCCAGCGAAACCAGTCCTTCGCTTGCCTGGCGCAGCAGCTCGTAGAGCACAGCCAGTTTGATGGTGCTGGCAGAGCGCTGGGGGTTGGTGCTGTTGAAGCCGCAGCTGTTGCGCGGATCGGTCAGGTCGACGAAGCTGATGGACACATCCATGCCGGTGCTGTTCGCAATGGATGCGAAATCGGATTCCAGCTGCAGCGCAACAGGGGTTGGCGATGTGTCGGTGCTTTCAGTCGCGTTGGGCCCCTCGTCGCTCAGAGCGGTGTCGTTCACCTCGTTTGAGAAAGATTCTGCTTCGGTCGCGAAAGGAGTTCCGCCTTCTCGATTATCCTGTTGCGAGGCTGGCGAGGCGCATCCAAGCAGGCATGCGCACGATGCGAGTGCGCAAACGAGCGCTGAGGCGGATGCTATGGCCAGCTTCTGGGAAATTATCACGAGTTTCTCCTTCTTAAGGTGCTCCTCATTGTATTACCGAGCGGCGCATTTGGTAAAATCAAGCATAATGCCTATCCGATGTCGCGCTTAAGGGGAGCTACCGTGGCTAGACAGATTCAAGTGAGGATGCTCGGCGAGTTCACCATTCAGGAATCAGGGTCGACCCAAGTGGTTCATGCGAACCTCACTGGCCGGTCGCGACGCTTGTGGGTGTTGATAGCCTATCTCATAGTCAACCGCAATGGCGGCGTTACGCCTCAAGAGCTCATCGACCTGCTGTGGTCCGATTCTGCAGGCGACAACCCCATGGCCACGTTGCAGAACAATGTGAGCCGTGCTCGCTCGCTGCTGCAGAAAGATGGCTTAAAGGGTGCAAAGAGCCTGTTCAAATACGAAAAGGGCATGTATTACTGGGCGCCCGGGCGCAAGACGGTCACCGACATCGACACGTTCGAGCGCTGCGCCAAGCGTTTCGAGAAGAACATCGAACCCGATGAGCTCGACGAGGCGTTGGCCACTTGCCAGATGTACAAGGGCGATTTCCTGGCTCAGGCCACGGGCGAGGCATGGTGCATCAACCTGCGCATCTACTACCAAACGCTATTCACGCGCTTGTGCCATACCACGGTAAAGGCGCTCATGGATGCGGGGCGCTCTTCGGAGGCCGAGAAGATCTGCATGCGCGCCATCGAGCTCGATCCCACCTCCGAGGTTTTCAGCATTCTGCTGATGCGCAGCCTTACGCTCAGTGGCAATCCGAAGATGGCGCTCGATCACTACGATTACATCAAGCGCATCTTCGAATCGCAATACAGCGTGAGCGTGTCCAACGAGCTTGAGCTCGAACGTGCCGCCGCGCTCCAGGCCCTGTATGGCCGCGACCTCAGCGAGGCCTCCATCCGTCAGTTCCTCAGTGCCAACTCCAGCATGGTGGGCGCGTTCTCGTGCAACAACAGCGTGTTCCGCGAGATCGTGCAGCTTCATATGCGCGACATGCAACGCAGCGGCTTGCCAGCGCAAATCGCGGCCATTGGCTTCGAGCGAGGCGACGAGGAGATGAGCAGTCAGTCCATCAACATGCGCCGCCTCGAGGCAACGCTGAACCTCTCGCTGCGTTCTGGCGACCCCTTCACCAAGATGAGCTCGGCGCAGTTCCTCATCTTGCTTCCAGGTGCAACCTACGAGAACGGGGAAATGGTCGTCCAGCGTGTGATGGACCGTTTCAAGCGCGACTATCCGCATGTGAAGGCCGATTTCTACGTGTTCCTCTTCGACCTTGCCTCGTTCAAGGACGAGATGATCAGCGCCCGGTCGGTGCAAAAGCTGCCTATTCTCGAGGACGGCGAGGGGTTCGAGGAAGATGAGGATATCGACGAATAGTCGCCTTTTGGTAACCGCTGGTCAACGACTCATAGCGAAATCATAGAGGTTTCGTGTATGCTTCGCTTCTGTATAGCTAGAAAGGACGGGAAATGCGCGACGTAAGAATGACACCGCTTGGGGCGACGACGTTCGCCGTGCGCGTTGATTCCTATGATCATGGCGCAATGACCGGTGCCGTGGATAGCGTTCTGCTGTCGGAGCCGCTCGAGTTCAACAGCACGGCGCAAATGGTGCTTCAGCTCGACGAGTTGATGGACGCGGAAGACCTTCCCATGGCGCAGGCAAAGGGAAGCTCGTCTTTCACTTCCACGCTCGAGCTCGAGGTTCTCTTCAGGCAGCATCATAGCTGGCAAGGCCGCGTGCGCTTGCACGACGGAAATCAGGAAGTGGCATTCAGGAGCGTCTTGGAACTGCTGGTGGCGCTCGACATGCTGCTTGGAGACTAAGCCGGGAACCATGGAAAAGATCTCGTCTTCGCTCGAAGACTATCTTGAGGCCATCGTGATGCTGGGTGGCACTACCGATGTGCCGGTGCGCTCGGTTGACGTGGCCAACAGGCTGAACGTGTCGCGCGCTTCGGTGAACAAGGCAATTGGCACGCTGAAGGCGCAAGGGTATCTCGACCAGCCCTATTACGGCGACATCACGCTTACGAAGCGGGGCTACGAATATGCTCAGGCTGTGTACAAGCGCCATTCGTATCTCACGAGCTTTCTGGAAAGCGAGATTGGCCTCGATGCCGAAACTGCCGAGCGGGAAGCCTGCTTGATGGAGCATGCGATTAGCGACGAGTCGTTCGAAAAGTGGGTAGCTTATATCGATAAGCTGGGTTTGGGTGCAAAGGCTCGCTGAGCATGATATTCTAGGACTCGCTTAGGCATCACATGAAAGCTAACCGTACTAGGATGCGCGAGGAGCATATCGCCTGATGGCACAAAGCTCGAAAATTCTACCGTTTCGCAAGCAGAAGAACGAACCCGCATCGCGCCGGGCGCGTGGTGCGCACAGCTCGCGCAATCTTGCCGATTCGCGCCGAACGCGCAGCGAATCGCTTTCCAAACGCAGTCAATCGTCTTCCGACGAGCTCGAAGACCAAGAGCCTCGGGCTGCGGTTTCGCGACGTACGCAAAGCAAGAGCGAAGCCAAGCGTCGGCAACGCACCAAGGCCAAGGCAGAGAAGATGTTCGACCGTCAGTTCGGGAAGGGCTCTGATGCAAGCGCGGCGAAGGCTGCCTCGTCGGCCGAAGGCGCTCCGCGGGCTGCCCTCTACAAGGGTCAGATGGGCTCGTCGCAAAAGCGTGCGACGCGCATGCAGCGGGGAACTTCGCTCAGCTTGCCGTCGTTCTCGCCCGGCGAAGCGGTGAGGCAAGGAGCATCGCGCGCGGTAGAGAGCGCCTCCATCACCACGGGCACGGTGAAGGCTATCACGGCGGTGCTGTGCGTGGTGCTGGTGTGCGCCTTCCTGTACACGCCGCTTCAGCAGTACTACACATCTCAACGCGAATATGCCAAGCTCTCTGCGGAATATGCGAGCATCGAGAGCCGCAACGATGCGCTTGACGTGCAAAACGACATCCTCGTGAGCGATGCTGGCGTGGAGGATACGGTGCGCCAGCGCTTCGGCTACGTGAAGCCGGGCGAGTCCATGGGCGTGGTGGTTGGTCTTTCCGAGAACGCCACCGATGGCCTGCGCGGCAGCGAGAAAATCGAAGCCAACGTGCTCTCCAGCACGGTGAAGGCGCCCGAGGAATGGTACACGCCCTTCCTGGATGCGCTTTTCGGAGTCGAGTAAGTGCGCGCTGGGCGCTATGCGGCTGTGGACATCGGCACGGTGACGTGTCGCTTGCTGATTGCAGACGTTGACGAAACGGGACAGCTGTCCGAGGTTGCGCGCGACATGGAGATCTGCAACCTGGGATTAGACGTCGACCGCACGCAGCTCTTGCAGCCGGAGTCCATCGGGCGCACGGTAAGCGCGCTCGAGCGCTTCTCTGATACCGTCATGAGCCTTCGAGAAACCGAACCCGCGCGCCCCTTCGCGGGCATCCGTGCGGTAGCCACCTCGGCATCGCGGGACGCGAAGAACGCCGCGGACTTCCAGGCCACTGTTTCCGAGCGCACCATCTTTCACTTGGAGGTGATTCCGGGATCCGAAGAAGCGGCCTTGTCGTTTGCGGGCGCAAGCTCGGCGTTTCCGGGCGAAGACGTCGTGGTGGTGGATGTTGGTGGCGGCTCGACAGAGGTCGTTGCTGGGCGCAGTGGAAGCGAGCCCCGAATCGCGCGCTCATTCGACGTGGGATGCCGCCGCGTAACCGAGCGCTTCTTGCGCCATGATCCACCGCAACCCGATGAGTTAGCGCAAGCGCGCGAGTGGATCGCTTCGGTGTTTGGGGACTATTTCGTGCAGTTGGAAGACGAAGGGCTTCTGCCTGCGCTCATTGTTGCCGTGGCTGGCACCGCAACCAGCGCGGTCACCATGCGCGACCGCATCGAAGCGTACGACCCAGCGCTCGTGCATGGCGTGCGCGTGAGCGTGTCCGACTTGCGCGATTTGGTGCGCATGCTTGCCGCGCTTCCGCTCGAGCAGCGCAAGAAGGTGGTTGGCCTCGAGCCCAAGCGCGCCCCCGTCATCGTGGCGGGCATGCTGATCTTGCAGGTGGTGCTGGAGCTTGCAGGAGCCGATTCGTTCGTGGCAAGCGAACGCGACATATTGCACGGGCTTATAGCTTTCGAAGCGAATCTTGCGTGAGGCTCGCTATGCTTTGAAGCGAGGGAGAAGATGCAAACAAGCTAGCCTATAATTATTCGTTGTGGGAGCGTGGCGGAATTGGCATACGCAGCGGACTTAAAATCCGCCTCCTTCGGGATTGTGGGTTCGAGTCCCACCGCTCCTACCAGTTTTGCACTTGCTTACTCCACCACACAGGGACTTCAAACTAATAGGTATACTCTACCTATACTATTGACGGCGCGCCCGAGAGCTCGCCACGAATTCTAAGGAGAGTCATCATGAGAATTGCAGTTCCCAGCGAGACCGGTGCAGGTTTGGATAGCCAGCGAAGTGGCCATTTTGGTCATGCAGCCTACTTCACCGTGGTCGATTTCGATGACGACATGAACATCGTGAACGTGGAATCCATCAAGAACGTCGACCACGACGTCGAGGGATGCGGTGGCGTGATCAACTTCGCTCTCACTCTTGGGCTGGATGGCATTCTGACTGCCGGCATGGGCATGCCGCCCTTCACGCGCTTCACCGAGGCAGGAGTTGCCGTGTATGCCGATGGCACCGAGCCGAACGTGGGCAAGGTACTGGAGATGTTCGCGCAGGGCAAGGTTGCCCGCATGGATCCAAGCGCTGCTTGCCGTCACTAGCGCTAAAGGAGCAAGTCCATGTCACTCGATTTCTCCGAGTTGCTGACATCAGGCGAGAAGCCCCAGGATTTCGAGGAGTACCTCGACCGTTACGCCGTGCACGTGGGCGAGCTGGTCAACGGCTTCATCCCTCATGGCACGCATGAGGACATGGACTTCTACCTGTATGGGCCCTTGCGCAAGTTCAGCGACAACGGGGGCAAGCGCCATCGGCCGCTCATCTGCTTCGCAGCTTGCATTGCCGTTGGCGGTGATGCAAGCCGGGCCATCAGCGCTGCGGCGGCTATCGAGCATTTTCACACGGCAGCACTTATCCACGACGACATCGCCGACGAAGCCGAGCTGCGCCGCGGCGAGCCGTGCCTCTACCTCACCGAGGGCATAGGGGCGGCCATTAACATGGGCGACTTAGGGCTGCAGCTGGTCAATGGCACCGTGGTGAAGGACCCGAATCTCGACGACGCCACCAAGGTGCGCGTGCTGACGGAGCTCATCGACATGACGCGTCGCACCATCGAGGGTCAGGCGCTCGACATCGGCTGGGCGCGCGATGGTCGCTACGACATCACGCCCGAAGACTACCTGGTGATGGCCACGTGCAAAACGGCGCACTACTCAGGCGCGGTTCCGCTGGCCATTGGTGCCATCATCGGCGGCGGCACCGAAACCGAGATTGAGGGCTTGCGCAACTACGGCCTGGACACAGGCTTGGCCTTCCAGATTCAAGACGACTTGCTGAACCTGGTTGGCAAGTCCGAGAGCACCAAGAAGGGCTTTCGCGACGACATCACCGAGGGCAAGCGCACCTTGGTGGTGGTGCATGCGCTCCAGAACCTCGAAGGTGCCGACCGCGCGCGGTTGGTGCAGATTCTCTCGTCGCACACCGATTCTCCGGCCGAGCTGGAGGAAGCGGTGGCCATCATGGACAAGTCGGGCAGCATCGACTACGCGCGCAACTATGCCGAGAACCTCACGAGCATCGCGAAGAACCGTCTGATAGACATGATTGGCCCCTCGCCTGCGCGCGATCTGCTGATATCCATGGCCGACTGGTTCGTGAACAGGTTGAAGTAGCTATGTCGCCCATGAAGACCATACGATTAGGCGATTCCGGTGCCGCGGTAGAGGATGTGCAGCGTCGCCTGTTCTTGGCCGGGCTTCTTCCCGAGGAAGAGATCGATGGCCAATTTGGCGATGTGACGGCGCAGGCCGTGCGCGCGTTTCGTGAGAAGTCGGGGCTTGAGCCGCTCGACGAAGTCGACGAGAAGACGTGGGCCGCGCTGGTGGATGCATCGTATAGCATCGGCGACCGCACGCTGTATCTGCGCATGCCCTACTTCCATGGGCACGATGTGCTGGAGTTGCAGCAAGCGCTTGGTGCGCTCGGTTTCCACAGCGGGCAGGAAGATGCCATCTTCGGCGCTCATACCGAAGATGCCGTGCGGCGCTTCCAGCGCAACATGGGCTTGCCCTCCGACGGCATCGTGGGCGCGTACACCTTCCAATGCATTCAGAACCTGCATCATTCCTGGGAAGGCAAGAAGGCCATTTCCGTAAGCCTGAACTCGGGCTTTGCGCGCGCTGCCGACGTGCTTGAGAAGCATGCGCTTTGCCTGTTCGGCACCGACGAGTTCACGCGCGGCGTGGCCTCGCGCATGTCGAACCTGTCGCTGGCCACTAATCCGTTCTCGAAGATCGTGAGTGCCGACCATCTGCTGGTAGCACCCGACGAGACCATGCTTCTGGTGCACATCCTGCTGCCTGAGCACGATACGTCGGGCGAGCGCGTGCCGCGCGTTGCGTTCGAGCCCAGCGAGACGCTTGCCTTGCGCATGACGCCTGCCGTGAATGCGGCGTATCGCAAGCCGCGCCCGCGCATTGCCATCGAACTTCCTGGATCGACCTGGGAAGATGCAGGCGAGGAGCGCTCGATGCAGCATTTTGCCATTGCGCTTCTGGACGCCCTCTGCACCGCTTTGAGCTAACAGCTTTTATCGGCATGATCAGGACGGGGAGCCTCCGTTTTCACTCCTCGGTCGCTACGCTCCCTGCGGGGGTTGAAAACTACGACTCCCCATCCTGCTTCAAACTGGCCTAAACAGGGTTACGCCCGTTGTTCATGAAGAGCGCCTGTTAACGAACAGGCTTCTCGCGTTACTGTCCGAGGGTTTCGGCGGTTTCGAGCCACGTGAGCTCGAGCTCGTCAAGCTGCGCGTGTAGGTCATCGATGCGCGCTTGGATGTCGCCTAAGGCTTGGAAGTCGGTGGGATCGGCGGCTAAAAGCTCTTGTTGGGCGTCCTCGATCTTCTGCCGCAGCGTGCTCATCTTGCGCTCAGTCGACTGCAACGCTTTCTTGAGCGCACGCAGTTCCTGGTTGGAAAGCGCGCTGCCTTGCTGATCGGTACCACTTTCGGTAGTAGCCATAGAAGCAGTTTCATCACCTGAAGACGCATGCTTGCCCGTTGCGGCACCACCTTGGGACAAGGAAGCCTGCTGTTCGTCGGCCAGCCGCAAGTACTCATCAACCCCGCCGGGCAAGTGGCGCAACTTGCCATTCATGAGGGCATACTGGTGGTCGGTGACGCGCTCCATCAAATAGCGGTCGTGCGTGATCAGCAACAGTGTGCCTGGCCAGCCGTCCAGCAAGTCTTCCACGGCAGCCAGCATGTCTACATCCAAGTCGTTGCCTGGCTCGTCCAAAATCAGCACGTTGGGTTCTTCCAGCAGAATGAGCATCAGGGCAAGGCGGCGCTTCTGGCCACCCGAGAGGTCGCGCACCGGTTCGTTCATGTCGGCGTTCGTGAAACCGAGGCGCTCGAGCAGCTGCTTGGGCGTTTGATCCTTGCCATCGAGCATCACGGCATGGCCGAACCGTCCCACCACCTGGCGAACTCGGTTGTCCCCGAGGTTGTCGAACTCGTCGAGGTGCTGCGAGAGCACGGCGAACTTCACCGTCTTGCCCACCTTCACGAAGCCTTTCGTGGGGCGAATCTTCTTCTGGATGAGGTTGATGAGCGTTGTTTTGCCCGCACCATTCGCGCCCAGGATGCCGAAGCGGTCGCCCGGCCCGACGAGCCATTCCACGTCATCGAGCACCTTGCGGCCATCGTATTCCATCGTGACGCCCTTGACGTCTACCACCTGCTTGCCCAGGCGCGTGATGGCCATGCGCTTGAGCTCTAGCTCGTTGCGAAGCGGAGGCACGTCGGCGATGAGCTCCTGAGCTGCTTTCACGTGAAACTTCGGCTTGGTCGAGCGGGCGCGGGCTCCGCGCGAAAGCCATGCAAGCTCGCGGCGCAGCTTGTTCTGGCGGCGCTCCTCGGTTACGCGCGCTACGCGCTCGCGCTCGACGCGCTGCATGATGTAAGCAGAGAAGCCGCCTTCGAAAGGCTCCACGCGCCCGTCGTGGACTTCCCACATGCTGGTGCATACCTCATCGAGGAACCAGCGGTCGTGAGTGACCACCAGAAGCGCCCCTTGACCTTCGCGCCAACGCGCTTTCAGGTGCTGGGCCAGCCAGTTGATTGCGCGCACATCCAAATGGTTGGTGGGCTCGTCCAGCATCAATACGTCGTAGTCGCCCACTAGCAGGCGTGCAATGTCAACGCGGCGTCGCTGGCCGCCCGAAAGCGTGCCAATGCGCGCGTCCCATGGAATATCACCCACAATGCCCGCGATCACACTACGAATGCGCGCGTCGCTGGCCCATTCGTGCTCGGGGGCATCGCCCACGATGGCGCGCTGCACGGTATCGTCGTTGCGCAAGGCATCGCGCTGCCCCAGAATGCCCACGCGCACGCCATTGGTATGAATCACGCGGCCGTCCGTGGGTTCGATCTCGCCGGCTAATAGTCCAAGCAGAGTGGATTTGCCGTCGCCGTTTCGCCCCACAATGCCAATGCGGTCGCCAGCATCCACGCCAAGGGATACCTCGTCCAGCACCGTTTTGGAGGGGTAGTCCATCGTGATCTTTTCTGAGCCCAGCAGAAATGCCATGCAAGCGTGCCTTCGGTTTCGCGTTCGTTAAATTGACGGTGCTTGTTAATCAGCCATCTATGATAAGTCGACTAAAGCGTAATCGTCCATGTCCTGCGAAATATGAAGGATACGCCACACGGTAAGCGCGCTTTCGTTGAAGGAATAATGTTGGCTCATGACATGCTGAAGCGTTACCTTGAGGCAAGTGGCTGCGTGATAGAATACTTCCCAAGCAACGAGTCTTACGAGGTTTCAGCATGTCAGCCACATACAAGATCAGCGCGGCCAACCCGCATGTGGTCGCACGCCTTCGAGAGCACTTCGACATCCCCGAGTTCATTGCCACCGTCATGGCTGCTCGGGGCATTTCAAGCGTGGAGCAAGCCGAGAGCTTCTTGCATCCCTCGCTCGATCGCGATTGGCGAAACCCCTACGACATCTCGGGCATGGAAGGCGTCGTGGACGCACTCGAGGCAGCCGTACGCGAACACAAGCGCGTCGTGGTGTTCGGCGACTTCGACGTAGACGGCGTGTCGGCGACCACAGTGCTCACGCGGGGGTTGCGTGCCCTGGGAGCTCATGCGACCCCCTTCATCCCGCGCCGCTTTGACGAGGGCTATGCGCTTTCCGGGGCTGCCCTCAAGCGCGTCCAGCTTCTGGAGCCAGACCTCATCGTCACCGTGGACTGCGGCATAGCTTGCGCAGAGGAGGTCGCTGCCATCTTGGCGC
The DNA here is from genome assembly GCA_947565915.1 of uncultured Eggerthellaceae bacterium. Taxonomy (GTDB): domain Bacteria; phylum Actinomycetota; class Coriobacteriia; order Coriobacteriales; family Eggerthellaceae; genus UBA9715. Next base: position 35,942 of record CANOHY010000005.1, on the reverse strand, counting down.
ACGGCACCGAGGTGGTCATCACCGATCATCACGAGCCGCCCAAGGTGCGCCCCAAGGACGTGCCGCTCGTGGATCCTAAAACCGACCCTTCGTGCCCGAGCTCCATCCTGGCGGGTGTGGGCGTGGCACTCAAGGTGGTGCAGGCGCTCGGCGCACGTTTCGGGTACCCGCACCTGTGGCGCAGCTACACCGACTTCGCCACGCTGGGCACCGTGGCCGACCTGATGCCCATGCGCGACGAGAATCGCGCACTGGTGAAGGATGGCCTGGAACGCATCATGAGCGAACCGCGACCTTGCATGGCAGCGCTCTTGGAATGCTCGGGCATGACGGGAAAGACGATCACATCTACCGACCTCAGCTTCTCCATCATCCCGCGCCTGAACGCTGCTGGGCGCATGGGCGATGCATGCTTGGCGTTGGATTTGCTGATGACCGACGACTACGACAAAGCGCTCCAGCTTGCGCATCAGCTTGAGGAAGTGAACGACCGGCGGCGCGCCATCGAGGCGGAGCTCTCGGAGCTTGCGCGCAACGAAGCTGTGCGCATCTACCATGGCCAGCGTGCGCTGGTAGTGGCAGGCGAGGACTGGCACGAAGGCGTGAAGGGCATCGTGGCCAGCCGCTTGGCGCACAACTATGGCGTGCCGTGCCTCCTTTTCACCATAGATGGCGACGAAGCCCATGGAAGTGGCCGCACCATTGGACAGGTGAACCTGTTCAAGGCCGTGGAAAGCACCGCGCCTTTGCTCACGAAATTCGGCGGTCACGAGGCTGCGGTGGGAGTCACGCTGCCCAAGAGCCGTCTTACCGAGTTCGCCGAGCAGCTGTGCGCCTACATGGACGCGCTTCCCGAGGAAGACTTCCATCCGCTCATCCAGGTAGATGCCGTGGTGAGCCTGGAAGAGCTCACGGTGGCGAACGTGGAGAAGATGCAAATGCTGGCGCCGTTCGGGCAAGAGAACAAGGTGCCCATGCTGATGGCGCAAGACGTGGTGATTATGAACGCGCGCGCCGTGGGCGCCGACAAGAACCATTTCTCGTGCACGCTGAGCGATGGCATCAGCCAAGTGGACGCCATCATGTTCCATTGCAAGGAGATAGAGGGCTTACTGAAAGAAAAGAGCCTGGTCACTGCAACGTTCGAAGTGCAAGTGGACGAATGGCGCGGTCGGCGCAACGTGAAGGCCATGCTGAAGACCATCGCGCCGGTTGAGCCGTGCTGCGCCCTGAAAGCCTGCCTTGACCCAGGCAACTGCGAGTTCGTGTCGAACCTGCTTGCCGAAACCGACGAGGAGATTTGCCGCGAGGACGAGGAAAGCGTGTCGCTGCTGGAGGAGCACGAGGCGCTGCGCAAGGAGAGCCGCAAGCAATGGGAACAGCTTGCGCGCAGCAATCCGGCCCAGTTGGAAGACGCTATCATTCGCGAATTCATAGGAGGCGGCCAGCTTCACCAGAAGCAGCGTGAGGTGCTGGACTTGCTGGACGCTGGCACGTCGGCCATGTGCGTGATGGCCACGGGGCGCGGCAAGTCGCTCATCTTCCAAGTGCATGCGGCGAAGGTAGCGCTTGCGCAAGGTGGCGTGAGCATGTTCGTGTATCCGCTGCGTGCGCTCATCAACGACCAAGCGTTCCACCTGAACAACGCCTTGCGGAATTTCGGCATCGTGGCCGAGGTGCTCAATGGCGAAACCGCACCCGAGGACCGCCAACAGATCTACGAGCGGCTGGCGCAGGGGGAATGCGACATCATCCTTACCACGCCGGAGTTCTTGAGCATCCATGCGGCCAAGATTGGCGCGGCGCACCCCATCAGCTTCCTGGTGGTGGACGAGGCGCATCATATCGGGCTTGCGCGCGAGGCGAACCGCCCGGCTTACAAGGACTTGGCGAGCATTTTGGGGGTTCTAGGCAACCCCACGGTGCTGGCGCTTACAGCCACGGCTCCCGATGAAGTGATGCGCGATATCGAGGCGCAGCTTCCCATCGGTCGTTGCGTGTGCGACTGCACCGAGCGTCCGAACCTGCAGCTGGATGACCAGCGCAACCAGAAGCGACGCGACGAGTACTTGGCGCGCTTGGTGGCTACAGGCGAGAAGACGGTGATCTACGTGAACTCGCGCATGGCGTCGGTGCAGCTAGCGCGCATGCTGCGGCGCCGGGTGCCACATATCGCGCTGATGATTGGCTTCTACAACGCTGGCCTTTCGCGCGCTGAGCGAGCGCGCATCGAGGAGATGTTCCGCTCAGGCGAGTTCAGCGTGCTCATTGCAACGTCGGCATTCGGCGAAGGCGTGAACATCCCCGACATTCGTCATGTGGTGCTGTATAACCTGCCCTATAACGAGATCGAGTTCAACCAGATGAGCGGCCGTGCGGGGCGCGACGGTGCCGAGGCGGGCGTGCATCTGCTGTACTCGAATCAGGATGCAGGCACGAACGAGGGAATCTTGTCGTCTATGACGCCAGACCGCCGCAGCATGGCAACCATCTATCGCGTGCTGCGCGAGCTCAGCCAGCAAGCAGCAGCCAGTGGCGGATGGGCGGTGCTCGATTGCCCCAACGTGATCAAGCGCGCGGCCAGTCGCGGTTGCGACATCATGGAGTCGTCGGTGGAGTGCGCCGTGGCGGTGTTTCGTGAGCTGGGCCTGTTCGACGTGCGTGCTGGCCAGGCGAACGGGGTGCGCGTGCGCGAAGTGCGCTTGGTGGACACCGACCAGAAGGTCGATCTGGAGAGCTCCATTCGGTATCGCGAGGGCATTGACGAACGGGTGGTGTTCGAGGTTTTCAAGGCCTGGGCGCTTGGCGAGAGCGCGGCGGCTTTGCGCCAGCGCATCATCCGGCCGATTTTGCCGTTCTAGGGGAGCTTTGCGAGCGCTCCGGAGGGTGCTCTGAAGGATGTTCTGAAAGGTGCCTTGGAGGCCGCTCTGAAGGGTGCCATGCGTCTTCACAAAGCGTTCATATTTGAAGAACCGCCTAGTTGGAACGATGAAATTCTGCTGCGAGCGCATGTCAGAAGCCAGTTGCTTTGCCGAGTTGCGGGCGACTGAACAATGCCGGGTTTGTATGCTATGACTTACGCTATGAGTTCGCTGATGGTTTTCCCCGTGGGGTGCTGAAATCATAGAATGGTGATAGTCGCACCCTCTGAAATGCTATATACTAGCTGCAATTTCGTGTTTATTTACAGGAAGCGTGCGGAGCGATTTTGACGCAGCGATGGAAGGGATGAAGCATGAGAGCACTCGATTGGCTATTGGATGCACGACAGACGCGAGGAGGGCATTGCATAGCCATCGTGCTGGCAATCGTGCTTGCTCTCTCGTTCGCCAACCTCACGCCCATGGTTGGCGTGGCTGTGGCGGATGAGACGCAGTCTGCGCAGGCGGGCGACGTCGAAGAGCTGAAGTCGGTGGATGCAGGCGACATCGTTGCCGATGCCGACGACGAAGCTGAAGGCGAAGACGTTGAAGCGGATGTTGCTGCTGATGCCGCTGATGGCGAAGCAGTAGAGGACGAGGCTCCTGCTGCTGATGCTGACGCAATCAACGATGAGACAGACGCTACCGATGCCGCAACCGAGGTAGTTGCTGATACGTCGGTCGACGCGACCGACGATACCGAAGAGCCTGCCATCGCTGAGATGATTGCCCAGAATTTGAAGGCTCGCGTCGCGGAGAAGGACATGACTCCGCAAGAGGCCACCGACGGCGTTGCGAAGATCGGCGACCAATCTTTCGACTCGCTGCAAGCTGCCATCGATGCGGCCCAGGCTGATGACGTCGTCACCCTGCAGGCCGATATCGAGGGCATGACCACCGCGCAGATCGTAACGGTCGCAGCGGGCAAGGTCGTTACGCTCGACATGGCTGGTCACAGCATCACGGTGGCAAGCGACTTCTCGGGTCGACCTATCGCGAACAAGGGTACGCTAACCATCAAGGGCAACGGTACCATTGACAGCTCCAATAGCGGGAGCGGTTACGGTGCAGTGCGCAACGACGGCACCTTGACCATCATGGATGGCACCTACATCGGCAGCGTCTTTGGCGATGGCACCGCCATTCGCAACGGCATCGGCGCCGATCTTACCGTTTACGGTGGTTACTTCGCTGCTACGGGTGCTGTTTACAACGTTGGCAATGCGGTGATCTACGGTGGCGAGTTCGAAACCCTCGCTTGCTCTGGTTGCGGCACTCCGTGGGCTTACGCATTGAACAATCGCGATGAAAACGGCGTGAGCGGCACCATGCAGATTCTTCCGGCGAGCGACGATGCCGTGAAGGTGCATGGTTCTCAAGGCGCACTGGCAGCCGTGGGCGGTGCGAACGTTTACGTCAAGGGCGGCACATTCCAAACGCATCCCTGCCCGAATGGTCATGTCGGCAGCACGTTCTATGCTCTTTACGTAAGTGGCAAGGATGGGATGGGCGTTGCGACGTGCACTGTTGACGGGGGCAAGTTCTCCACTACGGGAGCAAACGCTTGCCTGTTCCTGGTTAACGAGAATCCCAGTGACAACGGCGGCGAGCCAGGTGACGCTGTTCTGAAGATCAACGGTGGCAGCTTCGATCAAGGTACTGCTCGCAAGCTGATCAACTTCGAAGGCAAAGAAGGCGGTGTCCTCGAGGTTTCTGGTGGCAGTTTCACGGGTAGTGATATTGCAAGCGTGAGCCCCTATGTCGCGGCTGGGATGAAGCTGCAGGACAACGGCAACGATACTTACGAGGTGGTGTCCAACCATAAAGCAGCGATTGGCGATGTGCGCTACGCAACGCTGCAGGAAGCTGTGAATGCGGCAACCGACGGTCAGACCATCACCGTGCTGCAAGATGTTGCCGAGACAGCTGCCGTACCAGCCGGGAAGGTTGTGACGCTCGACCTGAACGGCAAGACGATTACAAACGGCGCTTCTGCTATAACGCTGCAGAATCAGGGAACGCTGACCATCGTGGACTCGAGTGCCGATCAAATGGGCAAGATCGTATCCAATGGCGCAGACGATGCAATCGACAACTACGGCACCCTTAACGTGGAGGCCGGCACGATTCAGGGCGGAACAGCATGGTATGGAATCTATGCTGGTGCGAATAGCACGACCAATGTTTACGGCACTGCGAAGGTGAGCGGCGAATATTGGGGAATTGCAGCCGGTAACGGCTCGGAAACCGCAGTGATAAATGTATACGGCGATGCCGACGTCAGCTCGCGAAATCCAGCTGGAACGAACGGTGGCATCTCTGCTAGCAAAGCAACGGCTAGCGTCTATGGCAATGCCGCAGTGCATGGTGCTTGTGGCATCAACACCAATGGCAGCCTGACTGTTTCCGAAAATGCTGCGATTACTGCAGAGCATGCAAATGCAGGAACGGCAATTGGTGTTTATGGTGGTGCGGATGTCGTCATCAACGGTGGCACTATCAAGGGCGGTGCTTATGGCATAAGCGGCAATGGCACCTCTGATGGCACCAAGATAACCGTCAATGATGGAGAGATTACCGGCTTGGGAGCGGGAATCTATCATCCGCAAGAGGGCACTCTGACCATTACTGGTGGCAAGATCGTTGGTAACGTTGGCGTGCAGATGTGCGATGGCGAGCTGGTGGTTTCCGATGCTGCGGAGATTACTGGCAACGGCGCGGACGAGAGCGCATCGAAGACAGGTGACGGCGCCATCCTTGATGGTGCAGCTGTGTCGCTCGTGAAGCGCGCGAATTACGGCGAGCCTACGGCTACGATTGCCGATGGCATCTTCAAGTCCGAGCAATCCGAGGCCGTTAAGGTTTACGGTTGGTCAAACAGCACCAACAAGGTCGAAGAGTGGAACGACCTCGCCGAGTTCATTACCGGCGGCGCGTTCTCGGGTGATGTAAGTGGTTATTGCGCAGAAGGTTATGGCACTGCAAAGCCTGCAGAGCTTTACACCGTGCATCAGCATCAGATTGCCACTACTACCGATCGTGCTGCAACGTGCACCGTTGCTGGGCAGCAGACAACTGGCTGCACCGTTGATGGGTGCCTTGCCGAGAAGACCGTCGAACCCATCGCTATCGATCCAGATGCGCATGAGTGGGGCGAGTGGACGGTTGCGCGTCCTGCGGCACCTGGTGTTGATGGTCTTGAGCAGAGCGTATGCGCCCATAACGGCACGCATGTGCAAACCAGGACGATAGCCGCATTGCCCGTAACGCAGCCGAATCCGCCAGCCGAAGGGTCGACTGATGGCGGTAATGAGGGCGGTAACAATGGTGCGGCTACGGGCAATCCTGCCGCTCCCGTTAACCCTAATGCTGGCCAAACGCCCGTGATTCCTGCAACGAACCCTGCTCCGGCCGATGGTGCGACCATAGGTGATGACGCAACGCCGCTGGCAGCGAATGCCGACGATGAAGCTGCCGAGGAGACCATCGACTCCGACGAAACGCCTTTGGCAGCAGCTGGCGAGCTTCAAGCCGAGCAGGGCGCCTTCAACTGGTGGCCTTGGATCATCGGCGCGGCCATAGTGCTGCTGGGCTTGTTCTTCTTCATCATCTTGGCTCGTCGCAAGAAGGACGAAGACGAAGAGGAGCAGCGCGCGTAATTCTTCCCTAAACTGAGGGAACCTTCGAAGAGCCGGGCCGCACGACCCGGCTCTTCTCGTGAGCGGTGCCGGTGGTAAAATATTAGCTTCTGAAACTGCGCCGACGATGGGCGAGATTCAAACCTGAAGAAGGAGGTGGCGACCATGGCAATAGGCGATATCGTAGCGACACCCTCCATGCTGCATCGCTCCTCTTCGGCACAGCCGCACGAGCACGGCTTCGGCCATAACGAGAACAAGACCCCCGACGAACGCTTTGCCGAGCTGCAGAAAGCAGCTTCCTCGTACCTCACAGCCGAGGAAGTGGCGCTGCTGCGCACGGCTTACGAGTTCGCCTCGAACGCGCATCAGGGTCAGAAGCGCAAATCGGGCGAGCCCTTCATCGCGCATCCCATCGAGGTGGCTCTCATCCTGTCCAGCCTGCGCATGGACGTGGAAACGCTCGTGGCGGCGCTGTTGCACGACACCATCGAAGACACCGACACCTCGCGAGACGAAGTGGTGTCCCTCTTCGGCGAGGAAGTAGCCGACCTGGTGGAAGGCGTTACCAAGATCACGCGCATCGAGGTGGAGAGCCTCACCGACGAGCAAGCTGCCACCATCCGCAAGATGCTGGTGGCCATGAACAAGGACATCCGCGTGATCGTCATCAAGCTGGCCGACCGGCTGCACAACATGCGCACGCTGGCCAGCCTGCCCGAGGATCGCCGCATCTTCAAATCGCGCGAGACGTTGGAGATCTACGCGCCCATCGCGCATCGCCTGGGCATCAACTCCATTAAGTGGGAGCTTGAGGACCTCGCCTTCTATTACTTGGAACCGCATCGGTATCGGCAGGTTTCACGCATGATTACCGAGAGCCGTGCCGAACGCGAGGCTTACCTCAGCCAGGTGGTGAGCGTGCTGAAGGACGAGATGGCGAAGATGGGCATCGAGGCGCAGGTGATGGGGCGCCCCAAGCACTTGTATTCCATCAGCCAGAAGATGACCAAGAAGGACAAGGATTTCTCGGAGATCTACGACCTCATCGCGGTGCGCTTGATCGTGCCCACGGTGAAGGATTGCTACTCGGCCCTGGGCGCGGTGCACACCATTTGGCATCCCATGCCCGGCCGTTTCAAAGACTACATCGCCATGCCGAAGTACAACATGTACCAAAGCTTGCACACCACGGTGATCGGCCCTGCAGGGCGCCCGCTGGAGGTGCAGATCCGCACGGAGGAAATGCATCAGAAGAGCGAGTACGGCGTGGCAGCGCATTGGCTTTACAAGGAGGGCGGCAAGGGCTCCGCGCGCTCCGAGGCGTTCGAGAAGCAGCTGGCGTGGCTGCGTCAGATGGTGGACTGGTCCGATGAGACGCAGGATTCGCGCGAGTTCCTGAAAGACCTGAAGGTGGACCTCGACGAGTCCGAGGTGTACGTGTTCACCCCCAAGGGCGAGGCCAAGAGCCTGCGCGCTGGCTCCACGCCCGTCGATTTCGCCTACGCCATCCATACCGAGGTGGGCAATCATTGCGTGGGCGCGAAGGTGAATGGCAAGATCGTGCCGCTCACCTATACGTTGCAGATGGGCGATCGGGTGGAGATCCTCACGCAGAAGAGCGCCACCCCTTCGCGCGGCTGGCTGAACTTCGTGAAGACGCCAAGCGCCCGCTCGAAGGTGCGCAACTACTTTTCGAAGATCACTCGTGGCGACGATTTGCAGGAGGGTCACGACCGCCTTTCGCGCGAGATGCGCAAACATGGGTTGGGCATCTCGAACGCCCAGGCCACGCGCGCGTTGAAGTCAGTAGCCGAGCATCTGGGCTACAAGGAGCAAGACGACATGCTGGTGGCCATTGGCACGGGCACCGAGAGCGCGCAGCATGTGGCGAACCGCCTGCTGAAGCTGCTGGTGGATCGCGGCACCGAGGAGGCGCGCAAGCCGAGCATCGGCTCATCGGCAATGTCCACGGGCAAGATGCCGCCCATGGTGACTAGCGTGAAGAGGCCCAAGCACCATGAGACGCACAGCTCTACGGGCATTGTGGTGAAGGGGCTCGACGATGTGCTCGTGCGCCTTTCGCGCTGCTGCAACCCGGTGCTTGGCGACGGCATCATCGGCTTCGTCACGCGGGGCCGCGGCGTGTCGGTGCATCGCGCCGACTGCCCCAATGCCGCGAAGCTGATGGAGGAGCCGGAGCGCATCATCGAGGTGCAGTGGGAGCAAGACGCCAACGAGGCAACTTATCGTATCGAGGCGTACGTCGAGGCGCTCGATCGCATGAACTTGCTGCGTGACGTAACGGCCAAGCTGGCCGAGGAGGGCGTGAACGTGATCACCGCTTCCACCAACACCGATCGCGATGGCATCGTGCACATGCGCTTCTTGTTCCAGGTGTCGGACGTGGGGCATGTGGACGATGTGCTGGCTGCTGTGCAAGACGTCGACGGCGTGTTCGAAGCACGGCGCATGTATCCGGGCGAGTATGTGGGGTCGCGCAAGAGCTAGCTTGCTCGTGCCTGCTTGCAGCCTGCGCCAATGCGGGTGCGGTGTGGTGGGTGCAGGTGCGCCAGTGCTGGTGCGGGTGGGAAGAAGATGGAACTATGAAGATCGAGAACATGGTGCTGGGGCCTCTGGCCAACAACGTGTACCTCATCGAGGGGCCCGATGGCGTAGTGGTGGTGGATCCCTCGTGCGAACCGGAGCGCATCGTGGAAGCGCTCGGCGAGCGGCCCGTTTCCGCAATTGTGCTCACCCATGCGCATTGGGATCACGTGGGCGCGGCGAAGGCATTGCGTGACGCAACCGGAGCCGTGGTGGTGGCTAGTAGCGTGGATGCCCCGGTGATTGCAGGCGAGCAGCCATTCCTGACCGAAAGCGAGTTCGATCCCTGCCCGGTGGACATGGTGGTGGAAGACGGGCAGCGCGTGGATCTTGGCGGCCTGACCTGGCAGGTTCTGGTAACGCCTGGCCATACGCCGGGCAGCATGTGCTTGTACTATGCGGGCGAAGGTTCTGGCGAAGATACCGGTGGCAACAACGGCAACAGCGCAAGCGCTGATCGTCCCATCCTGGTTGCGGGCGACACGCTGTTTCGCGGGGCGCATGGGCGCACGGATTTCAAAGGCGGCAGCCAACGCGACATGCTGGAGTCTCTTCGCCGATTGGCGGCGCTTCCTGACGAAACGCTCGTATTGCCCGGTCATAATGAGCTTACAACTATCGGAACCGAGAAGCTGTGGATTGCTTAGGGTATGAATCAAGACCAACGGAATAGCCACGATGCATCGCTTCGCCAGCCGCCACGCGGGCCAATTGGCGAAACCGATGCCCCATCGAACGGCAAGTCCGATGCCATGGGGGCGTGGGGAGAGTTCCTGCGCGATTCGGGTGCGCCGGTTTCGCCTGCAGTAGACGCTTCGCTGCAGGCATCTGCGGGCAGCCGGGGTGGCCAGGCGAGCCAAGGAGCGCAACGCGAGGCGCGCAGGAAAGCGCGTCCGGCTAACGGGCGGCCGCGACGCGAGCGGTCAGGTGGCGGACAGTCCGAGCAGTCGCGAACTGGCAAACCGCATGCTGGCGGCTCGACGCAAGCGCGCTCGAGCCGCGATGGTGGCTCATCGCGTCGCCCCAGTGTGAAGGATTCGCGCAACACAGCTGGTCGAGGCGCAGGCGAGCGCAGTTCAACCGATCGAGTTGCAGCCGGTAGAGGTGCAGCCAACCGAGCTGCCGACAAGCGGGGCGCAGCCGGTCGCGATGCGGCTCGCAAAGGCGCGCGGCCAACCATGCGCTCGACATCTTCGCCCGAGGCGCCCTCCGCTTCGGCTGCCGGCAACACGGCATCGAGCGCCCTTGCGCATGCTGGCGAGTTGGCTCGCAAGTTCGCAAGCAACAAGCGCATGGTGCTCATTGCGGCAATCGCGGTGGTGCTCATCGTGGTCATTGCCTGGTACGCGGGCGGCGCGGGGAAGTATCACCAGAGCTATTACCCCAACACCGAGGCATTCGGCGTGCCCATTGGCGAGCTGACGCCAACGGAGGTGCAGGCGCTGGCCGATGAGAAACTGGCCGATTACACGTTGCACCTAACTGGTAGCTCGCTGGATGTTCAGATTCCTGGAAACGAGATAGGGCTTCGGTTCAAATCCAACCAAAGCGCCCAGGACATCCTCGAGAATCAGAACACGCTGTTCTGGCCGCTGATGGCGCTGCTTCCGCACGACGTATCCGACTTGTTCGACACGGAATACAACGAGAACAGCCTGTTGGGAGCCATTCAGCTGGCCACTGCGTCTTCGAACGGGGCAGCGCTTTCCGCCGCGAGCTCAGAAGTGCATTTCGACGAGCAGGCCGGCCAGTGGGTGTACACGCCCGTGGAAGCGGGCACCACCATCGATGTGCAACAGCTGGTGGCGGCACTCGATGCGCCCATTCGCGAGCTGCAGACCGAGTTCACCGTGCCGTCGCAATGCGTATCGCGCATCGAAGTGAAGGGCACGGCGAGCCAGAAGCAAGCGGCGGCGCAGAAGGCCAACGAGCTGTGCTCGCAATACAACCTGGTGTTCATGTTGGGTGAATCCACGCCGCTTACCATAGATGCATCGGTGGCGGCTGGATGGATCAGCTTCAGCGATGACTTCGAAGTGAGCATCGACGAGGCGAAGAAGAACGCGTGGCTGGCCGATTTGCGCATGCTGCTCTCGGGCACCGACCAGCGTACCTACACACGCCCCGATGGCAAGATATGCACGGTGACCGGCGGTACCTATGGGTGGCAAGCACTGGATGTGGACGACGCGATGGCCACCATCGAGTCTGGCTTGGAAACCGGCATCTCGGGTCAGAGCATCCCGTGCGCCTGGGAAGGCAATGGCTTCTTGGGGCTGCCGGGCGCGGATTGGGGAAAGCGCTACATCGACGTGGACATGGATGAGCAGTATGCGCGCTTCTACGATGCAAACGGCGACATCATATGGGAAAGCGATGTGATCACGGGCGTTTGGGGCACCGATTTCGAAACGCCTACTGGCGTATACACCATAACCGAGAAGCGTAGCCCTGCCCAGTTGCGCAGCGTGGGCCAGTACGTCTATGTGGACGAGAACGGCGAGACGCAGGTTGAAGAGGATCACGTGTTCGGTCGCGATGTTGAATACTGGATGCCATTCATTCGCACGTTCATCGGGTTCCATGATGCCTGGTGGCAAACCTCGTTCGGCGGTCAGCTGTACAAGGATGCCGCGCTTGGCAGCGGCGGATGCGTGAACCTGCCTCCCGAGAAGGCGGCCGAGCTGTATTCGATCATCCTGCCAGGCGACGTGGTGGTCACTCACAACTAGCGAGCTGTTGCATCCTTTGCCTGAGCGGTTTCGGCGAAACTGCTGGAGATGACAAAGCCGTGACGGGTCTGGGGCTGAGGTCAAGCGCTGATACAATGGATTCATGGTTGAGTTGAAAGTGCTGACACTTATCGTGATGGATCCCGGAAACCCCTCGTTTCTGGTGCTCGAACCTGTCGAGGCGCCGGTGAGCGAGGGGAAGTCTCGCGTGGTGCCCATATGCATCGGGCCCCATGAGGCGATGGGATTAGGCGCGGCGCTCGAGGGCGCACGATTCTCGCGGCCGATGACGCACGACCTCATGTTGGACGCCTTCACCAATCTGGATGCGCGCATCGATCACACGCTGATTCATGCCGTGAAAAATGGCACGTTCTTCGCGCAGCTGGTGCTGCGGCAATATGACCGCTTGATTCAGCTGGATGCGCGGCCTTCCGACGCCATCACGCTGGCCGTACGCGAGGGCGCACCCATCTATATCGATGAGAAGGTGCTCGAGAGCGCCTCGTTTCCCTATCTGTTCAAAGAACCCTTCGACGAAGAGCGCGTCGTGAGCGAGTTCAAGTCGTTCTTGGAGAACCTCTCGCCCGACGACTTCGCCGAATAGGAAGCTTTCTTCGCGGGACATCTGTCCCTCCAAGCTCGTCTCGCGTACCTCTCGTACGCCACGGCTCGCTTTCGCGGCAGCTGTAGGTGAAGAGGGTATCCCTCCAACTCTTGTTGTGAAGCTCTGTTTCCCAATCGTAGTATCATCACCCGAAATCCATCGTTTCCGGATGCCCATCGTCGCAGCGCGCTGGTATCATGAGACCAATCAATCGAAGCGCTCATCGCATCCCACACGTACCCGCCAGCGCTTGCTGAAACGCTAGTTCGCACGTCACAGAAACAGGGCTCTGACCATGGCTTTCGTACATTTGCACAACCATACCGAATACTCGCTGCTCGATGGCATGACGCATGTGAAGGACATGGTGCGCCGCGCTGCCGAGTTCGACATGCCAGCCGTTGCCATCACCGACCACGGCGTGATGTCGGGCGTGCCCGAGCTGGCGGCTGCCTGCGACGCGATCGAGTCGGAAACGGGCAAGAAGGTGAAGCCGATCTTCGGCTGCGAGGTGTACTTCACCACCGACGAGACGCTCAGCCGCGACACCAAGCCGCGCTTGTACCATCTGCTGCTGCTGGCCAAGACCAACGAGGGGTATCACAACCTGCTGAAGCTGGTCAGCGAATCGCACGTGGACAACTTCTACTACAAGCCGCGCACCACCTACGCCATGCTGCAGAAGTACGGCAAGGGCATCATCGGCGCCTCGGCATGCATCGCGGGCATCATCCCGCGGCTGCTCGACAACCGCCAATTCGAGGATGCCTGCGAGTGGGCGCGCAAGCTGGCCGCCTGCTTCGAGCCAGGCGACTTCTACATCGAGCTGCAAGACCAAGGCCTCACCACCGATGGCGGCATGACGCAGCTGGAGCTGAACCTGGAGCTCACGCGCGTGGCCAAGGAATGCGGCTTCAAGACCATCGCCACCAACGACTTCCATTACTTGGAGAAGGCCGATTCCAAAGCGCACGACATCCTGCTGTGCATCGGCACGGGCAGCAAGGTGAACGACGCCAAGCGCATGCGCTTTGCCAACGACCAGTTCTACATGAAGTCGGAAGCCGAGATGCGCGAGGCCCTGCACGACTTCCCCGAGGCGTGCGACACCACCGTGGAGGTGGCTGAGAAGTGCAACGTGGAACTCGAGCGCGACTCCATCTTGCCCCGCTTCCCGTTGCCCGACGGCGAGACCGAGGAAAGCTGGTTCCGCTTCCAGTGCGAAAAGGGTCTGGTGAAGCGCTACGGCGACCCAACAGGCGAGAAGGAGGGTCTGGCCCACACCTACGAGGAGCTCAAGACCCTGCGCCCCGACGTGACAGAGCGCTACGAGTACGAGGCCAGCGTCATCATCCAGCAAGGGTTCCCGGCCTACTTCCTCATCGTGCAGGAATACATCGAATGGGCCCGCAGCCAGGGCATCGGCGTTGGTCCGGGCCGCGGCTCGGCAGCAGGTGCCATCGTGGCCTACGCCATGGGCATCACCGACTTGGACCCCTTGGTGAACGGTCTGCTGTTCGAGCGCTTCCTGTCGCCCGAGCGCGTGGAGATGCCCGATATCGACGTGGACTTCGAGGATGAGCGCCGCGGCGAGGTGATCGACCACATCAAGGAGGTCTATGGCGAGGATCACGTGTCGGGCGTCATCACCTTCGGCACTCTGCAGGCGAAAAACGCCGTGCGCGATGCGGCGCGCGTGCTGGACTACCCCTATGGCGTGGGCGATCGCATCTGCAAGCTGATTGGCGACGAGCTGGGCATCACCATCGACGAGGCGCTCGAGAAGAACAAGGACCTCAAGACCGCCTACGACACCGAAGAGGACGTGCGTCAGGTAATCGACGCGGCGCGCGGCATCGAGGGGCACCTGCGCGGCGAGGGCGTGCATGCATGCGCCACCATCATCTGCCGCGACCCCATGAGCGACCATGTTCCCATGAAGCGCGACACCAAGGGCGCCGAGGGAGCCATCATCACCCAATACGACGGCCATTACACGCCCGACCTGGGCCTGCTGAAGATGGACTTCTTGGGGCTGCGCACCTTGGGCGTGTTGTCGCGGGCATGTCGCAACGTGAAGGAGACTCACGGCATCGACGTGGTGCCCGAGGAGATTCCCATCGACGACCCGAAGGCATTCGACCTGCTGCGCTCCTGCAACATGGATGGCTTGTTCCAGGTTGAAGGCGCGCTGTACGTGAGCCTGTTCACGCGCATGCCTCCGCAGAATTTCTCGCACGTGGTGGCTTCCATCGCGCTTAACCGTCCAGGCCCCTTGGAATCGGGCATGGTGGATGACTACGTGGACGTGGCCAACGGCAAGAAACCCGTGCACTACTACGACGAGCGCCTGCGTCCCATCCTGGAAGAGACCTACGGCACCATGGTGTACCAAGAGCAGATCATGCAGGTATCCATGGCCATGAGCGGGTTCTCGGCAGGCAAGGCCGACAAGTTGCGCAAGGCCATGGGCAAGAAGAAGCTCGACGTGATGAAGCAGCTGCAGGAAGACTGGAACCAGGGCGCCGTGGACAACGGCTTCTCGCTGGAGATAGCCAAGCAGATCTGGGCCGATGCCGAGAAGTTCGCGAAGTACGCGTTCAACAAGTCGCACTCGGCGGCCTATGCAATTCTGGTCATGCGCACTGCCTACATGAAGGCGCATTATCCCTACGAGTACATGGCTGCCGTGCTGTCCAGCTACATGGGCAAGACCGACCGCCTGATTCGCTACATCGCCAGCTGCAACCACTCGGGCATTCCCGTGCTGCCGCCCGACATCAACTCGTCGAAAGCCGAGTTCACGCCGGTGGAAGAGGGCGTGCGCTTCGGCTTGGTGGGCGTGCGCGGCATCGGGCAGGCCGTGGCAGAGCAAATCGTGGCCGAGCGCGAGCGCGGCGGCGAGTTCACGTCGCTGCAGGATTTCGTGGCGCGCGTGGACTCCAAATGCTACAACCGCAAGACGCTCGAAGCGCTCATCAAAGGTGGCGCCTTCGACTCCACGGGCTACACGCGCAAGCAGCTGATGTACTTCGTGGACGACACGCCGCTTTTGGATGGAGCTGCCAAGCGCCAGCGCGACCGCGACTCTGGCCAGGTGAGCATGTTCGACATGTTCGCCGACGACGAGGATAGCGGCTTTGCGGAAGAGGTTCCCGAACCGGACGGCGTGGAGTGGCCCAAGCGGCAGAAGCTCGCTTTCGAGAAGGAGATCATGGGCATCTATGTGTCCGAGCACCCGCTTGAGCCCTACGAAGCTGCCATTGCGAAGATGACGAAGTACCAGCTGGGCGACTTGATGGACCGCACCACCGATATCAAGTCGGCCACGTTCGTGGGCATGGTGTCGAACGTTGCGACCAAGCTGACGAAGCGCGGCACGCGCATGGCCACCTTCACCTTGGAGGACACCACGGGTTCGGTGGAATGCCTGACGTTCAAGTACGACGATGTGGCCGACGTGCTGCAAGAGGATGCCATCGTGAAGCTGAAGGGTAAGTTCGAGCATGGCGATCGTGGCAACCAGATAATCGTGTACGAGATGGAGGGCATCGAGCTTACGGAGGCTTCTGCCAAGCCGCAGAGCTTCGAGTTGCGCATTCCGTCGAACGATTTCAGCCAAGAGCGCGTGCAACGGCTGCGCAGCATCTTGGGCTCTTACCCTGGGCGTGACTACGTGGTGCTGTTCGTGATGCAGAACGATGGCCGTAAGTTCCGTGCCGAACTGCCGGTCACGGTGGATTCCGACAACATGATCATGCGCTCCGAAATCCAGGAGCTGTTCGGCGGTCCCATCTGGAACCGATGAAGGTTCTGGCTTTAAAGATAGCTTATGACGGGGCGCCGTTTTGCGGGTTTGCTCGACAGCCGGGGCAATCCACCGTGCAAGGCGAGCTGGAGCATGCGCTTGCGCTCGTGCTCCGGCGCGAGGTGCCTACCGTGTGCGCCGGTCGCACCGATGCAGGTGTGCATGCACGCGGTCAGGTGGTGAGCTTCGAGGTGAGCGAAGAGGAGCTTGCGGGCTTCGAGCCGCGGCGGCTTCTGCGCTCGCTCAATGCGCTCACGCCCGATGGCATATCGGTGCGAGAGGCCTGGGTGGCACCTGATGGATTTTCGGCGCGCTTCGATGCCACGGCACGCGAGTATCGCTACTTCTTCTGCGTGGACGAGCAGCCGCCGGTGTTCATGACGGGCCTCTCGTGGTACGTGGGCGAGCTTGATGTGGCGGCTATGGAGCGAGCTTCACGCTGCTTGATCGGCGAGCACGACTTCAAGAGCTTTTGCAAAGCGGTATCGGCGGTGGATAAGCCTACGTGCCGTAACCTGATGGAAGTGTCGTTTGCAGATGAGGAACTATTCGGCGAGCGCCTGGTGGTGATGCGCGTGGTGGGCAGCTCGTTTCTGCATTCCATGGTGCGCACGCTAGCGGGAACGCTTGCCATGGTGGGGCAGGGCAAGCGGCCTGAAAGCTGGGTGGCCGACGTGCTCGCCGCCTGCGACCGCGCGGCGGCTGGCGAGTGTGCCCCGGCGGCTGGCCTCGTGTTCTGGGATGTGCGCTATGAGTGAGCCGCAAACACCGCGCGCTGATGAATCGCATTCTGAAGCGCGGACACCTGATTCTCCCAACATGGGCAACCAAAATGCTCCCGAAGCGAGGGACAACTCTAGCACGAACAATGCCTCTAACGCTGCCTCGGCCGACGCGGTGGCCGGTCACGCCTTCGCTCGCCCTGCCACGTTTCAGCTCCTCTACGAGAGCCGTGATGGACGTATGTGCTTGTTTCAAGACGAAGCGGGGCATCTGACCTGCGTGCGCTCCGACCGCTTCGCATAGCCGTCTTCTTGCAAAAGACCCTGCGAGAATTCTCTCGCAGGGTCGAGGAAACGCTTCTCTCTTTGCAGATTAGCGCTACGGGCGCTGGCCCATACCGCCTTCCAAGGTGAGCGTTTCGCCGCTCATGAACTTGAAGTCGGGGTTGGCCAGCTGCACCACCACGCGCCCGATCTCCTTCTCCACGTCGCCGTAATGGCCCATGGGTGGCATGTGCACGTTCGCCTCGAAGGCGTCGGGGTAGGCGTCCTTGAAGTTCTCCAGGGCAGCGGTCCAAGCTAGCGGGCACACCACGTTCACGTTGATGCCATCGGGACCCCACTCGGTGGCAGCCACGCGGGTGAGGCCGCGGATGCCCTCCTTGGCAGCAGCGTAGGCGCACTGGCCGTAGTTGCCGAACAGTCCCGCGCCGCTTGCGAAGTTGATCACGGAGCCCTTGGTTTCCTTCAGGTGCGGATAGCACGCCTGCATGTAGTAGAAGGTGGCGTAGAGGCCCGAATAGATGGCCAGGTCGAACTGATCGGTGGTGTGGTCGGCCAGCGTGACTCCCGATGCGCTTGCCTGCGCATTGTTCACCAGCACGTCGATGCGTCCGAACTTCTCCATGGTGGCATCGATCACGCTCTGCACAACAGCCTTGTTGTCGGCGCCCGCGTGCACATCGGCCTGCATGACAAGCACCTGAATGCCGTAGTCGGCCTCGAGGCGCTTTTTCGCTTCTTCCAGCTTGGTCATGTTGCGGCCGGTGATTACCAGGTTAGCGCCTTCCTTGGCGTAAGCTATGGCAATGCCGTAGCCGATGGAGCCAGCCGAGCCGTCCTTCAATGCCGCGAAACCAGCACCGGTGATTATTGCAGTCTTGCCTTCGAGAAATCCCATGAGTCCTCCTTAGTGGCGAATTGTTTCCCGCACACCTTTACGTCCTTCGCGCATCGAGCGCTCCTGCACAAAAGCTGTAGCTGCACGGGATGCAAAGAACTGCGTTCAAGCCTAGCACTAATACGTGCGGAATCCGTTTCGATTCCCCGTTGGTTACGGAACTTTTGTATTGGCATCCAGGTTGGCGGGGGAGAGGCATCGCGGTCGGATTTCGACAAGAGAGCACGACGCGGGAATAGCGCCCTTTCTTCTGTGCCCATCCTCTCTGCTGAAACTGATCTTGTATGCCCGAGAACTCTCTATGCGTCATGCGATTATCTGCATTTGGGCCCTTGCGAGAGGCCATCAACGAAGATCCCGGTCTGATTTAAGGTGCATCGTTATTTCCGAGGGGTCGATGGCGCGCATCCTGTTCTGCGCTGGGCACATCCGCCGGTTTTGCGGAGTGTTTGTGTTGCTCTTGAAAGTACGAAATCGGACTCTATAATGTCTCAACGTCCGATATCGGACTAACGACAAGAAGCAAGCTAAAGGCGTTCGGCGAGCAGTCGCGTTTGGCGCGATGCACGCAAAATGTACGCAAAACGCACGCAAAGGAGGAAGCGGCGCATGGCGAAATACGACGACCTCACGCTGCAAACGGTAGCGGCCATCAACGAGATGTACCGCCGCACCGACGAGCTCTACCACGAGGTGGCTCGCAGGGCGGGTTTTGCCGATTGCGCCTTCGAGATCCTGTATAGCCTGATGGAGCAAGACGGCCGAACGCAAAAACAGCTGTGCGGCACGAGCTTTTCCGCCAAGCAAACGGTGAGCTCGTCGATCAAGCGCCTCCAGGAAAAAGGCCTCGTGGAGCTTCGCGACAGCGGCCGCTCCAAGACGGTCTGGCTCACCGCCGCCGGCGTTAAGGCGATAGATGAGAAGATTCGCCCCGTGCTCGAGGCTGAATGCGAGGCGGTCGATGCTTTCGATGCGCAATGGAAGCGGAGGATGGTCGAAGAGACCGCCCGCTTCACCGATTCACTGGCAGACCAGTTCGAGGCGTTGAGGTTCTGATCATGGCGATAGACATGCATAAGCATTTCTCGATCGGCGCGCTGCTGCGCTTTACGGCGCCCACTGTTGCGATGATGGTGTTCACGTCGCTCTATGGCATCGTCGATGGGTTCTTCGTGTCGAATTTCGCGGGAAAAACGTCCTTTGCGGCCGTGAACCTCATCATGCCCATCGTGATGATCCTCTCGTCGTTCGGCATGATGATCGGAACGGGAGGAAGCGCGCTTGTCGCCAAGACCATGGGCGAAGGCGATACCGAGCGCGCCCGCCGCTCCTTCACGCTGCTGGTGCTGTTCTCGTTTCTCCTCGGCGTGCTCATCGCGGTCATTGGCCTGCTTGCCATGGGTCCGCTTGCCTCGTTGATGGGCGCGTCGGGGCAATTCTTCGACGATTCGGTGCTCTACGGCTCCATGATGATGCTCAGCCTTCCGTTCTATATTCTTCAGTACGCGTTCCAGAGCTTCTTTGTGACGGCAGGCAAGCCCAAGCTGGGCTTTTTGGTGATCGTGGGTGCGGGGCTCACGAACATCGTGCTCGATTTCGTGCTTATCGGCTTGTGCGGAATGGGCCTTGTGGGTGCTGCGCTGGCGACCAACGTGAGCGAGGTGGTCGGCGGGCTTGTGCCAGTCCTGTATTTCATGCGCAAACGCTCGGCATCGCTCTGGTTCGTGCGCCCGGCGCTGCAATGGCGCGTCATCGGGAAAGCGTGCTTGAACGGCTCGTCGGAAATGGTGAACAACATCGCCATGAGCCTGGTTTCCGTGTTGTACAACTTGCAGCTGATGCGCTTCATAGGTGAAGATGGAGTGGCAGCCTATGGCGTGATCATGTATACGGTGATGGTGTTCGCGGCCATCTTCATGGGCTATTCGGTTGGGTCGGGGCCTTTGCTGAGCTTCCAATTCGGCGCACAGAACAAGGTGGAGATGCGCTCGCTGCTTCGCAAGAGCCTGGTGATAATCGGCATTGCAAGCGTGCTGATGTTCGTGGCCGCCCAAGTGCTCGCCGGGCCGCTCTCCCAGATCTTTGTGGGCTACGATGAGCAGCTGCTCAAACTCACCGTGGATGCCTACCATATCTACGCGATCTGCTTTTTGTTCATGGGCTTTGCGATCTATTCGTCCGCCTTCTTCACGGCGCTGAACAACGGCCTGGTGTCCGCCATCATCTCGTTTTTGCGCACGCTTGTGTTCGAGACCGGGGCGGTGCTTCTGCTGCCGTTGGTGATAGGCATACAGGGCATATGGTTCTCTCCGACGCTGGCCGAGATAGCCGCGTGCATCGTGGCTGCCATCTTCATGATTGCGCTTGGGCGACACTACGGCTATCGTAAAAGCCCAGATGAAAAGGGAAACGGATCCGTCAATCTCAGCAAGGCACGCGAATAGAAGGGCGAAGTGGCGGGCGCCCAGGACCTGGTATGTTGCTTTCGATGCCAAGCGTCCGGCCAGGCGCTCAGGTCGCCTCTCAGCCTTGGCGGTTAACCTCCGGTGCCGAGCGCTCGCTCCGGTTTCCGACATCGGCTTCCGATGCTCTAGCCCCTGCCCCAGCACCTATCCCGGCGCATCGGTTCTTGGCGTCTCGTTTCCGGCATTCGGCGCCAAACGAACTCACTCCGAGCATTCTATGACGGGAAATTTATGAAGTTGTGCGCGATAACGGCAGGTCAATCCTTGATATAAGCGCACTTACCCTTTAAAATGTCATCTTTAAGAAATACCGCTTCTGAGCATTTTAGAGGGACGGAAAAGATGCTCAATTTGAGAAAGCCCGCAGCGGCCAAAACGGCCACCGCAATCGTTTCGGCAGTGCTCGTGGTAGCACTCGTTGCCCTTGGCGTCCCTTATCTCGGTTCTCCCTCCAGCGCTGGCGATATCGCGGCCGCCCAATGCAGCGAGCGCGTAACCGTTGCCTACGAGGTCGGCGGCGCCGACGAGCTCTATGAGCAGGCCGCGCTTGCCGATGTCGAGATGTCCGCTGCAGCACCCGATGGTTCGCAGGACGCCACCTTGGAGTGCGACCTCTGCGCCGACGAAGAGGCCACGCTTGCCGAAGCCGAGCGGCTCCAGCAGCAGGAGGAAGCGGAAGCTGCCGCATACGAGGAGTTCAAAGCCGAGCATGCCGACGACCCCGACCCCCTTGAGGAACAGCGAAAGGCGGCCGTTGAGCAGCTGGGCTACGATGAAGACGATTCGGGCCCCTTCACGCTCTTCCAAGCCTAGATGCCCGCGTCTTCCCAACTGCGCGACGAGGAAACGCCCTTGGGCGAGTCGGGGGCCTCGGACGACTCCCCCTACCAGGCGGCCCAGGGCAACTTCTTCTCGTTCGCTCCCCAACAGGCGTCCGAGGGCGGCTATTCCCTCGACCTTGGCCTTATCGATGTGCAGTCGGTGACGGCTTTTGACAAATGGGGGCAAAAGCGCCCCTACATCAACATCGATGGGGAAACATTCAAGCCCGACCCAGGATACGTTGCGCGCGTGCAGTGCAACCGGGCGCCCGCGTTCTTCGCGAACATCGTTGACGGCTATCGCTTGCCTGACGAGGGGTATCGCGACCAATATGGCATCAAGCTGCTTCGCTATGTGGTAAAGCTCGAGATTCCCGCCACTGCCGACTGCCCCGCCATATACCTCGAGGCGCTCTACGGAAACTCGCAAGAGACGAACAAGCTGAACGTGAGCGGATGGGGCGCGAACACGAATGCCACGATCGGGCGCCCCGTGGTCAACGACAACACGGTGATGGCGAGCCTCGCATCGATCGAAGGCTATGACGCCGCACGCAAGAACATCTACCTGAATGCCTACAAGCTGGCACCTTTGGCCACCGCCGAAGACATCGTGAAATCGGGTAACGCCATCTCTGCCGACAGCCCGCTTGCCACGAAGACCATCACAGAGACTTGGCCTATCCACGAAACCGACGGGATGAAGGTCAGCTGCTTCGAAGGAGACGAGCAGAATCTCGTGCGTGCCACGGTGTGCTTCAGCGACGGCACGAACATCACGCAGGATATGTCGTTTTTGGGCAAGACGCATCTGGCGGCGTCGTATGCGCTGGGCAGCGCCGGCGTGCTCTATCAGCCCGATTTCTGGCTCTTGGGCGAAGGGGCTCAGACGGGCATCGACCGCATGGCGAATTTCATCCAGTCAAAAACGTTCAATGACTATTTCGGGTCATTTGTGACCAAGACGCACAAAAATGTGAGGATACATCGCAACGTGCGCGACAACTTCGATGTGAACATGCACAACAACGCCAGGGAGGTAGCGGCGAACTTCCTGTCGAACATCCCCGATTGGGCGCCTAACATGTCGAGCCACGCGGCGTGGTCAAGCACGATCAATGCTGCGGAAAGCGCCACCCCCAACGACACTTATGGCTCGACGGAACAAGAGCTCAAGATGTTCAACCTGCTGTTCCTCTATGCCTATTTCGAGCGGCACCTCGGTTTCGACATCGGAGGCGATTCCGAGATAGGCGCGCGCAAGGACGCCAAC
Source organism: uncultured Eggerthellaceae bacterium (assembly GCA_947565915.1). Lineage (GTDB taxonomy): Bacteria > Actinomycetota > Coriobacteriia > Coriobacteriales > Eggerthellaceae > UBA9715. The sequence goes on along the minus strand of CANOHY010000005.1, from coordinate 13,168 downwards.
CCGTTTCTGGTCATAGCGTTTCGCGGCAACGCGCTGCGAAGTGGCTTGTCGCTGCTGTCGCTCACGCCAGCCGTGCGCTCTTCCGAGATGCTGCGCTACTCGAAATCCGACAAGTTCTCCTCAGAAGTGCTCAAATACGTCACATGGAACTATTTGGGCTGCGACAATGCGGCCACGCTTGTGGAGAGCGTGGTGAAGCGCACGACCGGCTATACCGACATGAACGACTGGTTTGCCGACTACATGCGCACCATCGCGTTCTATGAGGAATACGAGCCGGAAAGGCTCGAAGGGGTGTCGGATAACAACCAGCTCATATGGCGCGGCTGGGACCAGGTGAGCAAGAGCCGCTATCACGACCTCATGCTGCTCTGGCTGACCATGGAGCCCGGCGCCCAATACTTCGGCGTGGGCTCGATGATGCTCGCCATCGGCTCGGCAGGCGTCTATTTCAGCAGCCATCCCCTGAACGACAACATGCGCGCATGGTTCAAAGACAAGTTGGACAGCCGCTTTGTGCCCGAATCGCGCTATGCCGCAACTTTGGCGAGCATCGTGGGAGCTCAGCGGGTGAATTCTGTCTGCGTGCTGGCGGTCGATATGCTGTCGTCCAAGGCGGATAGCGAAGGAACGTATCTGGAGACCCAGTATTCCGGCGCTTCGCCCAAGAAGCTCACGGTGGATCCCTTCCATCGCGATTTCACCGACCCGTCTTTGGTGTATAACAGCAACTCGGCCGGATCGGGCGCTATGACCAGCAATGCCTCGATCGATTACAAGCGCATATTCTTCTTCTACAACTCGCTTCTCTGGGATGGCTGGTATTACGTATGGTCACACGAGATGGCCCATGCCCTCGATAACCATGTCTATCTCGGCAGCGAAGGCAGGCGTGCCGGCACCGAGGACTACACCGACGGCCTGCTGACGCAGTCGAGCGGGGCTATGACCTACATAATGAACCTCTCGTATGACAGCGACCTTTCCTCCGACAGGGCAGCCAATGTTGCGCATACCCGCCTTGTCGGCAAGGAGAACTTGGACGACTTCTACAAGAAGATGTACCAAAGTTGGGATATGCTCGACTATGCGCTCCTGCAGGCATTCCTGCGCCTGGATAAAGACGAGCAGAATGCCGTGGCCACGCAGGCGCGCTACGATGGCCAAAACGGCACGAGCACGCTTGATAGCGGCGCCACTGCCGTCGTGCTCTCGTCGCGCTCCCAGGTTTTGAGACAATATAACGGCACGGCGGCCACCATGCCCATGAACGCTTCGGCTTTCGTGGACGGCACGCGCAAATTCGAAACGCCCGAAGAGGTGTACGACAACCAGATCGCGCTCGTGCCCGGCCTGGGCAACAGCGGCTCGTGGACGTGGCTGTGGGAAGGCTACGTGGGCACGGATTTGAGCAGGGTGTGGTGGCATCCCATCCACTCGAACGGCGTGTATCCCGATTCGCGTTCGTTCAAGCTGGAGATGTATCGCATGCTCGGGCGCGAGGGCTACGATGCCTTTGCGGAGTTCGGGCGGCCGGGCGGCGGCGACCTCGACAAGCTGAAGAAGATCACCGGCTACAACTCGTTCAAGGAGTGGCAGCTTGCGACGTGGGACGAGATAGAGGCGCGGAAAGACAAGCTGGCCTATGTCGACTTCGACGACTTGGTCGACAAGTTCGTGGTGGCGCTGAAGACCGATGCCAGCAAGGGCGATCGCAACCTCACCCAATCGCAGGGGCTGCGCACCCGCACCTATTACATGATGAAGCGCGTGACGAACGATTTTACCAACGGCATCTATACCGACGAGAGCCCGAAGGCCACCACCTACATCCATAACCTCAACGAGCTGAAGGCGGTGGCCAACGACCCCTACGGCAACTATGCGCTGGCTTGCGACATCGATGCAACGGCCATGGAAGGGGAATACTCCGACCCCATAATCACCGGCGTGTTCTATGGCCGATTCGATGGCGCGGGGCATCGAATCTTCTCCAGCAACGGTCCGCTGCACACCCTGTTCGCGAACATGAAGCATGCCTATGTCAAAGACGTCACGCTTACGGGCAGCCTGATCCAGAAACCGGCTGCGGCTGTGACCAACAGCGAGTGGGAGAACATCTCCTACGAGATGTATGTGCATAAGGTCAACACGGTGGACGATTTCGTCGGGATCGCGGATATGGTCTCGAAGGGCGTGAGCAAGTTCGAAATCGAAAGCGACCTCGACTTCACCGAGTGGTCTGCCGCCAATGCGGCCTCCGAGAGCAAGCAGTCTTCGGTCATTGCGGGAATGGTTGCCGGCACGGCGGCCCTGCACCGCGAATTCAAAGGGAACGGCCATACCATCAGCGGGCTTGAGGGGGCATCCCTTTTCGGCAACATGGCCTATGCCGACGTCACCGACCTCACCATACGCGATTCCAGCAACATACAGGATGGCGCTTTGGCCAGCTCCGATGGCGTGTCGTTGGTGGCGAAGCGGACGCATAGGTGCACGTTCGCCGACCTGTATTTCAAGGATGTCGAGCTTGAAGGCAAGTATCGCGTCGGATTCGTCACGGGCGACGATGGCTTCATCAATGCTTCGGGCGCCGAGCAGCGCGATACCGGTTCGCAATTCGAGCGCATCCAGGTGATGGACGGCAAGCTGACGAATGGGGATCCCGCAGCCGTCGGCAGCTCGTGCTATGCGGGCTTCGTGGCAGGGCGCATACTCAACAGCGACCTGACCGATATCTACGTTCAGGGCACGCTGGCCACCTATGGCGTGGGGTGCGGTGGCGTGGTGGGCGCCATCACGAGGTCTTCGCGGCTTACGCGATGCGTGTCGAACGTCGCTCTCAACCAGCCGAAATCCGACCTGAGAAACGGCGTCGTCTTAGGCGACATCGAAAACAACGAGAACTGCCCCTACGACGGGGCCAACACCGCCATCCACGAATGCTTCGGTTTGGGCTCGCCCGGCGTCAACCAGAACAAGGCGGGCGCGCGGTTCGGAAACAGCGCGGCCCCTTCGGCGGCGGCTTTCGCGCACTGCTACGAGAATGCCGTGTATGTCCAGGGAACGTCGATGGCCACGTCCAACCCCTCGCGGGTTCTGTGGGCGAAGACGGCCGAGATCGTGATGGTGCGCTCGGGCAACAGCGTGATAAAGAACGTCACAGACTTGCGCAACAACAAGGAGCTGTACACCTCGCTCGGATTCAGCTAAGACGTGTGGGATTTCGGCTGCACCATGAGCGCGGGATATCCCATGCTGAGGGTGGAAGACCCTGCAGCGGCGGAATACGACATCGACATAACGGTCGATTTCGAAAACGAGATGCTGCTTTTGGGGGGTTCGGAATACGATCTGGCGACCACGAACACCAACCTGCCTGGCTTCATCATCGACCCCCCTGCGGGATTGCCCCTCAAGACGGGCGATTGGTATGAGCCGAAGACCACGATGCCTCTGAGCTATCTGACCAAAGATGGCACATCGGTCGATTTGGGCCCGGTCATCGAAGACGCGCGTTTCCAGAACGGCGATGTGAAGACGTTGGGATATCGCCGCGTGCTGTTCAATCAGTCGGCCAAGATCGATGGAAAGATGTTCCCCTTCGAGGTCATTTTGAACATTCCGCCGCGGACGGAGAATGCCTACGCGGCTGATATCACCGGCATCGCGGCCAATTCCTCAGGCGAGGGCGCAATTCATGTTACGTCGGCAGCGTGCGAGGCAGGCTTGGAATACCGCGCCTTGAAGGAAGCTGCGCAGGCGGGGGAGGCAGCTGCGGAATCTGCGGCAGCTGCGGAAAGCTCGGAAGCCGACGAGGGGCCGTGGACGGCCATCACCGATGTTTCGACGCCTGTGGCGCCGGGAAGCTACGAGGTGCGTGTTGCGAGCAACGACCAAGCATTTGCCTCGTACCCGATAACGGTGAAAGTTGCGGATTACGACCCGTATGCCGCAGCATATCCCTTGGTGCTCGACACGGCTGGCGGCAGCTGGTCCGAAGGATACGAGGCTCCTCAGGAACACAGGGGCGACACGGCGCTCACGCTTCCCGCCGAAGCAGACATAAGCCGCGAGGGCTATCTCTTCAAAGGCTGGTACGACAATGTGGATTGCAGCGGCGACCCTCTTGTAGAGGTTCCGGCAGGCATCAAGGACCCGGTCACGCTCTATGCGTGTTGGGAGCCCTTCATCTACATAAAGGCGCTCTCTTTGAAGGGCGTGGGGAATCAGGCTATTGCCTGGGACGAGCTCAACCATGCGCGCATTGAGGTGCCGCGCTCGAAGATGCCCCAAGTCGCATCCGACCTTTCCCTCGACTTGCCTGCGGATGTGCAGGTGGTGTCGGTGACGAAGCGCGGTCCCTCCGTGGCGCAGCTCGTTCCCCTTGCGCAGGTCTTTCCCGTGATGACGCAGGCGGCCGAAAACGAGCCGGATATCTGGGATATCGTGTTGAGCCACGTGGCGGCTCCCGACGAGCGCAAGCTCTTCAAGCTCGAGGTGGTGCCGCTCGATGAAGAAACCGGCGGGGGCGACGACAATACCGGCGGCAACACCGGCGGAAACACCGGCGGCAGCACCGGTGGAAACAGCGGAGGAAATGCCGGCGGCGATAACGGAGGCAATGCAGGCGGCGGCTCCGGCGGCGGTGGTGACAATGGTGGCTCCGGCAACGGTTCAGGCAAGGGCTCAGATGGCGGTGCAGGTTTGCTGGACGGTTCCGGTAAGGGCTCCGGCGGCGGCAGTGGCTCCGGCGGCGGCAGTGGCTCGGGCAACTCCGGCAATCCCGGAAGCAGCGATGCGGGTTCTCCTGCGGGGGGTGGCAATGATGCTCCTGCAGGCGATGGAGGCAGCGGCGCCGGTGACGATGCGGCTGCGGGCGAAGACGATGCCGATTCTCAAACCGGAACGCAGGCCACGTCCAGCAACAGCGGCAAGGTGCATAAGGGAAGCGGTCCTGCCAGCAGCGATTCGGCCTCCGAAGACAGCTCTGCGCCGGCAATCGATTGGGTCCTCGTCGGCATCGCGCTGGTCGTCGTGGCGGCGGCCTTAGCGGCCATCATCCTCTTTGCCTTCCGCCGCTCCCGCAAGTAACTTTGTCGGCTTCTTACGGCTTGGGGCGGGCGAATTCGGCGATGGCGTCTGGGAGGCTTATGCCCTGCTCATCTTCAAGGGGACGTCGGATGAGCACGACGTGCACGCCGAGCTCCGCAGCCGCCGATATCTTCGTGTCGAATCCGCCCGCGCTTCCCGTGTCTTTCGTGACGAGCCATCGCGCACCGCTCATGCGCAAGAGCGCGACGTTCAGCTCATGTGAAAACGGCCCCTGCATGCAGATGAGATGGGCGCGCGCATAGCCGAGGGCGAGCGCTTCGGTGATGGAATTCGCGCTGGGCAGAAAGCGGGCCCACACGCGATCTGCGCAAGAGGCTATTCCTGCATACACGGCAAGGTCCTTGCTTCCCGTCGTAAGCAGCACCGCACCCGCGTGGCCATTCAGAAACGTGACGGCCTCCTTGGGCGATGCGACTTCTGTCAGCGGCGGCAGCTCATCGTCGAAAGCGGTCTGCGCGCCGGGAGGGGCATCCGGCTCAAGGGCGAGCCTCGGGCGCACGATGCGCACATAGCGCGTGCCCGTTTGCTCGGCGGCTTCGCAGATGTGGGCGCTCACCACCGCCGCGTAAGGATGGGTCGCATCGATAGCCACATCGCATTGCCCGAGGGCTTCTGCGATCTCGTGTGCGTCCAAACGCCCTGCATGCACCTCGATGTAGGGAAGCTCGTCTATCAAGGTGGCGCCATATTCGGTCGCGGTGAAGGCGCGGGCGCGCACGCCCGCCGCAGACAGGGCCTCGCACAGTTCGCGGCCTTCCGAGGTGCCTGCGAAAACCGCGAGCACGCTAGGCCTCCGTTCGGGTGATGTAATAAAGCAGCGCGTTGCAGATGGCGGCGGCCACATTGCTTCCGCCCTTGCGTCCGCGCGCAACGATGCAGGGCAAGCCCGATTCGATCATCCTCTCTTTGCTCTCCACCACGTTCACGAAGCCCACGGGAACGCCGATCACCAGTGCGGGATCGATGCGCCCCGCCTTGTGCAGCTCGTCGATGCGCAGAAGGGCGGTTGGTGCATTGCCGATGGCGAAAATGACCGGCCCCTCGATTTGGGCAGCCTTGTCCATGCTGGCCACCGCGCGGGTCGTGCTATTTGCCTTTGCGGCCGCAACCACTTCGGGGTCGGCCATGAAGCAGACGGCCTCGCATCCCAGTTGGGCAAGTGCGGGCTTGCTGATGCCCGAGAACCCCATGTTGGTGTCGAAGACGAATGTCGCCCCCGAGCGGATGGCTTCGAGCGCGCCTTCAATCGCGCCCTCGCTGAAATACAGGGAGTCGGCATAGGAGAAATCGGCGGTCGTGTGTATGACGCGCTTGATAAGGGGGGCTTGCAGTGGATCGAGCTCGCGGCTGCCCAGCTCCTCGGTGATTATCTCGAAACTGCGCCGCTCGATGTCGTGCGGGGCAATCGTCAGCTGCGATCCAGCTTCGGCCCGTGCCTCTTTGCTGTCGGGCCTCGTTCCCTCTTCTTGGCTGTAAAACATCACATCACCTCATTATTTGCTCGCACAACTATACGCCCGCTTGAATGATGCGCTCAAGGGCATCCATGTCGAGAGCGGCTTCCATGCCATCTGCCAACAAGTCGTATTGTCTCTGCTTGTAGTTCCATGCATCTGCCTGCGGCGCAGCGCTCCACTCCAATCCGCGCGCATGGGCCAAAAGCTCGACGAATGCATCGACAACCTGCGGCGCATCGAAGAATCCATGCAGATAGGTGCCGAGGACCGATCCTGCCACGCCGCCATCGAGCCGCGGCGGGTCGGTATGCAGCTGCATCACGGCAGGGCAGCTTGCCCCAGAAACCGGATGCGTCTCGCCCATGTGGATCTCGTAGCCTTGCAGCTCCTTTCCGGAAAGCGCATGGTAGGGGCCCTCGAGCGGCAAGACGGTGGCCGTCGTTTGCGTCAGGCGCTTGTCGGCGGTAAAGACGGTTTGAAGCGGCAACAGGCCGAGACCGGCAAGTTCGCCGCCATCCTCGACGCCATCGGGATCGCTCAGCAACGCTCCGAGCATCTGATATCCCCCGCAGATGCCCAACACATACGTGCCGCTTTGCGCCAAAGCCTGAATGCAGCGCGCCATGCCCGATTCGTGCAGCCAGCGCATATCCCCCATCGTGTTCTTCGTTCCCGGCAAAATGACCAGATCGGGGCGTCCCAGCTGCTGCGGCTGCGACACATAGCGCAGCGCGATGGCCTCATGGCGCTCGAGCGCATTGAAGTCGGTGAAGTTCGAAAGGTGCGCAAGTCGTATGACCGCCACATCCAAAAACCTGCTTTCCGAGTTGCCGGTTTCTGTGGCCGCCTCGGCCCCTTCGCGTGCAGCCGCAGCGGCGCCATGGCGCCCCGCCTGCGACAGGCGCATCGCCAGGCTGTCCTCGTCGTCGATATCCAGTTGCATATAGGGCACGACCCCCAGGCAGGGAACGCCGCACAGCTTCTCGAGCGGCGCCAATCCAGGACGCAGGATGTCCACGTCGCCGCGGAACTTGTTCACGATGAAACCCTTCACGTAGCGCTGCTCGTCGGCATCGAGCAGCTTGATGGTGCCATACAGCTGGGCGAAAACGCCGCCAGGGTCGATGTCGCCGGCAAGCAGGACGGGCGCTTGCACCATCTTTGCCATGCCCATGTTCACCAAGTCGTCGTCTTTCAGGTTTATCTCGGCAGGGCTGCCCGCGCCCTCCAGAAAGACGAGGTCGTATTCGGATGCCAGCTGGTCATAGGCTTCCCGCACCGTTTTCCTCAGAGTGTGCTTGAACGCGTAATACTCTTTGGCCTGCATCGTGTCGATGGGCTGTCCCATGACGATGACCTGGCTTCCCGTGTTGCTCGTGGGCTTCAGCAGAATGGGGTTCATGCGCACGTCGGGGTGTGTGCCGGCGGCTTCGGCTTGCATGATCTGCGCGCGTCCCATTTCGAAGCCGTCTGCCGTCACGCCGCTGTTAAGTGCCATGTTCTGGCTCTTGAACGGTGCGACTCTGTAGCCCCGTCGCGCGAAGATGCGGCAAAGCCCTGCGACGAGCAGGCTCTTGCCGGCATTCGACATCGTTCCTTGGATCATGCAGCTTTTCGCGTGAGCCATCGCCTTCGCCCTTCTATCCAGCGCTCCTGTTTGTGCTTGGTTCCGTCGATGCGGGCCCCGCACAGCCGCGCAATACCTCTTCTATCGCCTGCAGAAGCCGGTCGTTCTCGCTCGGGCGCCGCACCGCGATGCGGTAGTAGCCGCTTTCCAGGCTCGGGAAGTTGCTGCAGTCGCGTATGAGGAACCCTTTGCGGGCGAGCGCCTCTGCGAAATGGCCCGCGCCGTCGCCTTCATCGACAGCGCATCTGATGAGCAGGTAGTTCGCGTCGGAGGGAAACACCTGCAAAGGCAGCTGCTCGAGTGCGGCTTTCATGCGCGGCCGCTCGACGCTCACGCAGTCGTGCATCCGCTGAAGATGCGCAACGTCCTCTAGCGCCGCCCTGCCGCCGACTTGCGCCAGATGCGAGACGTTCCATTGCTGGCCCTGTTCGGCCATGCTCTGCAGCAGGCTCTCGTTCGAGCACAGGCCGAAGCCGAGGCGCACGCCTGCCATGCCGTATGTCTTCGTGAAGGAGTCGAGGATGAAAAGGCGCTCATGGTCGGCAACGAGGGGGCGCAGCGTGAACGCGGCGGGATCGTCCAAGAAGCCATTGAAGCATTCGTCGACCATAAGGGTGCATTCGCACGACTCGCAGCGTGCGAGCACCTGTTGCAGAAGGGGGCGCGGCGACACGACCCCCGTCGGATTGTTCGGCTCGCAGAGAACGACGACGTCCAAACGCGCATCGATGGCGTGGATGATGCGCTCATCCAGCCTGAAGCCGCGGGCGGGGTCGAGCATGAAGTGATCGACCGCGCAGCCGACCTTCCTTAAGGCACGCTCGTATTCCGAGAACGTGGGGGCGCACACCAAGGCTCGTTTCGGCCTGAGGGCCCGCACGAATCGCTCTATGAGGTCGGCTGCTCCGTTTCCGCAGATGACATGCGCGGGCATAACGCCGTGCCGCTGCGCGAGGGCACGGCGCAACGCGCGGCATTCGGTGTCGGGATAGCGGTCGGCCTCGTCGAGCGCGCACGCGATGGCCTTTCGCGCCAAGGGGGATAGGCCAAAGGGGTTCACGTTGATCGAATAGTCGATCGGCTCATGGCCATAGCGCTCCCGATACGATTCCAGATCGCCGCCGTGAGCGGCGGGCTTTGCGTTTTGCACCCCGTGTTCGGTCATGTCGGCCCCTATCCTGCCATCGCTGCGCCCCATGCCCAGCATATGCCTGCACGCACCAGCGCGAACACGGCAAAAGCGAGCAGGCTCGAGGCGACCATCAGGCGATTTGCGCGCCGCACATCATCCGTTTCGATGGGGCGCAGGTCATCGCCGATCGTGGGCTTGTGCACCACTTTCCCGAAATAGGATGCATCCCCTGCCAGCTGCACCCCCAAGGCGCCGGCGCACGCCGATTCGGTTTGGGCCGAATTCGGGCTGGCGTGGTTGGCGTGGTCGCGCCGCCAGATGCGCCATGCCCCCTTTGTCGAAAGCCCTACGCAGCCTGCCATGGCAACCATCGCCAAGGCGTCTAGGCGCGCCGGGATCCAGTTCGCTGCGTCGTCGAGCTTGGCCGAGGCCCGTCCGAAATCGATGAAGTCATCGTTCTTGTAACCCACCATGCTGTCGAGCGTGTTGATCGCCTTATAGGCCATTGCGAGCGGTGCCCCGCCTATCATCAGGTAGAACAGTGGTGCCACAACGCCGTCGCTCGCATTTTCGGCAACCGTTTCCACCGTGGCGCGCACCACGCCCTCCGTGGAAAGGCATGCCGTGTCGCGGCCGACGATTTGCCCGACCGCATGGCGCGCGGCGTCGAGGCCTCCCTCGTGAAGCTGTTGTATCACCCGCATGCTCTGCTTTCTCAGCTCGCCCATGGCAAGCACCTGATAGCACATGATGCAGCTCAAGATGAAAGAGGCCCAGAAGTTGATCAGCCACGCCGCAAAGAGGATGCCGCCGCTTAAGACAAAGGTGCCCACGGGCAAGGCGATGGCCAGCACCCGGCCTGCGGCACGCTGGCCCGCAGGCGTTGCGGGAAACCGCCGCCGCAGCCAGCCGCCCAGCTTCGTTATGGTTTTGCCCATTCCCACGACGGGATGGGGAAGCCAACGCGGATCGCCCAAAACCGCATCGAGCACCAGGCCGATGAATGCTGCAGCTATGGTGGTCATGCGTCGTTTTCTCCCCGATCGGCCTGTCCATCTTGCTTGCGGGATTCGTGCGGCTCGCGTGTCGAACGCAGCACGCCTTGATCGCCACGTTGCGCCCGGTAGGTTTCCAAGGCGGCTATGAAATGGCGGAATGCCTCGGGGTTTGCGGGCCAGTAGACGTGCGGAAATCCGGCGACGAGCGTTTCGGTCGTGACGATGCAGGGCCAGCTTGCCGTCCCGGCAGGCTTGGAGGCCTTGAAATCGGCGCCTTGTTCGGTGGAGTGCCAGTAGTGGAATTCGTGTGCGCGCACCTGCGTTCCCGCGGGGCCGTAGAGGCCGTCTTTGGCGGCGACGGCATTGATGTAGCCGAATTGCCTCAGCTTGCCGAGGTTCTCGCTTGCTCCTGGCAACGCCCCGACCATCGGCCAAGCTCGGCCCTTGTCGTCGGCAAGCTCTTGCTGCAGGTACATGAAGCCGCCGCATTCGGCGACGGTCGGCATGCCTGCGGCGATGGCGGCGCGAATGTCTGCACGCAGCGTGCCGTTGCTGGCCAGCGCCTCAGCCGAGAGCTCGGGATATCCTCCGCCGATGTAGAGCCCATCGATGTCGGCAGGCAAAGCCGCGCTTGCAAGCGGGCTGAAGGGGACCAGCTGCACGCCCGCATCCCGCAAAAGGCGCAGGTTTTCGGCATAGTAGAAGCAAAACGCGTCATCCTGCGCGATGGCCAGGCGCACTGGGCCGCTCACGCGTGAAGGCGCGCAATAGAGCTCATCGCGAAGGGCGGGGGCGGCAGCGGCGATTTCAAGGAGGCGGTCGATGTCCACCGTTTGCTGCAGGGTGTCTGCCAGCGCGTCGATGCGCATCTGGAGGTTGGCGATCTCTCCTGCCGTCACCAGGCCAAGGTGGCGGCTTTCAATCGCAAAGCGCTGGTCGGTGGGCACAAAGCCCAACAGCGGCATGCCGCACTCGCTTTCCACCAAAGGCGCGAGCGCCTGAGCCACGCTGTGGCTGCAGCGATTCAAGATGACTCCGCACAGGTGGGAGTCGGGGCGAAATTCCTGCATGCCCTTTATGAGCGCAACGAGCGAAAGGGCGGCTCCCTTGGCATCGACCACCAGCACCGCGGGTGCGCCGAGCGCTTGTGCCACCTGATAGCTGCTCCCCCGATCAGTCGTCGTGCCTTGCCCGTCGTAATAGCCCATCACGCCTTCTATCACGGAGAGGTCGCAATCTTGCGAGCCGCGCACGAAAAGCTGGCGAGCAGTGGCTTCGTCGTTGAAGAACAGGTCGAGATTGCCTCGCTTCGCTCCCACCAAGCGCTCATGGAAAAGCGGGTCGATGTAGTCGGGGCCGCATTTGAATGCCGCGCAGGAAAGGCCGCGGTCGGCGAAGACGCGCAGAAGCCCGCAGGTTATGCTGGTTTTTCCCGCCCCGCTGCGGGGCGCTGCGATGAGTATGCGTGCGTGGCCGCTCACGATGTCGCCTCGATGCCTGTTCCTTGCGCCGTCATGACGAAGACGGGGTTCTCTGCGCGCATCAGGTGATAGCTTCCCGCTTTCGAGGCACGCGCCACATTCACGCATACTGCCTGGAAATCCTTCAGCCCAGGCCCTTGCAGCACATCCGTCGCTTGCGAGACCGTCTCGAGGGTGACACCCGTCACGCAAAGGCGTGCATGCGGGTTCTTCGCAAGCACCGCCTTCACGATTGATTCCAAATGCGAACCGCTTCCCCCGATGAATGCGGCATCGGCAGCGGGAAGGCCTCCGAGCGCCTCCGGCGCGCATCCCTCGACCGCGACGACGTTGCTCAGGCCGAAGGCTGCCGCATTCTGTCGAATGAGCTGTAAGCCCTCGGGGTTGCGCTCGATTGCGAAAACGGTTCCGGTCCTGCTCAGAAGCCCAAGCTCGATGGAGACCGACCCGGTGCCTGCGCCGATGTCGTAGATCACCTCGCCAGGTGAGACGCGCAAGCGGGAAAGCGCAACCGCACGCACATCCTGCTTGGTCATGGGCACATCGCCGCGCTGGAACAGCTCGTCGGGCACGCCGGCGGTCGCCCAAGGCCATTTTTCGCTCGAAGCGGGCGCGCCGCATGCTGCCGCCTCGTTTTCCACGAGCATCACGGCAAGCGGATCGAAGGAAGCGTCAGCGAGGGCCGAGGCGCAGCCCTGCACGATGTTCTCGTCAGCATAGCCCAACCGCTCCCCGACGCTCACGCGGCAATCGCCCAACCCTGCATCTGTCAGCCGTTTGCAGAGCGCGTCAACGGTGTTCTGCCCGCCCGTCACCAGGAACAGCTGGGGCGCTGTGCGCGCGGCGGCTTCGATGTCGCACGCGATGCCGTGGGCCGAAGCCATCTTCCAGTCTTGCCAGGGGCGTCCCAGCGCCGCAGCGAAATAGACGGCCGACGAGATGCCGGGAATCGACCGAATGCGGCAATCGGCGAGCTCGGACAATGCGTCCCGCAAGGCGGTGGCTCCCGAGAAAATGCCCACATCGCCGCTCATCAGCACGGCGCAGGCATTCCACGTTGCGTCCGCTTGCAGAAGACCGACGATATCGCCGGTGCGCGTGGCTGCTCTGCGCCTGCCGCATGCGCTGTCGTCGAGCCCGTCGAGCAGACGCTGTGCGCCGACGATCAGGTCGGCTTCCTCGATGGCGCGTTTGGCTGCAACGGCAAGCAGGTCGGGATTGCCCGGCCCCATGCCCACGATGGTCACCGACCTAGTCATGTTCACCTGCTTCATCGCTTGCGGATGCCGCGTCGCCCTCGGCAGCCTCTTCAAAGCGTTTCTTGCTGCGGTATCCGCGTGGCGTGACAAGCCGCCCGT
>CANOHY010000004.1 GCA_947565915.1 uncultured Eggerthellaceae bacterium | reverse complement strand
TAGCGCCTCGCCCTCGAGGCGACTGCCCCTGCGAGAACAGGGGAGCCAACCTGCATCAGACCCCGCAAGGGGTTCTTTTTGTATGGAGGTCGGGGCTTTAGGGCCAAATGAGAGCCCTGCTCATTTATCATTTAATGTTCGAAACCCGGTTCGATGGGCGCTAACGCCCATTCGCAATATGTTAGATGGGAACACCGTGAGCAACACAAGTGAAGATGTCCAAGCCTTGTTGGACGAGGCGATGTCGGACAAGAAGAAGATCAAGCCAATAGCAGAGATGCTCTCGTGCTCGAAGCGCGTCGAGCGTCAGCATGCAGCCGCTGCGCTGCATGCGCTCGCACAAGCCGACCCCAAGCCGGTAGCTCCTTACCTCGACGATTTGGTAGATGCGCTCAGCCGTCCTGAGGCGCAGACGCGTTGGGAGGCATTGGAGACCATCACGCTTATGGTCGACGTAGATTCCAAGGGAGCTGCAAAAGCGCTCGACGAGGCCGAATCCGCACTCTTCGACGAGGAAAGCGGTCCAGTGCGGTTGGCAGCTATGCGCTACCTATGCAAGCTTGGGTCAACCACTCCCGCGCGCTGCGACAAGGTATGGCCGCTCATCGATGAGGGTATCCAATGCTACCACGGCGACCTAGAGTTCAGCGACATGCTGGTTGCGCTCTACGATTTCGCAGGAGGCAAGCTGAGCCCTGAAGTGAAGCAGGCGCTACGCGACCGGCTGGAATTCGACGCCACCAATGGCAAGGGCAGCATGCAGCGTCGCGCTCAGCAGATCATCGACAACATCAAATAGAATGCTTTCGAAGGCTTTTACCTTTAGCCGAAGCGCTGATTTGCGAAGGGCCGAAAGGCCTTTCGTCGTTTTATGACGTTGCTTCGCGTGGGCCTGCTTCGCTTTACCTATAATGAGACCACGATTGAGGTTAGGAGAATCCCCATGTCGGAACATCGTGTGACGCTCATACCTGGAGATGGGATAGGCTATGAGACATCGGAGGCCATGCAGCGCGTCGTTGAAGCAAGCGGCGCGCAGATAACGTGGGACATCGCCCGTGCTGGCTCGGAATGCATCGAGGAATTCGGCACACCGCTTCCCGAGGAGACGCTCGAGGCTGTAAGGCGCAACAAAGTGGCTATCAAAGGCCCGGTCACAACTCCTGTTGGAACAGGATTTCGAAGCGTGAACGTGTCGCTTCGCAAGGCGCTCGACCTCTACGTATGCTTGCGCCCCGTGGTCTCGCTTCCTGGGGTGCAGAACCGCTACAGCGATGTGGACCTGGTTATCGTGCGCGAGAACTCGGAGGACCTTTACGCCGGGGTGGAATTCGAAGAGGGCACGCCGGAGGCTGAGCGCATCATCGAGCTTTGCGAGGAGATGGGCGCGGGCACGGTTCGCCCCGACTCGGGAATCTCCATCAAGGCGATATCCGTAAGTGGTTCGCGACGCATCGTGAAATGGGCGTTTGACTACGCGCTTTCGCATGGGCGCAAGAAAGTGACCGCTGTGCACAAGGCGAACATCATGAAGCACTCCGATGGCCTGTTCCTGCGCGAAGCGCGCGAGGTGGCCGAGCGGTATCGCAACGTGGTGGCCTTCGACGACAAGATCGTCGATGCGTTCTGCATGAACCTGGTAGTGGACCCAACGCAGTTCGACGTGGTGGTGCTGCCGAACCTGTATGGCGATATCGCAAGCGACCTTTGTGCGGGGCTCGTGGGTGGCCTTGGCATTGCGCCGGGAGCCAACATCGGGTCGGAATACGCAGTATTCGAAGCGGTGCATGGTGCGGCGCCCGACATCGCCGGGCAGAACAAGGCGAACCCCACAGCGCAGATACTCTCAGCAGCCATGATGCTCGATCATCTTCGCGAAGACGAAGCAGCCAACCGCATTCGCAAGGCCATTCGCGAGGTTTATGAAGAGGGCATCTTCCTGACTGCCGACATTCGCTGGGCGACGGGCTCAAGCGAACCGCCTGTGTCGTGCACGGAGTTCACCGATCATCTCATCGAGGTCATGAAGGCAGGGATCTAGCGATGACGCAAGCAAGCCAGATGCCAGGCGCGCCCTCCATGCTGGAGGTAGAGGGAAAGACGTATCGCTACTTTCCCGTTTCGGCCGTAGAGGGTTCAGAAAAGCTGCCCTTCTCGCTTAGCGTGCTGCTCGAGAACGCATTGCGCAATGCGCGCGATGGCCAGGAAGCTGCTCGTTATGCGCAGCGCATAGTGGCTGCCTCGCAGGCAAGCGACGGGTGCGCCGCCGAGGCAGGTGCCGCGGGCGAGATAGAGTTCGCGCCTGCTCGCGTGCTGTTCCAGGATTTCACGGGCGTGCCCGTGTTCGTGGATTTTGCCGCCATGCGCGAAGCATGCGTGGCGCTGGGGGGTGATCCTGCGCGCATAAACCCGCTGGTGCCTTGCGATTTGATAGTGGACCATTCAGTGATTGCCGATGAGGCGGGTTGCGCGAGCGCGCTGGAGACTAACGAACGGTTGGAATTCGAGCGCAATGCCGAACGTTACGAGTTCTTGAAATGGGCGCAAGAGTCGTTCGACAACGTGCGCATCGTGCCGCCAGGGCAGGGCATATGTCATCAGCTGAACATCGAGCGCTTGGCATCGGTGGTGATGACGTCCTCGACCGACGAGGAGGAGCTGCCGTTGGCCTATTTCGACACGGTGATCGGCACCGATTCTCACACGCCCACGGTTAATGGCCTGGGCGTGCTGGGCTGGGGCGTAGGCGGCATCGAAGCCGAGGCTGCTGCGCTGGGACAGCCGGTGACCACGCTGGTTCCGCGTGTGGTGGGCGTGCGCTTGACGGGCTCTTTGGCACCAGGCGCAACTGCCATGGACGTGTCGCTCAGCTTCGCAGAGCGCTTGCGCGCATTGGGCGTGGTGGGCTGCTTCGTGGAGTGCTTCGGCCCAGGCGTTGGCGCGCTCAGCGTGACGCAGCGCGCATGCATCGCGAACATGACTCCCGAATACGGCAGCACGTGCACTCTGTTCCCCATCGACGAGCGTACCTTGGGTTACCTGCGGCTGACCGGACGCGATGCGCATCAGGTAGCCTTGGTGGAAGCCTATGCGAAGGCGCAGGGCTGCTGGCGCGACGAGCGCGAGCGCACCTATTCCCAAGTGATCGACTTCGACCTGGGAAGCGTTGAGGCATCTGTCGCCGGCCCATCGCGGCCACACGACCGCATTCCGCTGCGCGCCCTCAAGGAGCGCTTTGCGCAGATCTGCACCGAGCGTGGCTTGAATGCGGCGAAGAAGGTGGAGGTCGCGCTCGATGACGCGACGTGCCAGCTGGGCCAAGGGGCGCTTGCCATTGCGGCCGTGACCAGCTGCACCACGGCGACCGACCCAGCCATGATGCTGACGTGCGGCTTGCTGGCGAAGAAGGCTGCCGAGGCCGGGCTTGTCGCAAAGCCTTGGGTGAAGACCATCCTGGCACCGGGCAGCAAGGCCACCGAGCTTCTGCTCGAGCGAGCCGGGCTCATGGAAGGCTTGCGTGCCCTGGGCTTTCACACATGCGGTTTCGGTTGCATGAGCTGCATCGGCAACTCGGGTCCTTTGAGCTTGGCTATGCACGAGGTCAGCAGCAGCATCGAGCTTGCCAGCGCGCTTTCGGGCAATCGTAACTTCGAGGGGCGCATCTCGCCTGATGTTTCCCAGAACTATCTCATGACGCCGGCGCTGGTGGTGGCTTTTGCCATAGCTGGCACCATCGATTTCGACATGGAAGCCGAGCCGCTTGGCACTAACGCCGAGGGGAAGAGCGTGTATCTGCGCGATCTGTGGCCCTCGAGCGAAGAGGTGGAGGAGCTGCTTGGCGCATTCGTGAACGAGGACCTTTACCGCGCAGGCAGCGAGGGCATGTTCGAGGGCACTGAAGCTTGGCAGCGCTTGAGCCAGCAGCCAAGCGACCTCTTCGCATGGAATCCCGATTCGACCTACGTGCGCAAGGCTCCCTATTTCGAGGGAATGACGCGCGAGGTGCCCACGCCTCAAGACATCGCAGGTGCGCGCGTGCTGGCGTTGCTGGGCGACTTCATCACCACCGATCACATCTCGCCCGCTGGGGCGTTTGCGGCCGACACGGCTGCTGGCCGCTACCTGACCGATTGCGGCGTGCAACCCGAGAGCTTCAACACGTATGGGTCGCGCCGGGGCAACCATGAGGTGCTCATGCGCGGCACGTTCGCCAACGTGAAGTTGAGAAACCTCCTGGCCGAGGGGCGCATGGGTGGTTGGACGCGCAACTTCCTGATCGATGAGGTCGAGCCTCTCTACGATGCTGCCTGTGCCTACCGGCAAGCCGATGTGCCGCTGGTGGTGATCGCTGGCAAGATGTATGGTTCGGGCTCGTCGCGCGACTGGGCGGCCAAGGGCCCGCTGCTGTTGGGCGTGCGCGCGGTAATCGCCGAGAGCTTCGAGCGCATCCATAGGTCGAACCTCATTGGCATGGGCATCTTGCCGCTTCAGTTCGAAGAGGGCGAAAGCGCCTCCAGCCTGGGGCTTACCGGCGAGGAGACCATTTCCATCGGGCATGTGGACTTCTCGGATGGTTTGCCGGATTCGAGGAGAGTTCACGTTGTGGCGCTGCGACCTGATGGATCGCAGGTAAACTTTATGGCAACGGTGCGCATCGATACGGCAACTGAAGGTGCATACTTTGCGCATGGAGGGATTTTGCAGTACGTGCTGAGACTGCTTATCTAGAAATCGTCTCATAGGAGGGTTTATGGCAGATTCGGGCTTTCAGTCGCTCATCGACGCGCTGAAGAACTCGGGGATGAACATCGACGATCTTGATGGTTCGTCCTCGTCGAACGGTGCGGCGTCTGCCGCATCCTCTGGTCAAGGAAGCTCTGGAGCGGGCAACAGTGGCAGCAGCGGCAATGGCTCGCGCGGTAACATGCCCTTCAAAGGGTTCTCGATCTTCGAAGGCGGCCGTGGTGCTGGGCGCGGAGGCAACGGTGGCGGCAACGGCAACGAGCCGCCCAACGTGCAAGTGATGAGCTCGCTTCGCGACAGCATGGCTTCGTGGAGCAAGAAGACCATCATCATCGCCGTCATCGTGGCGGTCATCATCATTCTGGCGGCCTACTGGTGGTTCCACCCGCCCATTTCCATCAACAGCGTGGATTGCTGGCTGTTCGTGGCCATCCTCATCCTGCTGCCGTGCTACCTGTTCTTCCGCGCGCGCTCGCGCCGTTACGAAACAGGCGATAGCAAACTCGATCCCAGCAAGGGCAAGGCGAAGACGTTCAAGGTGGCATCCTACGTGCCCATCGCAATTGCGGCTGTGGGCATCATCGGGGCCATCCTCTCCCTTTCCTTGTTCCCGGGCAACGCTCAGAAGTACGCCAGCGTGCTGAAGACCGATACGCTCGATTTCTCGCAGGATATCAAGGAGGTCAACTACTCCGAGATCCCCGTGATCGATCGCAATTCGGCCATCTTGCTCGGCAACCGCGAGATGGGCTCCATTCCCGACTACGTGAGCCAGTTCGAGGTTTCCAGCCTCTACAGCCAGATCAACTACAAGGGAACCCCGGTGCGCGTGAGTCCGCTGGGCTATGCCGACCTGTTCAAGTGGCTCACGAATCGCGAGGCGGGCATTCCGGCCTATGCGCTGGTGAACATGACCACTCAGGATGCCGAGATCGTGCGCTTGCCTGAAGGCCAGGGCATGAAGTACACGGCGTCTGAGCCGCTTGCGCGCAACATCGATCGCTATGTCCAGCTGAAGTACCCGTTCTATATCTTCGACGAGAAGTCGTTCGAGATCGACGAGGATGGCATGCCGTGGTGGATTTGCCCGGTGCGCCAGTACACCATTGGCCTGTTCGGTGGCGAGACCATCAACAAGGTGATTCTGTGCAACGCGTGCACGGGCGAATGCCAAGAGCTTGCCATCGAGGATTGCCCGCAGTGGGTCGACCGCGTGTATCCGGCCGAGCTGCTGATCAAGCAGTACAACTGGTCGGGCAAATATGCCAGCGGCTGGTTCAACTCGTGGCTGGGCCAGGCGGGCGTGGTGCAGACCACGCCTGGCACCGATGGCACGCTTGGTTACAACTACATTGCCAAGGATGACGACGTGTGGGTATACACCGGCGTGACTTCTGCTACGGCCGACAACTCCATCGTGGGCTTCGTGTTGGTGAATCAGCGCACAGCTGAATCGCACTACTACGCCGTTGCGGGCGCAACCGAAGAATCGGCAATGGAATCCGCCGAGGGCCAGGTGCAGAACTTGCGCTACACCGCCACCTTCCCGCTGCTCATCAACGTGTCGAACCAACCCACCTACTTCATGGCGCTGAAGGATGGCGCAGGGCTGGTGAAGAAGTTCGCGATGATCGACATCCAGCGCTATCAGAACGTAGCGGTGGGCGACACGGTGGCCGACTGCCAGAAGTCCTATGAGTCGCTGCTGGCCACCAATGGCGCGATCTCTGGTGACGACCTGGTTGATTCCGAGAGCTACGCGAACGCGTCAGGCACCATACGCACCATCTACCAGGCGGTGATCGAGGGCAACTCGCACTTCTATGTCACACTGCAAGGTGACGATGCGATCTACGATTTCGTCTTGCCGAATGCCATCCAGATCGTGGGCTACGACACCGGGGATTCCATCGCGTTCGACTATATCAAGGGCGAGCCCACGAACACGGTGAGCACGATCACCTCCGGTGAAACCGAGCCCAGCAATGCCGCGGGCGTTACCGACGGTACCACCACGGCGCAAGAAAGTGCAGAAGCTGTGGAGACTCTGCCAAATGACGTCGCGGGCAAATCCGAGGAGGTATCTTAACAAGGCTGCGTTCGCGCAGCATGAACTATACGTAGTTCCGCTACTGAAGACAGCAGGTGCCGAAAGGCTCAAACGCGCAAGCGGCCAGCCGAGGTGGTTGTGCTTTGGATGAACAAGTGCGACCCTTGCTGTCTTTCGAGCAAGGGTCGTTTTCTTTTCGGAGCGAACGTCCCACCCGAAGGGCGGAACCGATGCTTCGAGAAGGAGGTGCAATATATGCCGAATGTACGCAACCAAGAGATGATGGAAGCCGTGAAGGCCGACTTCAGCGAGGCTGAGGCGGTATGGGTAGTCGACGCATGCGGCCTTACCGTGAAGGAGGTCGAGGAGCTGCGTCGGTCCATCCGCGAGGCGGGTGCCGTGATGAAGGTGTACAAGAACACCATCGTGCGCATCGCGCTGAAGGACCTCGACAAGCTGAACATGGATTCCATCCTCGAAGGCCCCTCAGCCTTCGTCGTTTGCACGGGCGACGTGGCGGCGGCTGCCAAGGCCGTGACCGAATTCGCCAAGGCCAATGACAAGCTGGAGGTCAAAGGTGGCATGATGGGCAACGACTTCCTGGATGCTTCCCAGGTTGCCGCCATCGCTTCGCTGCCTTCCAAGGAAGAGCTCGTGGCCAAGATTGCTGGCGCAATCTCGGGCGTGGCGCGTGGCATTGCCGTTTCCATCAATGGCGTGCCCAGCGGGTTGGCTCAGGCTATCAAGCAGGTTGCCGACCAGAAGGCTGCCTAAGGGCAGCGCATGCGGCCTTGTGGGTCGCAAGGGATTATCAGCATGCGCGGCCTGATGCCGCGTGACGGGCATAAGGCCCGCAAACGAAAGGAAACAAGAAATGGCTGCTACCAAAGAAGAGATCATCGAGGCTCTGAAAGAGATGTCGCTGCTCGAGGCTTCCGAGCTCGTGAAGATGATCGAGGAAGAGTTCGGCGTGTCTGCTGCTGCCCCTGTGGCAGTTGCTGCTGTTGGCGCTGTTGCTGGCGGCGAGGCTGGCGGTGCTGCCGAGGAGAAGAGCGACTTCGACGTTGTGCTCGAGGGCTTCGGCGACAACAAGATCGCTGTCATCAAGGCTGTCCGCGAGATCACCGGCCTGGGCCTGAAGGAGGCCAAGGAGGCTGTGGAGAGTGCTCCTACCACCATTCAGGAGGGCGTGGCCAAGGACAAGGCCGAGGAGATCAAGTCCACCCTCGAGGAGGCTGGCGCTGCAGTTTCCCTGAAGTAGCTTCTGCTTCGAACTGGCACTACCTTGCGGGTCGGCGCATGCCGACCCGTTTCTTTTACGCACCTCTTTTGCGTACTTGCATAAGGCTTTCTGTAGCCTCAATACGTACAGCAAATCCTCAAGCCAAAACGCCGCGTAATAGCCTTCGGCTATTTCTGCGTTTTTTGGTTTCCGGAAATGCTGTGTCGTATCGAGCCTACGGAACGCCTCATGGGCAATCAAGACCATCGAGAAACGTGCCTTGCCTTGATGTGACACGGCTATTTCTGGAGCGCACAAGCGCAGGCGCTTGCGCCGTTGCGCTTGGCGGCGAAGCTTTAGCCGTGCGCATCAAGGCAAGGCACGCTATTGCAAGTGGCCGGTCGTGGGAACCGGTACGGTAACAATGTGGTAACAAAGTCTCATTGCGCGCGATAATCGCAGCGACTCTTTGAGCCTTGAGGAGGCATTATGCAAGTTCGCTACTTCCATACCGCATGGCAGGACATCAAGCACAGCCCGGGGTGGTTCGGGCGCCTGTGCCTGCTTGCGCTTCTGTGCTTCGTGCCTATCTTCGGAGTGCTGGTGCTGTACGCCTATGCTTTCGGCTGGGCGCGCGAGATCGCTTGGGGCACCCATAAGCCCATGCCGTCGAAGATCATTTGCAACGATGATGGGCGCTTCTGGCGCAGAGGCTGGTTCGTGCTGCTGCTCTGCTTCATCTTCCAGCTTATCCCTCTCATCTTGAACATCGTGGCGGGGGCGTTGGAAACGAATGAAGTGGTATGGACGATGTTCGGGCCTCAGGTTGTGGCGAACCCCTCTTTGGTGGTATTGCGCAACGTGCTGCAACTGGTGGCCTTGGTGCTAGGCGTGCTGCTGGGGCTGCTTGCTCTCGTTGGCAGCATGCGCGTGGCCATCTACGACAAGCTCTCGGCAGGGTTCCAGCTGGGCAAAATCGTGCGCATGTTCCGCCACGATGCCAGCGGCATGGGCCGCATCCTGGGAATGGGGCTTTTGGTTGGTCTGGTGGTGGCAGTAATCCTGGTTATGGTTGGCGTGATCCTCATCATGCCGGTCATCTTTGCCATCGTGGGCTCGATTGCCGGTTTCGATGCCTCGTATCTGCAGTATTATGCCACCGTGCAGCCCGTTGCGCTGCTGCTCAACATCCTTGCGACTGCAGGTCCCGTGGCGCTGTTGATGCTCGTCATCTACCTGTATGTGGCTAATCTTGCAAGCGTGTTCATGACCATGCTGGTGGTGCGTGCCATGGGGTATTGGACCATGGGCTTCGACGTGGCGCTTTGGGGTGGCCAGGACGATCCGCTGCCCTTCGAGTTGGCGTCCAATCCGAATGCGGGTGGCCAAAGCGATATCCCGCTGCCGAACACGCCAGCGCAGCAGAAGATGCGCGAAGGCATGGGCGCGCAGCCACCTATGGGACAGCCTGTGGAGCCGCCTGGGCACATGCCCACAGGACAAGCCCCTGCGTCAATGTCATCGCCTTCAAATCAGCCGTCCGTTCAACCCGACAACCGAGAGTAGCTGGCCATGACGAAGATCAAGGGCATCCTGTTCGACAACGACGGCACGCTGGTCGACACGCACGACCTCATCTTGGCCAGCATGCGCTACGCCACTACCGAAGTGCTGGGCGCACCGCTTCCCGACGAGAAGCTCATGGAGAAGGTGGGGCAGCCCTTGGCGGTGCAAGCGCAAGCCTTCACGTCAGACGAGGCGCTTCAGCGGGAGTTCTTGCGCGTGTATCGCGAGCACAACCACGCGCACCACGACGAAGCCGTGAAGGCGTTTCCTGGAATCGCTGCGACGCTCGAGGCGCTTTGCGATCGCGGCCAGGCATTGGGCGTGGTTACCTCGAAGCTGCATGCTCTCGCCGAGCATGGGCTGGAGATCACCGGGCTGGCACCTTTCATCTCCTGCTGCATAGGAGCCGATGACTGCACTTCCTACAAGCCCGATCCGCAGCCGGTGCGGTTGGGCCTCGAAGCACTGGGCCTTGCTCCTGAAGAGTGCCTGTATGTGGGCGATAGCCCCTTCGACATGCAGGCTGGCAAGGGTGCAGGTTGTCCTGTGGTTGCGGTGACGTGGGGCATGTTCAGCGTGCCCGAGCTTTCGGCACAACACCCCGATTTCATCATCGATGCGCCAGAGGAATTGTTGCGAATCGTCGAGGGATAGCTTACGGCCAGCGAACGCTGCGCCCGCTCAACCTTGAAAAACGTTTCTCGTTATTCGATAATCAACCTGCGTGATTAGCGCCAAGATTCGGGGCGCATCGCCGAGCTGTTCATGTAATCGAAGAAGAAACGTTGCAGCCATGGACAAGAGCTTGAAGAAATTGAGCCGCGTTGAGCTTTTGGAGCTCATGGTCGACTTGTCCGACGAATGCGACGAGCTCATAGCCGAGAACAACCAGTTGCGGCGCTCGCTTTCCCAACATCGTCTTCCCCGCAATGCCAAGGTGGGTTCCATTGCCGAGGCAGCATTGCAGGCCAACGGCTACTTCGAGTCGGTGCAGCGCTCGGCCGATGAATACCTGCGCGAGATAAAGTATTTGCGTGATGAGCTGGCGTTGCGCTCGCAGCGCTCGCCACAAGAGGCGCGCGCGGTGGTAAGCGGTGCCGAAGACGAGGTGCTCAGCGAGGCGCGGGCTGAGGCGCATCGGATCCTCAAAGAGGCCAATGCCCAAGCACGCAAAATCGTAGAGCAGGCGCAAGGCCAAGCGCGAACGATTGCCGAAGAGGCTCAAATGCGCGCAAATCAGCGTGGCATGCGAACAGCGCAGGGCCGCGGCACATCTGGTCGTCCCACGACACGTGGCGCTGCGCGCCAGCAGGCAAGTGCACGCCAGGTTGGGGCGCGCCAGCAGGCGGGTCGGCCACAGGGTGGTCGTTCGCGAGACGAGCGGCAATCCGCGCGCACGCAACAGGTGCCGCGCCATCAGCCCGATGAACGTCAGCGTCGCCAACGGGAGCGCGCATCTTCGTCCGGTAACGCATCGGGCGCGCCGCAGCAGTCCTCGTGGTCGCGCTCGCCCAGGGGAGCGTGGTAGCCATGACAGTGCCACCAATCGATTCCTTCGCGGCTCGTGGCTATGCGCCGCGAAACGATGGCCTGGATGGCCCGCGCCTTTGGGTAAGCGATCGTGAGCTTCTGAGCGGTCGCCGCTCGCGCGTGCCGTACACCTCGCAGGATTTCCGTCGCGAGCTCAGGCGCGTAGAGCGTCGCATGTCGCGCTTGGTGCTGGTCTGCATAGGCGTAGCTGTGGTTGCGGGCATTGCAATCGTGGGCCTCTTGTTCCAGATCATCCAATGAGCGAACATTGCTCGTCGGTTTCTGTGTGCGAGGATAGAATCTGCTTAACGACATCGAGTTTTGCCCTCGAGAGTATGCACCGAGAACTTCTTTCGCTTCCGAGGAGCAAGTTGAAGTCTCGAGAGTATGGTTTCGAAATGCGCAAACATACTCTCGACGGGAAAATCGATGCTAGGTAGCGAAATCGAACCTTCCCTATCGGCCCTGGGTTCCCGCTGTGCGACAGCGGCTCACCGCAATCGCCCATCGCAGTGCCTATCGCATGGCCAAAAGTAGCGGCCTATCGCCTGATGAGAGGCGTACGTTCGCAAAGATTATTACCGTATGTTTCTCGAAATAATCACAACTGCGTGTATAATTCAAGCATATGTATCGAAAACCGGTTTTGGTTACATCGAGCGAGGGAATATAAATGCTGCAGAAGAGCGCTCGTTTAATCGTGGCATTGCTGCTGGCGCTGTCCATGTGCCCGGCAGTTGCCTTTGCCGATGATGGTTCATCGGGAAACTTCTTTCAGGATCTCTTCTATCGCGTCGTGGGCTTCGCCCCTGCCGAGGAAGAAATCGAAACGCAGGCTACGGCGTCGCTGTATCCCAGCACGCTCACGGCGCCTCCGCTTACCACTAGCAACGAGTTCATGAGCGGTGCCGACTTGGATATATGCTCGCATGCCACCAACGTGCTCAACGATGGCATCCTGGTGGGTTCGGGCGATGGCCTGTATTATTTCCGCGAGATTGCCTTCCCGCTGCAGGATGGAGGGTTCACCAGTGCCTTCCGTTCGTGCGAGCGCTTCGACATCAAATCGGGCACGTGGTCGTTTCAGCCAGGTGTTCCCGAGTGGCTTGAGTATTGCAGCGTGGTGAAGTTCGGTGCTACGGCCGACAAGATGGGCTATCTGGTTTGGACTGGCACCACTATGGATACCAACGATGAAGGGTATCCTGTCCATGCTGCGAATCCGCGCCAGCGCGTGTACATGCTGAACCTCGATGACGAGTTCCCTGAATGGATCGCGGCGTCGTCGGATTCGCTGCCCATCGCATGCGGCTTGGTGAACAACGCAGGCGTGCTCCAGGCTGTAGGTGGTGTGCTGAACGGCTCGCCTACGGGCAACATCTACGATTACGAGCTTTCGGCGGGCGCCTTCGAGGAGAAGGGGTCGCTTGGCCAAAGCGTTGTCAATCCCCAAATCGAACCTTATAACGGCTCCTTGTGCATCGCATCGTATGCCAATTCGCTGGACGAGCTTCAAGCGGGCACAGGCTCACCCAAGCTCATGGTGTATGCCAACGGTTCGACCACAGTTGCTTCGGGAGCGTTCCCCACATTTGCCGTGCCCTCCAATGCGGCATCGTATCCTTCCAAGCGCGCCTACGATTACGGTTCGCTCGCCTGGTCTGATTCGGGCTGCGTGATGGTGGGCCCGTTGGCTTCGGACGGCTCTTCCGACACGTTCTTGATGCCCTGGGACGGCAGCTCCTTCAGCTCCTATGCCTATACGGCGCATGACGGCGCGCTTTCCGGTACGGCTGCATGCACGTATCTAGGCAAGCTGTATGCTCTTGGCTCCACCATCCTTTCCACCACCAACACGCCTGGTACGGGTTCCGATACCGGTTCGGATACGGGCACCGAGGGCGATGGCAACGGCGGTTCGCTCGACACTGCCGACGAAGGAGATGGCACTGGCGATGGTACGGACACCGATCCCACCACTCCCACCACTCCCACCACTCCGAATGTGGCCATGGTATTCCGCTCTACCGATCTAGCCGATGCGAGCTTGGTGAGCGGCAACGATTCCGTGTGGCGCAAGGGCTCGAGCGACGACCTCACGTTCGCGTTCTCGCCCGATTATGGCCGCTTCAAGCACATCGTGAAAGTGGACGACAAGGCCATCGTCATAAGCGAGTACGATTCCATGGCAGGCACTACCGTGGTGAAGCTTTACCCGGAATTCCTTGAGCGTCAGGGCTTGGGCTCGCACACCATCACTGCAGTGTTCGATGACGGGAACACCGAGGTGAATGCGCAGTTTACCATTGAAGGTCCTGCTGACGGCATGAATGGCAACAATGAGGGCTATACCTCTAAGACCCAGCTTGCTTCGACCTCCGACACGCTGCCCGTTTTACCTCTAGCGGTATGTGCGATCGTGGCGGTAGCTGTGGTATGCGTTGCTTTGTTCAGGAGCTCGTCGCGCCGCTAACAATCCCCGAACCCCATTCTGGCGAGCGCATCTCGCCTGTTTCGCGCGCCGTCGTTCTGCGCGTGGCAGCATAAGCAAGAGAAGCGAGAAACCCATGATGACCATAGAACCAAAACCATCCAACAGCATCGTCGAGCGCCTGGTGCGCGAGAAGGCTGCGAGTCGCATACATGCGAAAGACGCCACGTTGTACGGCTTCTCGCAGGCGGCGCAGCAATGCGCCCGCGACTTCATGGGCTGGTCCGACCTTGCGTCCAACCCGCCTTGCAGCATCGAGCATATCCAGCAAGTTGCACGCAGCTTCATCGATGCCGGCTTCGAAGATGCGTTGCTTATCGGGCAAGGCGGTTCCACTCAGGCAGCCATGACGCTGACGAAGTGCTTCCAAGGCGAGCAGCGCTCGCGGGTTGGCATGCGCTTTCGCGTGCTGGACTCCGACTCGCCCGTGCGTCTACGCAAAGCGTTGGGGGAAGTGGACCCAGCTCATACCTTGGTCATCGCAGCGTCGAAGAGCGGTTCTACGTTGGAGATGAAAACGCTGCTTGCGGCGGTAAGCCAAGAGTTCTTGCAGGTCATGGATCAGTGCGAGCTATCGCAGCATCTGGTGGCCATAACCGATCCCGGTTCGGGTCTGGAGCGGCGCGCCAAGGAAGAAGGCTGGGCCGCTATTCTGCATGGCGAACCAACGGTGGGTGGTCGCTTCAGCGCGCTTTCGGTGTTCGGTCTGTTCCCGGCGGCGTTGGTGGGCATCTCGCTCGACGAGCTTATAGCGCAGGGCCGTGCAGCCGAGGAGGCTTGCGCGCGCGACGCTGCCGACAACCCCGCGGTGCAACTGGCGGCATTCTTGTTCGGCGCCTACGAAGAAGGGCGCAACAAGCTGGCTTACGTGGCGCCCAAGCAAGGGCGTGTGCTGGGCCTTTGGATCGAGCAGCTGCTAGCCGAGAGCACGGGCAAGGAGGGCAAGGGAATCCTGCCCTATTTGGAGACAGAGCCCGCGCAGCTTGAAGCGCCTGCAGCCGACCGAGCAGCCGTGATCTATCGCCTGCCGGGCGCTTCGTCCGCAGAAGCCGAGGTATTCGAGGCGTCGGCAAGGTGCATCGACGCTTCTATTCCGCGCGTGGCATTCGAAGTGGCTTCGGCAGCTGAATTGGCCTGGCACTTCATGGTGTGGGAGTATGCTACGGCGCTTTGCGGGTATTTGATGGGTGTGTGCCCCTTCGACCAACCCGATGTGGCTTCGGCCAAGGCATGCGTAAGCGAGATTCTGAGCACGGGGCTTCCAGAACCTGACTTCTGCGGCATCTTCGCTTCCGATGCTCCCGAGCAGCTGGCCGAGCTGAAGCTCTCGCCAAACTTGGACGGCGAGCGTTCGGTGCGGGGTGCCTTGAAGGCGCTGCTTCAATCCATCCAGCCTGGCGACTATTTCGCCATCAACGCCTTCGTTCCCTTCGAGGACGATGCGCGCAAGCAAGCGCTTGAGGACATCCGCTGTGCTGTGGCGAGCTGCTTTGGCGTAGCATCGTGCCTGGAGATAGGTCCACGCTACCTGCATTCGACCGGCCAGCTGCAAAAAGGTGGCCCCAACCAGGGCGTTTATCTGGTGCTTTCGGGCAACGAGTCTGACGACATCGCCCTTGAGGGACAAGCGTCCCCTAGCCTGGGCACGTTGGAGCATGCTCAGGCAGCAGGCGACGCATCGGTGCTGATGGAGCGAGGGCGACGTTGCTTGTACGTGCATTTGCCGGATAACCATGGTGTAACGCTTCGCCGCCTGGCCGACCTCGTATCTGAGGTTCTGGCAGACTTGCAAGGCAGAGATTAGCGATCCCCCGCCGGCGGTGCTCGGTTTGCGGTATCGCATGCGTGAAGGGATGAGGCTATGAGAGAAGCGCTCGACATCCGCGTTCGAGGCATCGTGCAGGGAGTGGGCTTTCGGCCGTTCGTCTACCGCTTGGCAAAGCATTGCTTGGTGGATGGCTGGGTGCTGAACGACCCCGACGGCGTGCTGATTCATGCCGAAGCCGAAACCGAGCATCTCGACGAGTTCGTGATGGAGCTTGCTCAGTCGCAACCTGTTGCGGCGAAGGTGGAGCAAATCGAGCTCACCGAGGTTGTGCTGCAAGACTGCACCACCTTTGAGATTCGCGAGTCGAACGCAGGCGACACAGCCAATCCTACGCAGATATCTGCCGATCTGGGAATCTGCGACGACTGCGCGCGCGAGCTGCTGGACGAGCGCAACCGGCGCTTTCGCTACCCATTCATCAACTGCACCAATTGCGGCCCCCGCTTCACCATAATCAGCGCGCTGCCCTACGATCGCGCGAACACTTCGATGCGCGCTTTCGAGATGTGCTCTCAATGTGCGCGGGAATATGCCGACCCAGCAGATCGTCGCTTCCATGCCCAGCCCGATGCTTGCTTTGCATGTGGGCCTGAGCTCACATGGGTCCAGCAAGGCGAAGATGGGCAGCTGGTGGAATTGAGCGCTACGAATCGAGAAACGTCTGACGAGCTTCTGGCGCGCGCAGTGGAGCTGCTGGCTTCTGGTGGCATCGTGGCCGTAAAGGGGCTTGGTGGCTTCCATTTGGTATGCGATGCCGCCAACGAGCAGGCAGTTGCGCGCCTGCGCGCGCGCAAGAAGCGCGATGGCAAGCCGTTTGCCGTGATGGCATCAAGTGCAGATGATGCACGGCGCTACTGCGAGGTGTCTGCAGCGGAGGAGCAGCTGCTGGAATCGCCTGCTCGTCCAATCGTGCTGCTGTGCAAGCGCGAAGAGGCGTCGATGGCGCAAGGGCTTGCCGATGAGCTGCCTGAATTGGGCGTGATGCTTCCCGCTACGCCTGTGCAGGTGCTTCTGATCGGTGACTTCAAGCGGGCTACAGGCAGAGACCTGCTTGTGATGACATCGGGAAACAGCCACGATGAGCCCATCGTGATTGATGATGCGCAGGCAGTGGAGCGCCTGCTGCCCATTGCCGATGCCATTTTGGGCAACAACCGGCCCATCCTGTCGCGTTTCGACGATTCGGTGCTGCGCGTGCTGCAGCTAGGCGAACAGGACGCCGTCCAGTTCCTGCGTCGTGCGCGGGGCTATGCTCCGGTGCCGCTTCCGGTAGGCTACGGAACTGAAGGTCAGCAAGGCGAAGGCGAAGTGGCCAATCAGGCGCAGGCAGCTGTTGCCGACGCAATCGACGCGAACGATTCGAACGATGCTGCCAACGTCGACGCCGAAACCAACGCCGAAGCCAACGCCAACACTGACGCGCAAGATCTCGCAGTTGGCGCACGTGCTGGCGATGCGCAGGCGAGCACAGTGCGCGAGCGAGGAGCGGTGCTTGCCGTTGGCCCCGAGCAAAAGAATACCTTGGCATTCATCCAGGCAGGTCAAGCCTATGTTTCGCAGTATATCGGCGATGTGGAGGACGCCGACGTGATGGATGCATGGTGCGAGGCGAAGGACCGCCTTCAAAGCCTCTTCATGCTTGCGCCGCGCTTCTTGGCTTGCGATGCGCATCCGGAGTACCTCACGTCGAAATGGGCGCGCAAGGAATCGATGCGCACGGGCATGCCGCTTACGGAAGTGCAGCACCATCACGCTCATGTGGCCTCGGTGCTTGGCGAGCACGACCTGTATGGTCCATGCTGCGGCATCGTCTTCGATGGTACGGGCTTTGGTGCCGATGGCAACATCTGGGGCGGGGAGGTGCTCTTGGCCAACCAGGTGGACTACGAGCGCTTTGCGAATCTGGCCTACATGCCCTTGCCGGGAGGTCAGGCGGCAATCGAGCATCCAGCGCGCATGGCTTATGGCATGCTTTGGAGCTACGACTTGCTCGATCATCCTGCAGCGCGCGACCTGTTGGGTTATCTTGGCGAGCAAGCAGCGATCTGCGACCAGATGATCGAGCGGGGCCTGAACACGCCGCTCACTTCCTCGATGGGGCGCTTCTTCGATGGGGTGTCGGCGCTTTTGGGTGTGTGCCGCGAGCCGACCTACGAAGGCGAGGCAGCCATCTTGCTCGATGCCTGCCGTGCCGATGAAGATGTGGTTACTGGCGAGGAGCTTGTCCAAGTGGACGAGCGCTACGCCTTCGCGCTGCAGAAGAACGCCGCAACATCCAGCAGCACGGCGCATGACACCTCGGTAGTGTTGCTCGATGGTGAATCCACGTTGCGTGCCATTTTGGATGATCTGCAGGCAGGCGTGGAAATCGGCGTCATATCGCTGCGATTCCATCGGGCCGTAGTGGGCGCCATTTCAACTTTGGCCGAGCTGGTGCGCAGCATGTACGACATTAGCTTGGTGGCGATTTCGGGCGGCTGCTTCATGAACCGTTACCTAGTCACGCAGGCGACCTTGCAACTGGGTGCGCGCGGGTTCACCGTGGCGTTGAGCGGCAGCCTGCCGCCGAACGATGGATGCATTTCCTATGGGCAAGGGGTGGTGGCTTCGGCTTCGCGCTAGAATAGCGGGGACGAAAGGACGGCTATGTGCCTTGCCATACCAATGCAGATCGTGCGCATCGAAGATGACGGCATGGCGCATGTGAGCGCCATGGGAGCCGAACGCGACATCGCGCTGGACCTGACGCCTCAGGCGCAGGAAGGCGACTACGTCTTGGTGCATGCCGGCTTCGCAATCGAAGTGGTGGACGAACAGTACGCCCAAGAGACGCTCGACCTCATTGCCGAGATGGCTGATTTGGTGGACGACCCTCTTCTGTCAGACAAGGCCTAAGCGCCATGGAAAACGCGCTCGACGCACAGCTGCGCAAGTTCAAGGACCCAACCCTCGCTCGTGAGATGGTGGAAGCCATTCGTGCGTTCGCGCCCAGTGGCGGCGCGCGTCTGATGGAGGTGTGCGGCACGCATACGGTAGCCATCGCTCGCGCGGGAATCCGCGACCTCATGCCCGAGGGAACGGTTCTGTCTTCGGGGCCGGGATGCCCGGTGTGCGTCACGTGCAACCACGACATCGACACAGCCATCGCGCTGGCACGCGTGCCCGGTGTGACGCTTGCCACTTTTGGCGACATGACGCGCGTTCCGGGGTCTACCTCGAGCTTGCTTGCTGAGCAAGCGGCAGGCGCAGACGTGCAGGTGGTCTACTCGCCACTCGATGCGCTTGCCCTCGCCGAAGCCGATTCCAGCAAGCAGGTGGTATTCGTGGGAGTTGGCTTTGAGACCACCACGCCGCTGGTAGCGCGTGCCATCAAGCGCGCAGCCGATGCAGGCCTGCGAAACTTCAGCGTATTCGGAGCGCACAAGAACATGCCAGGCGCGCTGGAGGCCATCGTGTCGGACGAGCGCTTGAAGGTAGATGCGCTCATCCTGCCTGGGCACGTGAGCACCATCATAGGGGCCAAGCCTTACCAATTCCTGGCTCAGCGTTATGGCATCCCTGGCGTGATAACCGGATTCGAGCCGGTTGACGTGCTGCAGGGCATCGCCATGATCATGCGCCAACTTCATGAAGGCCGAGCCGAGATAGAGATCGCCTATGCGCGTGGCGTGATGCCCCAAGGTAACCCTACGGCGCTTGCGGCCATCGACGAGGTATTCGAAACCTGCACGGCTACATGGCGAGGTTTGGGCGACATTCCCGAAAGTGGGTATCGCATTCGGGATGAATTCGAAGCCTATGATGCGGTCAAGCGCTTCCAGCCCGAGGTCGAGCCCACGGTGGAGCCCAAGGGCTGCAAGTGCGGGGATGTGCTGAGGGGCATCATGACGCCCAAGGAATGCCCGCTGTTCCGCACGGTTTGCACGCCCGAGAATCCCATAGGCCCTTGCATGGTGTCGAGCGAGGGGACGTGCGCCGCCTACTACAGGTATTACTAAAACGCAAGTTGCCAGCCCTTCTCCGAACCACGGCTACCCTGTTTTCCGAAAACATTCACTGGATGTTTTCGGAAAATGCGGTCGCCTGACGTTGCGCCTATGAAGTAAAAATCGCTGGTCGCGATTTTTGAATTTTGCGCGCCGACGGTTCTTCGAAGGGCAGCCAACTCGCGTTTTTGAAGTTGAGCCCCGGCTTGATATGACACGGCCGATTCTGCAGCCCACAAACGCAGGCGAAATCCCATTCATGCTTGTGCGACTTATAGGCTCGTTGAAGATTTCGCCGCTGCGTTTGGGTGCGAAGCCAAGGCCGTGCGTATTAAGTCGGGGCGCAGGGGACTAGCGTTACATTTCGAATGGGTGACATGCGTCAATGGGCGCTCTGACAAGCGCACGCAATGCTAGAATTGGGCCGTTAGGGAAGTTTTCTCAAGGGGGAGGCTTGCGGTGGAGCTTTTGACGGATGTTGCATTCCTGTCACGGCTGCAGTTCACGCTGACGGTGGCATTCCATTTCGTCTTCGTGCCGATCTCCATCGGCATAGGGCTGGTCAATGCCATCGCCCAAACGCGATGCTATCGCAACCGCACGGAAGAGAACCAGAAGGCAGCTTGGTTCTGGACGAAGGTGTTCACGGCTACGTTCGTGGTAGGCGTGGCGACCGGAATCACCATGGAGTTCTCGTTCGGCACCAACTGGGCAGATTACTCGCGCTTCGTGGGTGACATCTTCGGCGCACCGCTTGCGGCCGAGGCGCTGTTCGCCTTCTTTCTGGAATCGGTGTTCCTTGGCGTGCTGCTGTTCGGACGCGACAAGGTTTCGCCGCGCTTCTATACGGTGTCGGCCTGGTTGGTGTGGGGCGGCTCGTGCCTCTCGGCTCTGTGGATCCTCATCGCCAACTCGTGGATGCAAACGCCTGCCGGAGCCGAGCTTGCGGCGGATGGCAGCAAGGCCGTGCTCACCGACTTCTTCGCCGCGGCCTTCAACCCCTCTACGGGCAACCGCTTCTTCCACACCCTCACGGCGGCGCTCGTGATGGGCGGCTTGTGCGCTGTGGCTGTTGCGGCCTACTACTTCATGAAAGGGCGCAGCCTGGACTTTGCCCGCAAGACCATGAAGACGGGCTTAGTACTCACGCTGGTGGCCACCGTAGCCCTGTTCGCGTCGGCGCATTCCACCGCTGTGGGCGTGTGGAACGAGCAGCCAACGAAGCTCGCAGCTATGGAGGGCCAATACGAAAGCGAGGTGCCTCCGCTCTATCTGTTCGGCTGGGTGGACGAAGGTAACCAGACCGTCTATGGGCCAAGCCTCCCCGGTATGACCAGCATGCTTGCAACGGGCACGTTGGATACCGAGTATCCTGGCTTGAACGACCTTGCGCAAACCGAGCAGTATGGCGAGCTTGACCCTGCCACGATGCCCGTGAACGGCATCTTTCAAACATACCACCTGATGGTTGCCATCTCCGGCGTGCTGGTGCTGCTCATCATCCTTGCTTTCATTGGCATGAGGAAGGGGAAGCTGGGCTCGTGGAAATGGCTGCAGTGGGTGCTGTTCGTCTCGCCGCTGTTCCCTATAGTTGCCATCGAGGCGGGTTGGTTCACGGCCGAGCTGGGGCGTCAGCCTTGGGTAGTGTATCCATCGGCCAATGCGCCCGATGGAGTGTCGCTTCTCACCGACGCCGCCTACTCCCATTCGGTGAGCGCCTTCGAGATGTGGGTAACCATCGCACTGTTCGTATTGATCTACCTGGTGATATTCATAGCTTGGATTCGCATCGTGGCCAAGTTCGTGAAGGAAGGTCCCGAAGTGCAGCCCCGTGCCATCGAGGATCGCCTGGCCGATGAGTTTCCGCTTCCCAAGGCTGCTCCCGAGGTTGCTTTCGTAGGAGCGGCTGAGGCTGCAGCGAGCTCGCTTGACGTGCCCGCAAGCGCTGGCGCCGTTAAGGTCGAGGCAACCGAAGAGGTGGTTGTCGCACCGGACGCCGCTGCGCAGAAGGGAGGCGAGTGATATGGGAATGACGATTCTCGGCATCATCTGGTTCTTCCTCATCTTCTTGCTGATCGCAGGCTATTTCGTATTGGACGGGTTCGATTTGGGCGTGGGCGTGCTATACCCCTTCGTCGCGCGCACCGACGAGGAGAAGGCGCTTGCGCGCCGCAGCATCGGGCCGGTGTGGGACGGCAACGAGGTGTGGCTCCTCACAGCGGGCGGCGCTTTGTTCGCGGCCTTCGCACCTGCCTATGCCACCACGTTCTCGGGTTTTTACTTGGCTATCATGCTGGTGCTGTTCGGACTCATCGTGCGTGCCGTGTCGCTTGAGTTCGCACATCACGACGTGCGTTGGCGCAAGCTTTGGAACGCCTGCTTCTTCGTGGGGTCGCTGCTGCCAGCGCTTCTGATGGGGGTTGCCGTGGGCAATATCCTGGCAGGCATCCCCATGACGGCCAATGGCGACTACGCAGGAGTTCCCCTGCTGGGCTTGGTGACGCCGTTCACGTTGCTCACGGGCATTCTGGGCTTGGTGATGTTCTGCGCCGCTGGTGCCGCATGGCTGGCGGCGAAGATGCCCATCGACTCTTCCATCCAACGTCGTGCTCGCTCGTGGCGTCGCGTGCTTCAAGTGCTCGCCATCGTGCTGGTGGTTGCGGTGTCGGCCTATGCGCTTGGCATCGTGAAGCCCGACATGGATCCTGCCTTGAGCATCGCGCGCATTCTCTTCGCTGCCATAGTGGTGGTCGCTCTTCTGGCGGCTATCGTCTTGGGCGGCTCGGACAAGGACATGCCGGTGTTCCTGTTGCAGTCGCTTGCAGCGGGAGCGCTCGTGTTCCTGCTGGCCACCTCGATGTTCCCGAACCTCGTGGTGGCATCGGCTGGCAGTGTTGGGCCCTCCATAACCATTGCCAATGCTGCTTCAGGTGATTACACGTTGGCCTGGATGATGGGCATAACCTGCATAGGCGTGCCGCTTGTTCTGGTGTATCACGTGATCATCTATCGCAAGTTCCGAGGACGACTGAGATAGCAGCTGCAAGGTTGCGATACCCGTCGCAGCCGTGTAGCTTTGCAAACGACATTCAAGGAGAGCCATTTGAGCCACCACAAGATCAGAAACGAACTGGCCCCCCTCGAGGATGAGAAACCACGGCATTATCCTCTGGTCATACGCATCTATGGCGTCATAGCATTTCTGGGCGGCCTTGTGCAGATTGCGAGCATCGTTTGGATGCTGGTGCTGGTGTTCGGTGGCCAGCTCGATCTGAACGACATCCGCCAGGATACCGTGGTCACTCTCGTGGTTACGGTGGTGCAGGCTGTCGATGCAGCGGTGCTCTCATCGATGTTCATCGTGCTGGGCATCCGCCTGCTTCGCGGCAGGCGTCGCCGGGCCGCCACGCTGGCAAATGCCATGCTGGCGTTGGAGGTCGTTGCCATATTGTGCCAGCTCATGCTGACGGGCATCAGCGTGGAAGTGCTGCCCGAAGCCGTGAACTTCATCATCCTGATCGCCCTGCAAACCTATTCCGACCCCTCGCTTGCCGAGGAGCGGCACTTGCAGCGGCATTTGCAAGAGCTCGAGTTGAAGCAGGAGGCAGAAGAGGGAACCCTAGGGCGCGACACCACCGGTCGTGGCTATATAACGCTAAACTTCTTCAACCTGTTCTGGGTGTTCGTCATCGCCTGCATGCTAGGGCTGGGAATCGAGGACATCTACCATGTGACGGTGGTGGACCCTGGTCATTACCAGGATCGCGCCGGGTTGCTCTATGGGCCCTTCAGCCCCATCTACGGCTTCGGAGCGGTGCTTATGACAGTGGTGCTCAACCGCTTCCACGACAAGAACCCCATCCTCATCTTCTTGGTGAGCGCCGTTCTGGGTGGTGCGTTCGAGTTCTTTGTCAGCTGGTTCATGCAAACCGCATTCGGCATCACGGCTTGGGACTACTCGGGCACGTTCCTTTCCATCGATGGACGCACGAACGGCATGTTCATGTGCATGTGGGGTGTTCTGGGGTTGGTTTGGGTGAAGCTGCTGCTGCCCATCATGCTGAAGATAGTGAATCTGATACCCTGGAACTGGCGCTACACGGTAACGGTGGTCTGCGCAACGCTGATGCTTGCCGACTGCCTGCTTACGCTGGCAGCCCTCGATTGCTGGTATCAGCGCGAGGCAGGTACGATGAACTACGAGGATCCCTCTGCTATCGTGGAGTTTTGCAACGAGCACTACGACGATCAGTTCATGGCCAATAGGTTCCAAACCATGAGCATGAATCCGAGCAGTGCAGCGCGCATCAACTAAGGGGTGGACATGGGAAGTGAAGATGGCCCGCAATCGGGCATTCTCAATGGCTTGAAGTCGGCGTTCTCGCGTGGCAAGAAGCCGGTTTCGCAAGAGGAGTTCAAAGAGCTCGTAGACGACGCCGACGAGCTGCAAGAGGAAGAGAAGCGCATGATCGGGGAGATTCTCTCCCTGGATGATCTTACGGCAGCCGAGGTCATGCAACCACGAGTGGACATCATTGCCGTGGAGGATTCGCAAACGGCGCGCGAGGCGCTCGAGCGCATGCAGGGCACAGGTTATTCGCGCTTGCCCATCTACCACGAAGATCTGGACCATATCGTTGGCATCGTGCACTACAAGGACATGGTTCCTGCTGTGCTCGACGGCAACGATGATGCGCTGGCAAGCGAATTCATGAGCGATGTGCTCTTCGTGCCCGAGACGAAGGACGTGCTGCCTCTTTTGTCCGAGATGCAAACGGCTTGCAAGCAGATGGCCATCGTGATCGACGAGTATGGTGGCACTGATGGGCTCATCACCATAGAAGACATTGTGGAAGAGATAGTGGGCGAGATCACCGACGAGACCGACCTCGATGCTCCCGACTTGCAAGAGGTTGGCGCTGGAGAGTGGTTGGTGGACGGTCGATTTCCCGTGGAAGACGCCCAAGAGCTTCAGTGGCCGGTGACGGAATCCGACCAATACGAGACCATCGCCGGGTGGCTTATCGACACAACGGGCCGCGTGCCGAAGGTGGGAGATGAGTTCGCAGTGGGCGGATTCACGTTCAAGGTGCTTTCCATGCGCCGCCGCCGCATAAAGTCGCTGCTGGTCAAGCGCGCCGAGGCATTGCCCGCCACCGATGACGGCGAGGGGGTTGCGCAGTCCGAGAGCCTGGATGCGAGGGGTTAGCCTGATGGCTGTTGCCGTGCGACAAAGGTCGAAGCGCCGCTTGTATCGCTCGCGCGATGCGTATGTGGGCGGCGTATGTGCGGGCATCGCCAATTACTGCGAGGTCGACCCGTTGGTCATCCGCATCATGGCCGTGCTCCTTATGGTGGTAACGGCTGGCCTGGCTTCCATTGCCTATCTGGTGCTGTGGGCGCATGTGCCGCTCGAGCCCGACAAGTCGGGCCCCTACGACGTGATGGTGCAGGACGCCAAGCGCGCGAGCCACCATGAAGCCGATTTGTACTTGGTAACCGACGACGAGGGTCAAAAGGAGCTCGTACGGCTTCCGCTTCGTGGTTTGTCGCTGTTGTCGCGCGTGGTCATTGTGGTGGCGCTTGGGGCGCTTGCGCTTGCCACAGCCCTTTTGCTGGGATTGCTGGTGCCAGGAGTTCCTTGGTGGAACTTCTGGCCAGTGCTGCCATTCATAACAGGGCTTTTCTTCATCGTTGTGCCGGTGCGCTCGCGCCATTGCTCGGCTTGGCGTGCGGCGGGCATCATGCTTGCAGCTTCGTCCATCGCCGTACTGCCCATTTGTACGGGGTTGGTGTCGCCCAGAACGATTCCTTATGCCATTCAGCTGTTCTGGCCGCTGCTCTTGGCTGCGGCAATCTTGTTCGTGGTTGGGGTTTGGAGTTGCTCGTCGGCGGTCACCATGTTCGGCGCATTCGGCTTCATAGCCTTTTGCGCGGTCAGCGCCGCTTGTTGCATCATCCCTGGGCCCATTGGCTTGCTCGATACGGCTTTGGGGGTGTTCGGCGCCCCATCGTTGGGCGTGTTCTTCATCTAGCATCAAGGTGCACATCGGGGTTAGCGTGCGCTTCGATTGACTTCTGGATTCGATGTTCGATGATTTCGAATTGGCTATATATCATCAGCGCTTTCTGACACTAACAAGTGTTCCCCGGTCAGAGCTTGATTTTGGGGCTTGAAAATGGTAAGATTCATGGCATCCGCCAGGAGGTGGATGCCATGAGGGGGAATTTCTTTCAACAAAGAGCTCTGCTCCTTTCGTGCGCGCTCTCGCTATGCGCGTCGCTCACCTATGCTCTGGCAGATGCCGCCCTCTCCAACCGGCTCAGAAGCGTTCCCGCGCCCATCGTCTATGGGCTCTTCGTGCTGCTCGCGCTGGCCATCGTGGCATGCGGGCTCGCTCTGCGACGCGAGCTCGCGCGCGATCTAGGGCGCGAGCTAGCCTGTCGCGAACCACGGCAAGCGGCATCTGCGCTGCTGCGCGCATTCGGGCTGCTCGCGGCCTTCGCCCTCGCTCTGGGCGTTGCCAGCGTGCTCTTCGCGCTCCTCTTCCAGGCGCTGCTCGGCAGCCTGGTCGGCCGCGACGGGGTGGCCATCGCCATCGCCATCTTCGCACAGGTGCTCGCCGTGCTCGCAGTGCCAGTGATGCTCGCGCTCTTCCTGGCCCCGGTCCTCGGGCTTGGGCGCCCGAAGGCGACAGATGCGCTCGCAGCATCCAAGCACCTCTTGCTCGCGCTCCTGCTGCTCACGGCGGCCTTCGCGGGCGCCTCGCATCTGCTGGGCGCCGCCATAGGCCTTGCGCCTTATGGCATGCGAGGGGCTCTACATTTCGCATTGAACCTAATCGGCGGCGTTGCGTGGCTCTGCTGCATATCGGCCATCGTGCGCCAGGAAGCGACGCTCGGCCCTCGGCGCAGCCTGCTTGCGCTTCCCGTGGTCGCGCGAGCGAAGGGAAAGCTCGCAGGCGCGCTCTCGAAGGGATGCGCGTGCGTCCTCGCGTTCGTCTTGGCCTTCAGCCTGGGCGGCAAGGTATCGTTCGCCCATGCGGCCGAGGTGCAGGAGCAGCTCGCAGAGAGGATCGAGGAGCAGGCCGAGCTCGCCTCCTCGCTGGCTGACGGGGTGGCAACGGAAGGCGCCGAGAAGCCAGAAGAGGCCAAGGCACCCGAGCCGGCAGACCCCAAGGCGGCGCCTCCAGAGGACTTCTACGGATTCGAGCTCGACGAGGTGCCCGGCACTCCCGTGGCAACCGACGGCGAGGCGGTGGTCTTCCAGGAGGATGCGCGCCACTTCACCACGGTGATAGGCGGGCGCGACCTCGTCTACGCCACCGAGGACGGCGCGCTCGCCCCCATCGACAACACCCTTGTGGCTGTGCCAGGCAAGGAAGCAGGCAACCCAACCTACGTGAACGCCGCGAACTCGTTTTCGGCGGAGCTTCCCGCCAAGATGGACGAGGGGCGCGGGCTTGTCCTTCGGGCCGATGAGTGCAGCATCGGACTGGTTCCCTTGGACGGCGACTTCACGGTGTCGGCCGCGGAGGGCACCTCCATCCGCTACACCGAGGTTGCCGAGGGCATCGACTACCAGTACACGCTCGTGGGCTCGCTCGTGAAGGAGGACGTGATCCTCAAGCGCGAGGTGGCCCCGCGCACCTTCCGAACGCGCATCGATTTGCCCGCGCGCCTTGCCTGCGCGCTGGAGGAGGGCTCGGTCGTGGTGCGCGATGCGGCCGGAGAGCTCGTCGCGACGATAGCCGCGCCTGACATGGAGGATGCAGCCGGGGCGGTGAGCGATGGGGTGAGGCTCGCGCTCGACGAGGAGGAAGGCGCGCCCGTCATCGCGCTCGACATCGACTGGGAGTGGGCAAGTGCCCCCGAGCGGGCCTACCCCGTGCGCATAGACCCCTCTGTTTCCATCGGCGCCTCCAAGACCACCATCACCGTGGTCGAGTCGGCGTGGGACCGCGTCATCGGCGACTCGGGCTTTCTGCCGGTGGGCTATGACGACGGGGTGGCAACCGCCTCTGGCGCCTTCAACCCGGGAGGGCGCGGGCACGAGTTCTGCCGCGTCTACGCGAAGTTCGACTACGATTTTGCGGCCAACATGAACGAGGAGCGCATCGACTCGGCCACCTTCTCGCTCTACCAGTTCACCACCCTTTCGGCTGGCAAGAACAACATGGGCGCCTACCGGATGGACGAGGCGTGGGACTACTACACGCTCAAGTGGAACACCCAGAAGAACGCCAAGCACACCTTCCTGTCATTCAAGAAGGCGCGCACCTCCGAGGGCTACGTGAAGTGGGACGTGCGCGAGGCGGTGAACGCCTGGGCGCAGGGCTTGGCCGCCCCCAACGGCATCGTGCTCAAGTCCGAGGACGAGCGCAACATGCAATGCGAGGTGTTCTCCGGCAACACCTCGGCCAACCCGCCCAAGCTCGAGGTCAAGTGGTCGACTCCCGACCCGGTGAGCCCCTCCTATCCCTTGAACTCCACCACCGTGGCCCTGCGGCCCGTCACCGAGACGACCGTCGCGGGCACCCAAGCGGTCGATGGCGTGTTCGCAGACGGGGTGGCGACACCCGGCGCTGCCGTGGGCTGGCAGCTCGATGGCCGCGGGGATGCGGGGGCCTCGATAGCCTCCAAGAGCTACAAGTACCCCGACTCCTCCGCTTGGGAGGCCGCCTACCCGAACGCCACCAAGTACAAGGACAAGCTCGGAAACTGGCAAACGCCGCTCTTCGCCAATCTCTCGGCAGATGCGCTCTACTCCCTTCGCGCCCAGCCGGTGCTGAACGCCACCGTCGGCAAGGAGGTGGCAAGCGACAAGTTCTTGATCTATCAGGCCAAGGCAACCGACACCCTGCCCTACATCGCCAAGCACTACGGGGTCTCCCTTTCCACCATCTGCGCGGACAACCACGTGCACGACTCGCTTTCCATCAAGGGCAACACGCTCTTCGTCCGCAACCCCAAGACCACCGCTGCCTACAACCCCTCAAACCTCTCGGTGGACCAGAAGAGGCGGATCGACTCGGCGCTCATGGGCAGGGCCAAGCACTGCGAGTACGGATACGAGCCGGTGAACCTGAGCACCGGCAACTTCGTGATGGAGCGCGTGGATGCGAGCGTGCCCGAGGTGGAAGGCGACTTTAAGCTCGCCCGCACCTACAACTCCAAGGCGGCAGATGTGGCCGGGGCCTTCGGGCGCGGCTGGTCGTTTGCGTGGGATGCATCGCTTTCCATGACCGACGCCAACACCATCGCGTACTCTGCGGGGGATGGCAAGGTGTACTTCTTCAGCCGCGCGAGCGGTCTCACGTTCAGATGCCCCGAGGAGCCCGCCCTGACCTTGACCGGCACGCGCTACACGCAGAACAAGGTCGACTACGTCCGCTGGACGCTCTCGCGGCAGGACGGCTCCTACGACTCCTTCGACGCCTGGGGGCTCATGACCAGCCGCACGAGCGCGCTGGGGCTCGCTACCACCATCCAAAGGAATGCCGAGGGGCTCGTCTCCGCGGTCGTCTCCCCCTC
The DNA here is from genome assembly GCA_947565915.1 of uncultured Eggerthellaceae bacterium. Lineage (GTDB taxonomy): Bacteria > Actinomycetota > Coriobacteriia > Coriobacteriales > Eggerthellaceae > UBA9715. The sequence goes on along the minus strand of CANOHY010000004.1, from coordinate 45,617 downwards.
GGGCATCCGCTTCGGGCTCGAGTGGGACGCTGCAGGGCATATCACCAAGCTCGCGCTTCCCGGAGGGGCCGCCTGCACGTACGGCTACGATGCCTCCGGCAACCTGGTATCTGCCACCGAGCCCAATGGCGCCACCTCCCGCTATGGCTACGACGGGGCGCATCGCATGACCTCCTTCAGGGACCCAGATGGCAACATGGCCGTGCGCAACGCCTACGACAACCAAGGGCGCGTCATAAGCCAGACCGATGCTCTCGGAGGCGTGGTGCGCTTCTCCTACGTGGGCGGCGCCACCATCGCGACCGACGCCATGGGACAGGTGACCACCTACCGCTACGACTCGCTCATGCGCACGGTGGGGATAGGCTATCCGGACGGCACCTCCGTCTCGCGGGGATACGACGCATCCGGAAACCTCGCCTACGACGAGGAGGGCATCTATGCCCACGACGGGCGCGGCAACCTGACCTGCTCCACCTCGCCCGATGGCTGGGCGACGAGCTATTCCTATGATGGGAAGAACCGCCTCGTTGGCCAGGTGAACCCCGATGGCGAGGAGATCTCCTACGCCTACAGCGCTGCGGGAGACCTCGTCTCGCAAACGTCGTCGAGCGGAGAGGCCTTCTCCTTCGAGTACGACTCGGCGCACCGCCTCCTCCGCGCCACCGATGCCGACGGGGTGTCCATCGCCTACGCGTATTCCGGCCCGTGGGTGACGAGCGAGACCGATGCATTGGGGCGCACGACGGCCTATGCCTACGATGCCATGGGCCGACGCGTGTCGGTCACCGACCCTGCGGGCAATATCTCGCGCACCATGTACGACGCTGCGGGCAACATCGTCGGCGAGACGGACGGCACAGGTGCTCATACCACCTACGAGCTCACTCCCATGGGATACCTCGCGTCCCTCGTCGATGCGAACGGCCAACGCACGGCGTTCATCCGCGACGCCAAGGGACAGGCCACCTCGGTTACCCTTCCGAGCGGCGCCACCGAATCCTATGCCTACGATGCGGCAGGCAACCAGGTCGCGCACACGGACGCCTTGGGCAACGTGGAATCCTGGTCCTACGACTGCAAGGGCAGGTGCACCGCGCATGCCGATCTTGCCGGGAACGCGACCTCCTATGCCTACGATGCCCGCGGCTATCTCACCTCCGAGGAGGGGCCGGATGGTGCCATCACCACCTACGAGCGCGACGGAACCTACGGGGTAGCGCTCGCCACCATCGACGCGCTCGGCAACCGCACGGAGAGCACCTATGACACCATGGGCCGCCTGACCAAGAGCGAAGATGCCCTCGGCACGATTGCCGAGCGAGCCTACGCTTCTGGCGGCAGATTGATAAGCGAGGCGGATGGGGCGGGTGCGACTACATCTTACGCCTACACCGCTGCCGGCAGGCTCGCCAAGGTCGACGTGGAGGGGAGGATCTGGGAGCTCGCCTACGACGAGGCCGGGCAGATGACGTCTATGGTCGACCCGGCAGGGGAGGAGTGGGCGTTCGCCTACGACGCAGCGGGCAACCTCGCCTCCGCGACCGACCCCGAAGGCAACGTCACCACCTATGCCTACGACGGCGCAGGGCGCCAGGTGTCGACGACCGACCCAGAAGGCGCGACCATCTCGACCGAATACGACGTTCGGGGAAACGTGATCGCGCAGGTTGACGGCGCGGGCGTCGAGGTGCGCTACGCCTACGGCTCCATAGGCGAGCTGCTCTCCGTGACCGATGGCGCGGGCAACGTCACCGCCTTCGAGTACGACGCGGTCGGCAACCTCGTCAAAACAACCGATGCGCGCGGGTTTACGACCGCCTTCGAATACGATGCCCTCGGGCGCGCCGTTGCCGCGATCGATGCGCTCGGCAACCGCACCGAGCAGGGATACGACGCAGCGGGCAACGTGGCGCGCACCGTGGACGCACGCGGAAACGCCGCGAGCCTCGCTTACGACGCTCTTGGCAACCTGACCTCCTTGACCGACGTCATGGGAGTCACGCTCTCGTTCGCCTACGACGTGCGCGGCAACATGACCTCGGCGTCAGACGGTGATGCGCGCCATTGGGACTTCGGATACGACGGGGCGGGACGCCAGATCTCCAAGACGGACATGCTCGGGCGCACCGTGACAAGCGAGTACGACGAATGGGGCGAGGTCGTCCGGGCGACCGATGCGGCGGGAGCCGTCACCACCTACGCATACGACGCATGCGGGCTGCTCGTATCCACCACCGATGCCCTCGGCAACGCGAGCACGCGCAAGCACGACAAGTGCGGAAACCTCGTCCTGGAGCAGGATGCGGCAGGCAACCGCACCGCCTACCAATACGATGGCTGCGGGCGCGTGGTTGCCGCCATCGACAAGGCGGGGGCCATGAGCGCCTATGCCTACGACGATGCGGGGCGCATCGTCGCCATGACCGACGGGGAGGGATACCGGCGCACCTACGGATACGACGAGGCGGGCAACCTGACCTCCGAGACGGATCCTCTCGGCAACGAGACCGCATACGCATACGATGGGGCAGGCAACCTCGTGCGCTTCGCGCTCCCGAGCGGCCGAGCCTTGAGCTTCGACTACGACGGCGTGGGCAACCTCATCGCCTGGAGGGACCCGAGCGGCGCGGAGAGCTCCTATGCCTACGATGGAGCCGGAAACGTAACCGCCGCCAAGGACCCGCTTTCCCACGCCACCGCCTACGCCTACGATGCGGCGGGCAACGTCACGTCCATGACCGACCCGATAGGTGCCACCACTACCCTCGAGCATGACCAAGTTGGAAACCTCATCCGGGTCACCGATGCCGTCGGGGCCACGCAGACCTATGCCTACGACGTCGCCGACCGGCTTGTGGGCACGACCACTCCTCTAGGCCGTGAGCTTGCCCTATCCTATGACGTCATGGACAACATCGTGGGCATAGCCGACAACCTGGGGCTCGAGAACGCCTTCGCCTACGATGCGCTCGGGCGCCTGACCTCGGCTACCGACTCCAACGGCAGCGAGCGCAAGTGGGCCTACGACGCGGTGGGCAACGTCATCGCCTATCGCGACGGCGCAGGGAATGCGACCCGCATCGCCTACGACGGGATGGGCCGTCCCACCTCGATGACCGACGGCGCGGGTGCGACGGCGCGCTACGCCTACGACAAGCGCGGAAACCTCGTCTCGGCAACAAGCGGGGCGACCGTCGAGGCCGCCTTTTCATACGACGCGGCGGGAAACCTCGCCTCCAAGAAGGTCGGCAAGGGCGTCTCTACCTGGCGCTACGATGCCGACGGCCGCGTGGTGGCAGCAACCGACGCCTTCGGCACGGCATCAGCGTTCGGGTACGACGAGGCAGGGCGCCTTATGGCCTCGGTCAAGGCGGCGAGCGCCGATGGCGCCGCATCGGCGCTTCGGTCCCTCCAGGAGAGCGGGCAAGCGCCCGAGGGCGCCCAGTCCGCCCGCTACGCCTACGATGCGGCGGGCAACCTGACCTCGAGGTCCGAGGGCACATCCCAGCCCACCACCTACTCATACGATGCCGCAGGCCGCATCGCCTCGGTCACTGACGGCGCGGGCAGCACCACCTACGAGCGTGACGCTCTCGGCAACGTCGCGAGCGCCACCGATGCGCTCGGCGCCACCACCTCCTACGCCTACGACGCCCTCGGCAACCTGACGAGCGTCACCTCGCCGACGGGCGCAACCGAGAGGATCGCCCGGGACGCCGCGGGGCGGCCGACCTCCTACGTCGATGGCGCAGGCACCGAGACGCGCTTCGCCTACGACGGCGAGGGCAACCTGACCTCGAAGTCCTACCCCGCATCGCCTGGATCGGAGGTGGGCTACGCCTACGACGACGAGGGCAACCTTGCCTCGCGCTCCGACTGGACGGGAACCTACATGCGCGAATACGACGGAGCGGGGCGCATAGCGTCCGAGACCGACGGAGCGGGCAGGCGACTTGCCTACTCATACGACGGCGACGGGCGCGTGTCGTCGGTCGCCTACCCGGACGGCAAGGTGGCCCGCTATTCCTACGACGTCGCTGGCAACCCTGCGTCCATCTCAACCGATGCGGGCAGCTGGAACATCTCCTGCGATGCGGAGGGGCGCCCCGCATCCGTCGCTCGCCCCGACGGGTCCTCCACCTCATGGCAGAGGGATGGCCTCGGGCGCATATCTGCTGTCGAGAACCTCGATGCGCACGGTGATCCCGTGTCGAGCTACGCGTATGCCTACGATGGCGCGGGGCGCATAGCCCGCGAGCAGTGGCAGGCCGAAGGACTCGGCGAGGGCAGCCGCGAGCTATCCTACGACGATGCCGGAAGGCTTGCCGGCGTTGCGGGCACAGGCCCTGATGGCGCCTTTAAGGAGAGCTTCGCCTACGATGCGGCGGGCAACCGCGTCGAGGCTTCCCGCACGGGAGCGGGCGCCTACCACGCCACGTTCGCCTATGACGCCGATGGTAGGCTCGTGAGCTCCACGAGCAATGAAGGGAAGACCACCTATGCCTACGACGATGCCGGGAACCTGACGGAGCTAGAAGCGCCCGATGGCACTACCACCTATTCCTACGGGCTCGAGAACCGCCTGACGGCCGTGATGCAGGGAGACGCGCTCTCGCTCGGCGTTGCCTACGACGGGGATGGCAACCGCGTCTGGCAGGCGAGCGTGGGAGAGGAGGCCATCGCCCAAGGCGGGGTGTCGGCATCGGAGGGCGTCGCCGATGCGCTTCCCAACCTGGGCGATGGGCTGGCACCGCTGGCCCTCGCGCTCTGCTCGGGGTTCGCAGGGTCCTTAGGTATAGCGAATCCTGCTGCATCGGGGGCGCTCCTGCAGCTTCTGGCCTCCAAGTGGCATGCGCGCGGGCGCGGGCGCGGCAGGGACGAGCTCGATGCCGACGACCTGTCGGACGATGCCACAGGCGGCCTGGGGGCAGGAGAGCCCCCGGTATCCTCGATCGCAGGCGAGCTTGCAAGCGGCGGCGTGATCGTGGGCATGGACGAGCGGGCCTACGCGAGCACGTCCCTGAGCGACGTTGCCCAGCCCCTTGCGACCGTCGGAGAGGATGGCGCGACGAGCGACCATCTCTACCTGTTCGATGCGGGCGGGGACGACCTGACGGCCCTGCTCGACCCCGTTGCCACGGAAGCCCAACCTGAGCTCTCCTTGATGTCGGCTGTAGCCGAGCCGTCTGCGAATAGCACCGCTGCCTCGGTCGAGACCCGTGGCCTTCCCCAAGCCGATTCCGGCTCCTTCTCTGCGCTTCCCCTTGCCGAGGGCGCGACCTCATATGCCTTCGACGGGCGCGGCTCGGTGACCGCTGCCTTCGACGGCTCGGGCAGCCTCGTGGGCACCGCTGCGTTCAGCGTAACCGGCACGATCGAGGCCGCCACGGGCACGCTGCCGAGCCGCGGCTGGAACGCCGAGGAGGCAGACTCTGCCACAGGGCTTGTTTACCTGCGGGCCCGCTTCCTCGTGACGGCCACCCTCTCGTTCGCAAGCCAGGACACCTATCTGGGACAAGCAGCCAACCCCGCCTCGCAGCTGCGCTACGCCTACTCCGAGGGCGACCCGGTGAACGCAATCGACCCATCTGGGCATAAGATGCTCACGAGCTACGAGGCCGAGTACAAGGCGGAGGCCGAGCGCAGGCGCCAAGAGTCGATCATGGCGAAGTACTCGCCATCCTCGAAGGAGCGGACCTACGAGAGGCGCAGGGAGTACAACGAATCGCACCAGCTGACCACGACCGCGCAGCGCATGTACAACGAGCAGCAGCTCTCCAAGATGCAAGAGGGAGCGGACCGCTCCTATCTCGCCTGGTCGATGTACAACAACGGTTGGATCTCGCGGGCTGCTGCCGAGAAGTACTGCAGCCAGTATCTCCACATGGGCAAGGAGGCGCCCAAGCCCATGGCCGCAGCCCAATGCGCCACCGCCCTCGATGCGCTGCAGAAGGGCGCGAGCTTCACCATCGAGATCACGAAGGGCGCGAACGCGGTCGGGTGGCAGGCTGCCAGGGTGGTCGTGAAGTCTGGGACGGGCTTCGGGGAAAGCAGCCTTGCCGCGATGAACAAGATCCTGAGTGGCGCTGGCAAGGTCGTCGGAGCTATTGGCGTTGCTACCGGCATAGGCAGCGTGGCGGTCGACACCTATGCAGCCTACAACAACCCGAACGTGACGCCGGACCGAGCGGCGAGCGATGCAAGCGTCGAGTTCCTAGCAGATTCGTGGGTATTTGTAGGCGCAACTGCGGGAGGATTGATGGCAGCATCGGGTGCTTACATTTTAGCCGGTACCCTGATTGGCGGCCCCGCTGGCCTGATTGCAATGGCAGTGGTTGGAGTAGCTTTTGGCATTGGAGCTCTTATGGCAGATAAGTACTTAGAAGACTCGGGAAAAAAGCAGCAATGGAAAGACAATCAATATGCAGCAAACCATTCCAATGGCAGATGACATGAAAGCCGAGTGCAGCTACTCATTCACAAGGGAGCAGTTCCTCGAGTACTCGCGCATCTGCGACTTCATGTCGAAGTGGAAGAAGTTCTTCGCTTTCATTATCGTCTCTGTGTATTATCTCTTATTTGCATTTCTGCTTGCTTGGCTACTTGAGTTTCCAGCATGGTTGGTTGCTTGCAATACTTGGGTTTTCGTCTTGATTCTCTTCTTCCTCATTGTCGCTTTTCTTACTAATTCGCCGCCGCTTTGGTTCATAAAGAGAAAGCAGCGCAACACCATGCGGATGTACGCCGAGAGGCTCGGGTTCGACGAGCCCGATGCTGATGGGCAATGCATCACCTGGTTCGAGGATGGGCTCATCGGGATGGAAACCGAGGTGGCCATGATGGAGGTCCCGATCGATGACGTGCGCTGGGTCAGGCGCTCGGGCGAACTCGTAGTGATAGGCTGCCTGGATGACTCGGGTTCAGTGGATGCCAAGCCCTTCATGACCTTGGAGGAGTACGAGAATGGATACCGCGCCATCCCCGGCATAGCCTTCCTCGCGAGCAGGCTCCAGGGCATGGATGCCGACGAGCTGATCGAGGCGCTTCAGCCCTACGTGCGCCAGCACCGCCGGGATTACTTCGCTAAGCTTCGGTTCTGGGAGCGCTGGCATGCCAAGGATGAGGCAGATGAGCAATGAGCCTCGAAGCTTGTTGATGGCCGCGACTTCCTACGCTTCGACTGGCGCGAGTCGTTGATAGCATAAGCTCTGAGCAGGGGATTGACCGTTCATGGCAGTTTGGTTTGCCCCGCGCGGATTCAGTGGAGTACAATAGCCCTTCACGGCAGCGCAGTGGTTGCTGCCCGAAGGAGCAAAACAAAATATGAGTCGGAAGCAGCTTAAACGTAGAGCCGACGGAGTGGTGAAGCTCACCATCGTCGGCTTTTTCATTCTCTTAGTCGCCTGCGGCGTCGGTTTCGGCGTGGCCTCTGCCGAGGTGTCCGATAAGGTGGCAAGCATCAGCGCTTTCGGCTTCGACGAGGCCACTCACTCGGCCACTTCGCTTGCTGGCGAAGAGGTGCAGGACACGTCAACGGTTGAGGATGGAACTGCGCAAGGCAGCTTCGACGAGCAGCTGGCGCTTTTGGGCGCAAGCAATCATCGCTCGCTTGATGCGGGTCTGCAGATGGTTGACGAGCTGGAGGCCATCGAAGCGCAGCGTCTCGAGGAAGAGAAGGCGCAAGCCCTCGCGCGCGTGGCTGCCAACAAGAAGAAGCAGGGCGTGGATGCGCAAGACCAGCCCGCCAGCGAATCGACTGACGAATATGGGTTGCCTGCCGTGGATTGGACGGTGGGCAAGGAGGCATTCGTTGCCGAGTGGAGCAAGCGCATAGACGACTACCTGGGGCAATCGAACCTTGCAGGCTATGGCTCGGTCTTTGCCGAGGCGGCTTGGGAAAACGGCGTTGACCCCCGCTGGTCGCCAGCAATCTCGAACACGGAGAGCGGCATGGGCAGCGTGTGCTTCTTGCCCTGCAACGCATGGGGGTGGGGTTCGCGCACGTGGTCGAATTGGACTTCAGCCATCACCGACCATGTAGCAGGATTGGCAAGTGGCTATGGCTATAGCCTTACCAAGTCGGCCGCTTTGCGCTACTGCCCGCCTACCTACCTGCATTGGTATGACGTCACTTTGGAGCAAATGCGCCGCATCTAGTCGTTTCGTGAATGCCCTGGCTTGATGCGCACAGCTAAAGCTTCGCCGCTAAGTGCGATGTCCCTAGATGTGCGACAATGAACCCCAGGCGAAACGTGGGTAAGGAGCACATATGCTCAATGTGATCGTGGTAGGGTGCGGGCGCGTGGGATCGCGCTTGGCAGGGATGCTCTCCGATAACGGAGCGAACGTGTCGGTGATCGATCTGCGCGCCGATGCTTTCGCGAACCTGGGACGCAACTTCAATGGCAGCACCGTGCAGGGCATCGGCTACGATGGGGCCACGCTGGAGAAGGCTGGCATCGAAGACTGCGACATCGTGGCAGCAGTCACGCAATCCGACAACGCGAACCTGATGACAGCCGAGGTGGCAAGTCGCTTGTACGAGGTGCCGCATGTGATAGCGCGCTTGTACAACCAAAACCACGAGCGTGCCTACATGCAGCTGGGCATCGACTACGTGTGCGGCACCAGCTTGGTGGCCGAGGAAACCTTCAGCAAGATCGTCTCGGGGCATCGCGCCCACGTGGAGAGCTTCGGCGATTACGAGCTGCTGCGCTTCTCGCTCGATTTATCGTGGAGCGGGCAAGACTCCGTGCACGTGTCCGAGATGGAGCGCGAGCACGATATCAGCGTGGTGGCATTCGAGCGCAAGGATGGATCGTCTTCGTCCATCCCTACGGGCGAGTCGGTGCTGCATCAGGGCGACCTTGTCCTTGCCTGCGTGCGCCACGACCTGGTGGACTCGTTCAAGAAATACATCCAAGCCTAGGAGGAGCCGGCTATGTACATCGTGATCGCAGGCGGCGGCAAAGTAGGCGAATACTTGGCCAAGGTGTTGCTCGAGGGTGGCAACGAGGTGTCGATCATCGAACAGGACGTCGCTACGGCCGACCGCCTGTCCATGGTGCTGGAAGGCCGCTACCTGGTGATTTGCGGCGATGGCTGCGAGTCTGTCTGTCAGGAGGATGCCGGCATCCGCAAGGCCGACGTGTTCGTGGCTGCTACCGGCCAAGACGACAACAACCTCGTGTCGTGCGAGATCGCCTCGCGCGTGTTCGGCGTGCCGCGTTGCGTGGCGCGCGTGAACGCCCCTTCCAACCAGCGCATCTTCAGGGTGTTGGGCATCGAGTCCATATCGTCCACCGAGATGATCGCGAACCTCATCGAAGAGGAGATGCTGCTGGGCTCGGTGAGCGTGGTTTCGGCGCTCACGCATGGCGACGTCATGCTGGTGGAGGTGCCGGTGGGCGATTTCGACGAGCACGACGACGAAACGGGCATCTTGGCCTATGAGGTGGAGATGCCCTCGGGAAGCCTGATAGTGGCCATCTCATCGCGCGACGACGTGGAAGTAGTGGGCGATGACACGCGCATCTTTCCGGGCGACACGGCTATCGTGGCCGCAAATCGCGAACAGGTTCCCGCCGTGCGCGCTGCATTCGACCGTCTCTGAGCACCCCGAGCGCTTCCGAGCATGCCAAGCAGCAACGAGCGCGTTGCTAGAACTCCAGCTCTTCCAGGCGCTCGAAGATCACGTTGATGCGCGTGAGGAAAGCCCAAGGGTCGAAGATCTCGTCAAGCTGCTCGGAAGTGAGCGTCATGTCGGGGTCGGCTTCTAAGCGCTCGCGATAGGTGGGTCCATCAACGGCATTTTGGATGTCCTCCCACACCTGCATGGCGTTGCGCTGCACGATGGCATAGGCATCTTCGCGGGTGATGCCCGTTTGCACCAGGGCCAGCAACACCTTCGACGAGAAGATGAGGCCGCGGGTGCGCCACAGGTTGTGCTCCATCTTCGCGGGATAGGTGAACAGGCCATCCAGCAGCGGCTCCATCTTTCCGAACATGTAGTCCAGCGCGATGAAGCTGTCAGCCAGGGCCACGCGCTCGGCACCGGAGTGGCTGATGTCGCGCTCGTACCAAAGCGCCACGTCATCCAAGGCCACCTGCGCATTCGCCTTCACCACGCGCGCCAGCCCGCAGACGCGCTCCACTGTGATGGGGTTGCGCTTGTGCGGCATGGCGCTCGAGCCCTTCTGGCCCTTCTTGAATGGTTCCTCGGCCTCGATCACGTCGGTTTGCTGCAGCAGGCGCACTTGCGTAGCGATGGCTTCCAGCGTGGCGGCAACGGTGGCCAGGGCAACCATCACCTGCGCGTGGCGGTCGCGTGCGATGACCTGCGTAGACAGAGGGTCGGGCTTGAGTCCCAGCTTCTCGCACACGTAGCGCTCAACGAAGGGGTCGATGCTGGAATACGAGCCCACGGCACCGCTGATGGCGCCCGTGGCGATCATTTCGCGGGCTTGCTCCATGCGCTCGAGGTCGCGCTTGAGCATCCAGGCCCAGCTGCCGAACTTCATGCCAAAGGTCATGGGCTCGGCGGAGATGCCATGCGTGCGTCCTACGCATAGCGTGTCCTTGAACTCGAATGCGCGCTTGCGGCAGATGGTGCCCAAGCGCTTGATGTCGGCGATGATGATGTCGCATGCTTGCACGATCTGATAGCACAGCGCCATGTCGCCCAAGTCGCTGCTGGTCATGCCATAGTGCACCCAGCGGCTCGGCGGTTCGGTTCCCTCGGGGATATCGGCGTCGATGTATTCGGCCATGTTGGTGAGGAAGGCGATCACATCGTGGTTGGTGACCTCTTCTATTTCGGATACGCGCTCCACCGTGAAGTCGGCATGCTCGCGAATCCAGGCTGCCTCTTCGGGGGTGATGCCCGCCGCGCCAAGCTCGGCCTGAGCCTCGCAGGCGAGAATCTCGATTTCCTTCCAGATGGCGAACTTGTTCTGCAACTCCCAAATGGCGCCCATCTCGGGACGCGTGTAACGCTCGATCATCAGACCCCTCCCTTGGATTCGTCGCTGAAAAGGATACCACTCGAATCGGAAGCGGTGCGCTCGGGAAAGCTCCTTTCGCCTACAGCTGCTCGCCAGCTAAGGCGTCACGAACAAGCAAGCGCACGACTGGCTGCGCAAGCGGCTCAAAGAGCTTTCCCGAGCGCACCGCCGACCTACAGCTGCTCGACAGCTAGCTGACTTGCAGCTATCCCGTTATCGCACCTTGCTCGAGGCCAGAAGCCGCGTTCTGCGCTTGCTCCTCCTGTGCTGCCAGCGCCTCTGCTTCTGCGAGAGCTTTCGCATATGCTTCGGCTTGGGCCTGAGCGGCAGCTTCGGCTTCAGCCTTCGCCTGAGCCTCTGCCTGCATCTGCGCACGCTCGCTTTCGCCTATGCGCTCCCATACCTTCACGCGGCAAGCGTATATGCGCTCTTCCTCGATGGGAGTATGGTCGATGTTCGTGTAGGTGACGAAGATGCTGCCTTGGCCGCTCGAGGCTAGGTATTCGCCGTAGGAATCGGCGCCGTTTTCCACGTCGATGGCGAAATAGGTGCCCTCGGTCAGATTCACGCCGCACACGGCGTAGGTAGACTTGACGATGAGCAGGTCGTCCATCCAGGCGGGAGGCGCCGTAGGCGTGCGCGCGAAGCTGAACCACTCTTGCGCGCTGTAATCGCCATTTTGCGGAAGTGCGAAGGGAACGTAGGTCCCCAAGTTCGAGATGCCGCCGCCGAAGTTGTAGATGTCGGGAAACGAGAACATGAATCCCGTCTTGCCAAAGGCTGCTTCCAGGGGTCGCATGCTCTGGGGCAACGCGAGCGTATCGGTGACCTCGCCGCTTTCGGCATCGATGCGCGTGAGCTGATAGATTGCCGAAGACACATCTGCTCGCGGTGCAATCACCACTGCGTTATCGGCCGCATAGATGGGAGAGGCGCTGCGCCGCGGCGATTCGTAGTAGCAGGTGGCATCGCTGCTTCCGAAAGGCGCTGAGATAAGCTGCGAGGTGCTTTGCCGGTCGGTGGTATCTTTGGGGATCTTCTGCATGAAGGCGCGGCCTCCCACGGCTGCCAGCGTGGGCGTTTCGTATACGTTCGTGCCTTCGTCCAGAAGCACAGGTGCTTCCAGGGCGCCACCGGCAAGGCGCGCGGAGTAAACGCGCCAAGAGCCTTCCATGATGTTCGATTCGGTCCAAACCGCGCCCGAGCTGTTTGCGCGCACGTCGAGCATCTCGAAGCCCTCGGTCTTGCCAACAGCTTCTTCGCGGATGTTCTGCAGGAGTCCCGTGCTCAAGTGCAGGATGGCAATCTTAGCTAGGGGCGAACCTGATTCGGTGGGTACGAGGCATGCGGCAATGTCGGAGTCGTTTGCCCAGATCAGCGTTCCGTAGGGGATATCGAAAGATCCGCGCAGCTTGACCTGCAGCGCATAATCGTCAAGGGCTTCGAAGTCGTTTTGGGTCACGACCGCATCTTGGGGAACCGAGAGCGTGTCGATGGAATCGGAGCTGTCGTTGCCTCGGTTGCGCAGAGCCACCGCGCCTACGCCCACGGCTGCCACCGCGCCTACGCCCACGGCCCCATACACGAAAGCGCGCCGCGAAAGCAGGGGCGATTTGCTCTTGGCAGGTGCTTCGGAAGCTGCCGGGGCTTGCTTGCGCGATTCGGCGCGATGCGCATTCGCAGCTTTATGCGAAAGGGCACCCTGGCGCGAAGCCGATGAATTGCGGCTGGCTGCATGCTTGCGCGAAGCTGTCGCCTTGCGCGCGGCAGATGCGTGTCGCGCATCTGCGCCCCGACGAGCACCCGCATCCTTGCGTGCGCTTGCAGCTCGGGGTTTCCTTGCAGCTGCGGTTGCCGGGCTGCGCTTGGAGCTTTGCGAGCGAGCGGACGCATGCGTGTGACGCGCACGCGACACGGCACGCTTGTGGTCGGACCGGTTGCTTTGGTTTCCCTGGGATTGCATTCTGCTCATGTATTGAATTATGGCATCCTCTTCGAGGCAAGATTACCTCTTAGCCACAAAAGCTATAATTAAAGCCCATGGCCCCGACAAGCCCTCCATAAGGGCGGTAGAATCAACTTGATCGTATGACAACACGCGTGCAAGGAGACTGAAATGGCGAACGAGACACGACGCATCATGCTGGTGGAGGACGACAAGGCGATTCGCGATGCCGTTACCGCCTACCTGGAGCGCGAGAACTATTGGGTAACAGCCATCGGCGATGGCCAAGATGCCCTCGACGAGTTCGCGAAGCATCATTTCGACCTGGTGATCTTGGACCTCATGCTGCCTCGCGTACCGGGCGAGCGCGTTTGCCGCGCCATTCGCGACAACTCCGACGTGCCCATCATCATGCTTACGGCCAAGGGTGAGGTGGAAGACCGCATCATCGGGCTTGAGCTTGGTGCCGACGACTACTTGATCAAACCCTTCTCGCCGCGCGAGCTAGTAGCGCGCGTGCGTGCCCTGCTTCGCCGCGTGCATTCCGATTCCGAGCCGCAGCGCGAAGTGCTGGAATTCGGCGACCTCACCATCGACGTATCGGGCCACAAGGTGCTGGTGAACGGCAAGGAAGTGGATTTGACGGCATCCGAATTCAAGCTGCTCACTACGCTTTCGCGCTATCCTGGGCGCGTGTACTCACGCATGGAGCTGGTCGAGAAGGTGCTCGGCTACGACTTCGAGGGCTACGAACGCACCATCGACTCGCACGTGAAGAACCTGCGCGCCAAGATTGGCGATAATCCGCGCAATCCGAAGTGGCTGCACACGGTGCATGGCGTGGGCTATCGGTTCGAAGATCCCACCAAGAATGCCTAGTCGCATCTGAGCGCCCATGGCTTCGCTGGATCAAGTGGAATCGGTCGAAGTGACATCTGCCCATCCGAGCGAGGACCGTGGACGGGCAGACCTCACCAGCGACCTCGAAGAGCGCGACTCCCGCAGGCGCGAATCGCGCGGGCTGTGGAGCAACATCTCGTTCAGGGCACAGCTTGCGCTTGCGTTCTCGTTCATCGCTGCCATAACCGCATTGGTGGCCATCGGCGTAGTGTCGATCATCTGGGAGCAGTACTTCCGCGCCTACACCACCGAGAACATGCAATCGCTCGCAGATGTGATCGCCGAGCAGATCGGCAACTACTACGCAGAAAGCGGCGAGCTCGATCGCATGGCCCTGCAGCCAGCCAGCAATGCCGTTTCGCTCACGAAGGGCGTGGGCATGCAGGTGCTCGATGCCAATGGCACCGTGCTCTACGACTCCACTACGCTCAACGAAGCTGCGCCAGGCCTCGCGATACCCTCCACTGCACCTCTGCAAAACGAGGAGAACACCACCACGGCAACCATCGTGTCGGGCAATCAGCCTGTGGGAAGCGTGCGCGTTTGGGTGTATGGGTCGAATCAGCTGCTGCGCGAAGGCGACCAGGAGTTTCGCGATAAATCGTACCAAGCCATGATCATCGCCAGCATCATGGCCATCGTGCTGGCATCGGTGCTGGGCTACTTCTATGCACGTCGCATCGAGCGGCCTATCAAGCGCATCACCAACGTGGCGCTTGCTGTGCGCGAAGGCGACCTTACCGTGCGCGTGAACTTGGAAGGCGACGACGAGATAGCGCGGCTTGGCCAAACCTTCGACTCGATGATGGGTGCCATTGAGCGCGATCGCAAACTGGAGCGGCGTCTGACCACCGATGTGGCCCATGAGCTACGCACGCCCCTGATGGCCATCCAGTCCACAGTGGAGGCCATGGTGGATGGCGTGCTTCCCGTGGACGAAGAGCGCCTTACCACGGTAGACAACGAGGTAATGCGGCTTTCGCGTTTGGTGGGATCGCTGTTGAAGCTCTCGCGTTTGGAGAACCGGTCGAACCCCATCAAGAAGGAAGTCGTGGATGTGGGCGCGGTGGTAAGCGACATCATCGCCACGCACGAGGCATACGTGCTGGATTCGGGGCTCTCGCTGAGCTTCGAATCCGATCCGAACGTGTACGTGCTCGGCGACCCCGACATGATTCGCCAAGCAACAGCCAACCTCATCTCCAATGCGGTGCGCTACACCGACGAAGGCGGCTCCATCGTGGTAACCGTTCGCCGCGACCACGACATGGCCAGCATTTCGGTGCGCGACACGGGCATTGGGCTTTCGCCCGAGGAAGCGCAAATGGTGTTCGAGCGTTTCTGGCGCGCCGATCTTGGGCGCGACCGCGAGAAGGGCGGCTTGGGTGTTGGCCTTACCGTGGTGAAGGAAATAGTTGAGCGCCACAACGGTTGGGTGCAGGTTGAGGGCGTCAAGGGCCAAGGAGCCTGCTTCACCATTCATATTCCCTTGCTGAACGAGGGTGGACGCAGCGGGAAGAGCGGTCGTGCTGGCCGCAATCAGCTGCGCTTGAAGCTGCCGCAGATCAATGTAAAGTAGACCTGCGGCACATCGCTCGGAAGGAACGCTGCGCCTTACTTCGCCTGCTTCTTGTCCGCGGAACCGCTTGAGGCATCTGAGTTATTGCTGGCAGTGGTCTCATCGGCTGTGCTAGCTGTTTCGGCAACGGCGTTGTCGATGGCGTCCTTCTCGGCCTTTTTGGACTTGCGTGCGAACAGCCCGCGGATTCCCTTGGGCTTCTCTTCCTGTGGTGCGGTTTGCGCGTTCGCCTCGGCTTCTCTCTTCGCGCGCTCTTGCTCGCGAAGCTCGGCGCGATGCTTCTTCTGGCTGCGGCGCATCTCCTTGCTGTTGCTGTTCACTACGAGCTGCTCGAACTCGTTGCGAGCCTTGCGTACCTTCGAGAGGTCCACGACGAATGCTGCGATGATGAAGCCGTAGGCTCCCACCATCAGCACGATGCTCAGGGCATTGGCCACCGATTGCGGCATGAAGCCCAGGTAAAGGGCATCGGGGTTCTCTTGGAATAGCGCGCCCGTTTGCGTGGAGATGACTGCCGATATAGCCGTGCAGGCTATCGCCGTAATCAGGAAGCCCCACCAGTAATGGCGCAGGTGCTTGTAGCGTGGCGTGTCCTCGAAGCGCACATCGAGCACCATCGAGCGCTTATGACGCTGCTCTTCACGCGCCTTGGCCTCGGCTTTCTTTTGTTTTGCCGTTTTGGGCGCTGGGTCGCGCAAGGTTGCCGCGCGGGTGCTCTTGGGCTTAGCCGAAGCAGCGCTCTTGCGCGTTTGGCCGGTCTTGTCCGCAAGATTGCGGTCGTTCATGGGGTTTCTTTGGGTCATGCGAATTCCTAAAAATCGAACGTGCGACCAGTGATGGTCTCGTATGCCTGGATGTACTTCTCGCTCGTCTTCTGGATGATGTCATCGGGTAGGTGCGGTGGCTCGCCTGTCTTGTCCCAGTTGGCGGAAAGCCAGTCGCGCACGAACTGCTTGTCGTAGCTTGCTTGGCTGCGCCCGGGCTGGTAGTCGTCGCCGGGCCAGAAGCGCGACGAATCGGGGGTCAGCACCTCGTCGGCCAGGATGATGTCATCGCCCAAGCGACCGAACTCGAACTTGGTGTCGGCTATGATGATGCCCTGCTTCTCGGCGTGGTCGCGCGCCTTTTCGTACACTGCCAGCGACAGGTAGCGCAAGGCAGCGGCATCGTTCTCGCCGATGATCTGCGCGCAGCGCTCGAAGCTGATGTTCTCGTCGTGATCGCCTATCTCAGCCTTGGTAGAGGGCGTGAAGATGGGTTCGGGGAGCTTCGAGGAGTTCACGAGCCCAGCAGGCAGTTCTATGCCGCAAACCGTTCCATTTTGCTCGTATTCCGCAAGTCCACTGCCAGCCAGATATCCGCGCACGATGCACTCGATGGGGAACATGTTGGCCTTGCGCACCAGCATGAAGCGCCCGCGCAGGTAGTCGGCGTAGGGCTTGAACTGCTCGGGCAAGTCGGCCACATCA
Source organism: uncultured Eggerthellaceae bacterium (assembly GCA_947565915.1). Classification (GTDB taxonomy): domain Bacteria; phylum Actinomycetota; class Coriobacteriia; order Coriobacteriales; family Eggerthellaceae; genus UBA9715. The sequence goes on along the minus strand of CANOHY010000004.1, from coordinate 28,718 downwards.
GCCGAGATGAGATGGTTTTCCACGATGTCGCTAAGATAGTCGAGCCAAAAGCAGCTGATTTGCGTCAACACGATGCCCTTGTAGGGAATCTCGTCGGGCAAGATGTAATCGAATGCCGAGATGCGGTCGGTTGCTACCAACAACAGCTTATCGCCTAGGTCGTAGAGGTCGCGCACCTTACCTTGCGCATCGGGCTTGATGTCGATTCCTGGCATGCTTGCGCCTTCCTTCATATTGCGCCGTCCATTCGTTTCAACCTTACCATTATGCCAGAACCCACGGGCACCGTGCTATTCCTTTGTGGTGCACTTGCGCGTAAGGAAGTAGAAGAAGGGCGTGTCGATCAGCGCGAGCACCAGCTTGCACAGGTATTGGCCAATCATCATGGTGACCAGCTGCACGCTGAGCGCTTCATCGAAAAGCCATCCCATGCCCAGGCCAAAGGCGATTCCCACGAAGACGACTGTATCGATGACCTGCGAGGTCATGGTGGAGGCATTGTTCCAGATCCATCTATGGCGCGTGGTGGTGCCACGCGACAGGAAGTGCGCGCGCAGTCGGTGGAACACGAACACGTCCCAGCTCTGCGAGAGGAGGTAGGCAGTCATGCTGGCTATGACGAACACCACGTTCTGTCCGAGCAGCATCTCGTAAGCTGCTTGCATGGCGGTATCAGCGGGTGGAAGCAGCTGGCCAATCACGATGAGGGCTGTGGCCATCAACTGGCAGCCGAAGCCGGCAAGCACCACCGTGCGCGCTTCCTTTGGCCCCCAGATCTCGCCCACTACGTCGGTCATCAGGAAGGTGATGCAGTAGCAGATCACGGCCGATGGAACCAAGATGGTGCTTCCCCATAGCGGTATGCCCGTTTGGATTACCTTGGCGGTGATCACGTTGGAAATGACGAGCGCCACGGCGAAGGCCATGGCGCATATCATCAGGTTTGCGTTTGTTTTCCTCATGGTTGGTGCCTGCCTTAGTTTTTTTAGGTTGGATGTTGCGAACAACCTCCCGGAACGGCCGGGAACCGTCTTCGCGAGCCATGCCCGCCCTGCCTACCGCACCTGAGCGCGTGCTCTCTATGCGTTCAAATCCAGTTGCTCGAACATGCGCGCTCGAGCAACCTCATCATAGTCGAAATCTGGGTTTGCCCAATTGGCGAACGGGTGAATGGCTATGCCGCCGCGTGGCACGAACAAGCCCTTGACCTCGATATACTTTGGTTTCATGAGGTCTTTGAGGTCATCGAGGATGATGTTGGTCACGTCTTCGTGAAAATCGCCGTGGTTGCGAAAGCCGAACAGATAGAGCTTGAGCGACTTGCTTTCCACCATGCGCTCGTTGGGCACGTAATTAATGAGCAATGTGGCGAAATCGGGCTGGCCGGTCAGCGGGCAGAGCGTGGTGAACTCCGGGCAGCGCAGGGTAACGAAGTAGTCGCGCTCGGGATGCGCGTTCTCGAACGTCTCCAAGATGGAGGGATCATAGTCGGTGGGTACTGGCGTCTTGCTCCCGAGCACGGTGAGCTCGTCATGTTTTCCCATGAAGCGTCTCCTTAAAAAGCGCATCTTCCTTGGTGGTGCGCGGCAATCGGCGGCTAGCACGCGGCCGCGTGCGCGCAACCTCTGTATAATAGCCCATAGCGCATCGCCCATTCTGCCGAAATGGCCCAATGGGAAACCAACTACGACTCGGGCAGCCATTCTTTCCCGATGCATGACGGAGTTAACGTGCCCACGTATCAACCACCCAAAGAACCCGGCTCGGGCGACAGCACCTCAGGAGGGCGCGTGCCTTACACCACGCGTCAGCAGAAGCTCGCGCGCATGGCGGCGGCGGCGCACGCAAGCTCGCAAGGCGAGGGCCCTGTGCGGGGTGATGCCACGTCTCGCTTTCTCAAACGCAACCTGCGCTACGTGGTGGGCGTGGTGGTAGTTGCCCTGGTGGTTGCTTTGGGCATCGTGTTGCTGGCGCCTTTGGTCGACAGGGATGCTTCGGATCGCATGGCCGAGCAGGCTTACGTTTCCCCTTACGACTGGAGCAAGCTCGATCGCACGAACGGACGCTATGCCTATGTGGACGATGGGGTGGTGAAGTCGCGCTTGGGCATCGACGTATCGGAGAATCAGCATCAGATAGACTGGAGTGCCGTTGCCGCCGATGGCATCGACTTCGCCATGATTCGGCTTGGCTATCGGGGAGCAACGGCAGGCGATCTGTATTTGGACGAGTACTTCCACGATAATCTGGCAGGTGCGGCCAATGCGGGAATCGATCGGGGCATCTACTTCTTCTCGCAGGCGAATACGCCCGACGAGGCGCGCGAGGAAGCCAACTTCGTGTTGGAGAACCTCGGCGGTGCCGATCTGCAGTATCCCATTGTGTTCGACTCCGAGGAACACGTGCTGAACTTGGCGCAGTCGCGCACTTCGGGCCTTTCGACCGACCAGATGACTGAGATAGCCGATGCGTTCTGCAAGCGCATCGAGGCTGCGGGCTACGATGCCATGGTATATGGCAACGCGCAGGATATGGCCCGCTACCGGCGCTCCGAGATGGAGAAGCGCGACATATGGTGGGCAGAATACGACGTGCCCGCTCCGAGCAACAAGCTGGATATCGTGATGTGGCAGTATTCGAATGGTGGCCAGGTGGCAGGTATACCTGTGGCAGTGGACATGAACATCGACCTCACCCACGCGCTGGACTAGTGCTACTGCTCGATCTCCTGGGCTACCACGCTGCCGCCCGTGTAGCGCTTGCGCAGCGCAGGTTTGTCGATCTTGCCCGTGGAATTGCGCGGCACCTCGGCGAAGATGTACTGGCGAGGGCGCTTGTAGCGGGGCAGCTCTTCGCAAAACGTGCGCATTTCGTCTTCTGTGCACGCATGCCCCTCTTTGACCTCTATCACCGCGCAGGCTATCTCGCCCAACCGCGCGTCGGGCATGCCAATCACGGCCACGTCGCGCACGGCGTCGTGCGTGCGGATGAACGTCTCGATCTGCACGGGGTACAGGTTCTCGCCGCCGGAAATGATGACGTCTTTCGCGCGGTCTACCAGCGTGATGAAGCCGTCTTTGTCGATCTTCGCCATGTCGCCCGTGTAAAGCCAACCATCGCGTATTGCTTCGGCGGTGGCTTCAGGGTTGTTGTAGTATTCCAGCATCACGCAGTTGCCCTTCAGGCACAGCTCGCCCACTTCTTCGTTGTCGTGGTTCACCGACGTGCCATCTTCGCGACGGATGTCGGCTTCCCAACCCCATCCGGGCACGCCGTTGGTTTCCACGTGATCGATGTTCTCGATGCCTAAATGCAGGCTTCCGGGCCCCATGCCCTCGGAAAGCCCGTAGTTGTTGTCGAACAGGTGATGGGGGAACACCTTCAGCCAGCGCCTCACCAGGCTGGGCGGTACGGGCTGAGCCCCGATATGCATCAAGCGCCACTGGTCAAGGCGGTAGTTGCTGGGATCCATCTCGCCCGAGTCGATTGCGTCCAGGATGTCCTGTGCCCAAGGCACCAGCAGCCAGGCGATGGTGCAATGCTCTTCGGAGATGGTCTGCAAGATCCAATCGGGACGCACGCCGCGCAAGATCACGGCGCTGCTGCCCGACACTAGGCTGCCGAACCAGTGGATCTTCGCGCCCGTGTGGTACAAGGGCGGTATGCAGAGGAAGGTGTCGTCCTTGGTTTGCCCGTGATGGTGCTGTTCGCATATGCCGGCTTGCATCAGGCTTAAGTGGTTGTGCAAGATGGCTTTGGGAAAGCCCGTGGTTCCGCTGCTGAAGTAGATGGCGGCGTTGTCCTCGTCGCTGATGACCACATCTGGTTCGTCGGCCGAGTAGTGATTGATATGCTGCTGATAGCTGGTGGCAACAGATGGGCAATCCTCGCCTACGAAGATGAGGTCGCGTATTTGCGGAATGTCGCCTGCGATCGCATCGATGCGGTCGATGAACTCGGGGCCATAGACGAGCGCTTCGGCGTCGGAGAGCTCCAGGCAGTATTTGATCTCGTCGGCCGTATAGCGGTAGTTCAGTGGCACAGCCACGCATCCTGCCTTCAGCACGCCGAAGTATATGGGCAGCCATTCCAGGCTGTTCATCAGCAGAATCGCCACCTTTGCGTTCGGCTCGTATCCCGCATCGATGAGCATGTGCGCAAAACGGTTGGCCAGTCCGTTGAAGGCACGCCAAGTGAGCTCGCGACGGTAGCGCTTCGAGGGGATGGTCTCCACCAACTCGTAGTCGCGCCAGTTATCGCCATGGCTTTCGCGGATGGCTGGGTTCACCTCTACCAGCGCTATGCGCTCGGGCTGCTTGGCTGCGTTCATGATGAGATAGTCGGTGCTGGGCATGCTCGCTCCTTGAATTCCCGGGGTCCTTGAGGTTTCTCGCTCGCTTCTACACTATGTCTTCGGCAACTGGCTGGTCGCCTGCATCTAAGAAGATCTTGCGCGTGACGAAGTTCCATACAGTTACCACTGCTGTTGCGAAGATCTTCACGATCAGGTAATAGATGTTCAGCAGGCTTACGCCTGCCCACATCAGAACGTTGTTAATGATAAGCCCGATGACCGACAGAATGACGAAGATGACGAACTCTTTGCGCCGCGACATATCTTGGCGATGCTTGAACACGTAGCGCATGGATGCCAGGTAGTTGAAGATCACCGATACAGTGAACGAGATGGTGGCGCTCACTAGATAGTACACGCCAAAGATGCTGGTAAGCAGCCAGAGCAGTCCGAAATCGATGAGAAAGGCGATGGCGCCTACCACACCGAACTTCATGAATTGGGCTATCAGTTTCTTCACGCGAACCTCCCGTGAGGATTATCGCATAGTTGAGGTTGGGAGCAGGTTCGCTGCCCGCAAGCGCACCAATGCTGCAGATGGCAGCGTCTTATCACCAAAAGAGAACCGCCAACTCTTGTCGAGCGGGCGGTTCGTCAATCACAAGAACTTTCGTGCAGGCACGCACGGTTAATCCTGCTGAGCCTCCATGGCCTGCTTGATGCGTTCCACGTCGGCATCGCGTTCATCGAACGGGGCGCTGCCCACGCGGCCGTTGCGCTCGAACTTCTCGATGTCGGCCTCGGACTGCGCTACGTAGCGGCGCGCGCGCCACTTTGCGCGGGGGTCGGAGCCGTCGTACCACAGCCGCTCGGCAACGGGAGCCCAGTCCTTCGCACGCTGCTCGAACTTGGCACCGAGCTCGCGTGCGTCCTCGGAGTGCTCCAGGTCGGTCGACTTCGCGCCCGATGCCTCCACCATCTCGGCCAGTTTGTAGGTGTTCTCGTAGATGGGGCAGGGGCGAAGCAGGTTATTGCCGTCGAAGGGCATGTTGTCGTAGTACTGCTTGAACAACGGCGCCTGGAAAGCTTCCAGCAGCGTGACGTCGCGGATGTTCGAGTCGGAGTAATGCGCGAACACGCAAGGCTCGATGTCGCCGTTGGCGTTGATGTGCAAGTAGCGGCGCCCGCCAGCGATGCAGCCGCCTACGAACTCGCCGTCGTTTTGGAAGTCCAGCGTGAAGATGGGCTTCTTCTCGCGCATGTCGCGCACCAGGTGGTAGAGGTGCTCGCGCTGCTCGGGCGTGGCCATCAAGGCGTCATCCTTGGTGTTGTAGCCCACGGGCATGAACGTGAAGATCCAGGCGAACAGGGCGCCTTGGTCGATCAGCCAATCGAAGAACTCCTCGGATGCCAGGGAGTCGGAATTCTGGGAGGTATGGCAGCACGATACGCCGAAGGGCAGCTTATGCTTGCGCAATAGTGCCATAGCCTCGTCGATCTTCGCGAAGGTGCCCTCGCCGCGGCGCACATCGGTGGCCTCGCCGATGCCCTCCACCGAGATGGCAGGGATGAAGTTCTTCACGCGGATCATGTCTTGGCAGAATTCCTCGTCGATCAGCGTTGCGTTGGTGAACGACAAGAACGAGCAGTCGGGATGCGCCTCGCAGAGCTTGATGAGGTCCTTCTTGCGGATCAGTGGCTCGCCACCGGTATAGATGTAAACGTAGGTGCCAAGCTCGGTGCCCTGATTGATGATGTCGTCGATCTCGTCGTAGGTGAGCTGCACGTTGTGGCCGTATTCGGCCGCCCAGCAGCCCGTGCAATGCAGGTTGCAGGCACTGGTGGGGTCAAGCAGGATGGCCCATGGAATGTTGCACTTCAGGTTCTTGCGGTTCTCTTCCTGCATGGGCCACGCAAGGAAGTTGCTGTCTACCAGGAACGTCTTCATCAACTGAGGAACCACTTCGGGGTTGAGGTCCAAGATCCTCATGATGAGCTCGTACCAGTTGTTCTTGCTATCGATAGCATTCTTGATAGCAACGCGCTGGTTGTGGAACAGATTGTCGGGAAGGTACTTGTTCGCGTTGTCGACTATCTTGCAGATGTTGGTCTCGGGGTCGGCCATCACGTAATCGATGAGCTTGTAGAGGGCAAGGCGCTTGGCGCTATCGGCGAGTCCCTGCTTCGCAAGCTTCACGTTCATGGATTTCGCTATGTCCGCTTGGGTGGTCTTCTTCGCGTTTTCCGTCATGATGTCCCTCGCTGTGCTTCTGGTTCTGCCGAACGTTCTCCCTGCAAATGCATTCTCCTTGACCGAGGCCAAGACGAATGGAGGGTATTATAGCCCTTCATGCTGGTTTTTGGCGTCAATCCCTATGCGAAACGCCATCCTTGTAGAATAAGCGTTACGTTGCAAGTCGATTACGCGTTCCTTACGCAAGCTAAACCGTAGGAAAGTCAGGTTTGAAGGGCATGGAAAGCTCGTCTGCAGGGCACCTAGAAGATAAGCTTGAGCGGCTCGAGCAATGGTTCGAGAGCAAGGGCCGGGTTGCCGTGGCCTTCTCGGGCGGAGTGGATTCCACCTTGCTGTTGGCTGTGGCGCATCGTGCTTTGGGAAGCAAGTCCGTAGCCTTTACGGCGTGCATTGGCTCGCAACCTGAAGACGACCATCGCTTTACGCGACGGTTTTGTGCGGATAGGGGCATAGATCAGGTTGTGTTCGCCTTGGATGAGCTTGCGTTGCCGGGGTTCACTCAGAACCCGCCCGAGCGCTGCTACCTCTGCAAGCGCGAGATATACCGGTGCATTCGTCAGCTGGCAAGCGAGCGTTCTCTCGAGTGCATCGTGGATGGCACGAACGTGGATGACCTGGCCGAGGACCGCCCGGGAAGACGGGCGCTCGAAGAGGCGGCCATCGCCACGCCCTTTGTGGATTGTGATCTGACAAAAGCCGATGTGCGCGCGCTTTCTCGAGCACTTGACCTTCCCACGTGGGACAAGCCTTCGAACTCGTGCCTCTACACGCGCCTGGCATTCGGTGAGGCCATCACGTCCGAGAAGCTGGAGCGCGTGCGTCAGGCCGAAGCTGCGCTTGCGCCACTGGGACTGAAGCGAGTGCGCGCGCGACTGAAAGATGATCGGATCACCCTCGAGATCAAACCCTAAGGGCGTTTTTATGACGCATCGAGGCAGGATACGTGCGGTCTAGGCTCTACGCCTCAGGACCCAGATAGGGAAGGCCTGTCGCCTTGCTGACGAGCGGTGAGCCAAGGCGCGCAAGTTCGGCTGCGAGCGTGTCGATGAGCAGAGGAAGTTGGGCTTTCACGGTAGGAGTGAGGTCTTCGGTCAGAAAGTCGGGGTCTACGTTTTCCACCTGCATGCCCAAGCAAATCCCCTCGCATTCGTACCCGATGAGCGCAGCTTGGTCGAAGAGGTCGACGAGACGCAGGTCGTGAAGGGAGATGTTAGGGCCCAGTGCTGGAGCGAGGTCGCGCGGCGTGCCTCGCAGCACGGTGCCAACCGGCTCGCCCGAATACTCGAATGCATCCACCGTGATGATGGCATCGCAGCGATCCACGTAGTTGATCTTGTCCATCGTTAGCACGCCCAAGTCGCAAAGCTCCACGTTCTCGGGCACGTCGAATCCTTCCAGCACGGCATCGTACACGGCAGGACCCACTCCATCGTCGAGGTGCAGGCGGTTGCCCACGCAAAAGACAGCGATCTTCTTCGGGCTTTCGCTTTCGATAGCATTTGCGCTCACGGCTGGCTCCTTAGACTTCGATGCGGATGTTCAGATTGTAATAGGTTGCCCAAGCAAAGGCCGCGACGGCTATGATCAGGCAAACCACAGCCCATATGCGCTCGCGCTTGAGGTATTGCTGGCGGGAGATGCCGCGCTCCTCGGCGCGGTGGGCGGCAATAGGTTGGCTCACCAATGCGAAGACGATCGTAGCGCCTATCGTCACGATCAGCGAGATTGCCGACAGGGCAATCCAGAACGGCTGCGGGTCAAGATAGGCATTGAACGTGAGGTTGTCGGCCAGAAGCCACAGCGGGTAGAACAGCAAGCTTACCCAAAAACCATGGGCTGGGCCCCAGATGCCAGGCATCAGAAGCGCGCCCCAGTTCATGCGGGGAAGTCCCTGGAGGAAGCGCTGTTCCTCGCGAATCTGCTCGTCGGTGAGCTCTGCCACGAATCGCTCCTTCTCGTGCTTTGCTTGCGCCAGTGAACCATGGTAGAAGAAAAGGAGCCCGATTAACTCGGACTCCTTCGAAATGGCGGTAATTCCCCGCTTTGCGTTTGGCGCTGGCGCGTAGCCAGATGCATTCGCCTACTTGTCGTAGGGCTTCAGCACGTCTTCGCCAATGATCACGTGCTTGTCGGGGTCGTAGACCAAGCCGCCGTGCTCCTTGCGGAAGAACATCAGCTTCGTAGGTTCGAAGCCCTCCACGTTCGCAAGATAGATATGGATGAACATGAAGATGATGAACACGTACATGCCAAAGTAGTGGATGATGCGCATTGACATGGCACCGCCCACCAGGTTGATCGCCCAAGTGCAGAACGGAGTGTTCGCCGTGGGAGCCCATAGGCACAGGCCCGTGATGAACATGAGGATGATCAAGATGGGAATCAGCAGGTACGACAGCTTCTGCGGAACACCCAGCTTGGCCGACAAGGGGTGATCCTTCTTCAGGAACAAATAGTACTTGATCCACGCGCCACCCTGATGACGGTTGTCTTTTTGGGGCAGCCAGGTCTTGTAGTCCTTCACCTGCTTGCGCGTGCCGCCGGTAGGTGCCGACTTCACGCAGAACGCCAAGATCAAGCGCACGATGCAGTTCAGGAACAGCACGAAGCCGCAGAAGATGTGCAGGCCACGGCAGATGCCCGTGGTGAAGGGAACCGGGAAGTGAATCATGAAGCCGGTGATGATCAGGACGACCATCGCAACCAGGTTGACCCAGTGGGTGATGACGAACGGCAGCGGATGTGCCTCACGGTAGTGTGCAAGATGCGCCATCTTACCTCACCCCCCACGGATTGGTCACGGTTTCGAAATGCTTGCCCGTGGCAGGTTCGGAAACATGCACGGCGCACGACACGCAGGGGTCGTAGCTGTGGATCAGACGAAGCGCGTTGATGGGCTTCTCGATGTCGTCCACGGGGCAATCCTCAAGAGCCTGCTCGATGGGGCCATGCTCGCCGAACTCGTTGATCGGCGCCAGGTTCCACGTGGTGGGAATGATGATCTGGTATCCCTCGATCTTGCCGTTGTTGACCTTCTCGGAGTGGTACAGGGCGCCACGCGGGGCCTCCCAGAAGCCCGAGCCGGAACCGGAGTTCTTGATGCCCTTCTCGAAGTAGTCGGTCACGTTGGTGGAGGCGAAGTCGGCAACTGGCGTGTTCTCGGCCATGGCGATGTCCTGCAAGCCGCCGCCAGCCACAACTTGGATGAGCTCCTCGGTCCAGTCCTTCATCAGCTTGGCGATGTAGAGCGTTTCCACCTGACGGATGGCCGTGCGGCCCAGCATGGAGATGGCTGCATCGATGGGCGCAGCGCCATTCAGGCCCAAGCCCTTGCCGAGTTCGGCGAGGAACTTGTCGGTCTCGTCAACGATGAAGCGGTTGTTCGCGCCGCCGCGCTTGTAGGCAACCAGCACGCGCGAGAGCGACGTGCACTCCAGCGCCTTGCCATCGTAGGCCGGAGCCTTGCACCAGGTGTAGCGGTCGTTCACGTCGTACTCGGTGAACTCGGGATCGGTCACGAAGTAGGGCGACTGGTAGGTGTCGGAGCCCTTGTACCACGAGTGGCCCACATACTCGGTGATCAGGCCCTCTTCAACGTCGCTCACGGGGCCGTCGACTCCTTGGAACAGAACGCCAGCAGGCATGTAGCGATCGTTCATCAGCATGGACGGACGCTCGAACACGCCCCAGGCGCCGAAGCGCCCGCAACCGCCGCCCCATTCCAGGCCCTCGCGATAGAACGGAGCCAAGGCCAGGGTGTCGGGGATCATGGTGGTGGACACCCAGTCGTAGATTTCGTTCACCATGGCGCGCAGGTCGTCGAGCTTCTGCGGGGTGGGAACGAATGCGGTGCCACCAGGAATGATGGTCATTACGTGGGGCATCTTGCCGCCAAGCAGAGCAGCAACCTCGGAGGCGCGCGCTTGCATCTTCAGCGCTTCCAGGTAATGAGCCGTGCAGATGAGGTCGAGCTCGGCCGGCAGCTTGTAGGCGGTGCCGTCCTCGGCGTCGAACCAGTTGCCATCGAAGATGGACAGCTGGCCGGTAGCCGCGAACTTCTCCAGGCGCTCCTTCACCAGCTTGAAGTCGCTGTTCATGGAGGTGCCAGCGGCTTGCGCGAGGTCGTAGGCGTCGGCCACGTTGGCTTCAAGCGCATGGATGGGGTTCACGTAGTCGAGCGCAGCCAGATTGTAGAACCACAGGATATGGCTGTGCAGGAACTGCGCGCCCTCGATGAGGTTGCGGATGATGCGCGCACGGTTCGGGATGGCCAGCGGGCCCTCGAGCCCGTAGACCTTCTCGGCCGCAATGGCCGATGCGTGGTTGTGCGAAACCGGGCAAACGCCGCAGATGCGCTGTACGATCTGAGCGGCATCTTCGGGAGTGCGGTTCTCAACGACGATCTCCATGCCTCGGAAGCTGCCGCCGGAAACCCAGGCGTTCTTCACGTGGCCGCCCTCGACTTCCATTTCGCAGCGCATATGCCCTTCGATGCGGGTTACCGGGTCGATAACAGAACGTGTCATGCTGGCTTACCTCCCTTCTTCTTCGTCGGTGATGGTCACTTCTTCGGTGACTTCCTCTTCCACGTAATCTGCAGCGATCTTCTTCTCGAAGTCTTGCATCTTAACGGGGTCGTCACCCACGGCATATTGATACTGGCCGATGGCCTTTTCAGGGTGCTTGGCATCCCAAGCGCGTACCTTCTCGAAAGGCGCGCCGCCGTCCATGCGACCAGTCTTCTTCATGCCGAAGCCGTGGATTACCAGGGCAAGGGCTACCAAGCCGGTCAGGCCAGCGCCGATAAGCGTGGGCTGGAAGAACCAGTTTCCAATGTGCAGGTCGCGCTGACGCTCGTAGAAAGGCGTGTTCACTTCCACCCAGTTGTCGCCAGGGTCAGCGGGGTTGGCCTCGCAGCAGCCCAGGCAAGGAGAGCCGGCCTGCACGCACCAGCTGCGGCGGTTGTTCCACAGTACGATGCCGCAGTTCGACTTCGTTTGCGGGCCCTTGCAGCCAAGGGCGTAGAGGCAATAGCCGAGCTCTTCTTCCTTGCTGCCGAACTCGTAGACGAACTCGCCATTCTCGAAGTGGCCGCGACGCTCGCAGTTGTCGTGGATATATTGGTTGAAGATGCCAGCTGGCTTGGCCATCTCGTTCAGGTCGAGCGCAGAGAGGCCACCCATCAGCAGCACCTGCACCAGCACGCTCATGAGCCACTCGGGGTTTGCCGGGCAGCCCGGAATGTTCACGATGGGCTTGTCGGTAATGCCGCGCGAGGCAAGGAACGCTTGCACGCCCGTGGCATTCGCCGGGTTCGGATAAGCTGCCATCCAGCCGCCGTTCACGGCGCAGGAGCCCAACGCCACGATGGCGGTCGCATTGCTAGCAGCCTGCTCGAGGATGGCTTCTCCGGTGTGCATGGCCACGCGCAGCGTGTTGCCCTCGAAGCCCTGGGTGATGGCACCCTCGTACACTACGATGTAATTGCCCTCTTCGATGGTGCGATCCTTGGCTTCCTCGATCGACCAGCCGGCGCCTGCGCTCAGGACGTCGGAGTAGTTCAGCGAGATCATCTCCAGAACCACTGTGGCCACATCCGGCGTTTCGATTTGCGCAAACGACTCGGTGCAACCCGTGCACGATGCGCCTTCCAGCCAGATTACGGGGAACAGCTTCTTCACCTGTGCGCTTGTCACGCTTTGCTCCACGGCCATGGCAACCCGTGGTGTGGCAGCTGCTGACAAGCCTGCTGCTGCGGCGAGAGCTCCGCAGAACTTCAGAAAGCTCCTGCGGGAAACGCCGCGTGCCTCGAGCGCCTGGGGGAAATCGAAGCTAGCGGTTTCCTCGCTCATAGGCTTTCACCTCTCCTTCTATTGCGTCTTGCATCCCATTCTTGCTGCATGTGCAGCCTAGATCTTGCCATCGCAATCGCATGGTCCGTGTTGCGCACGAGGACGATGGCAATGACAATGACAGAACTGGGTCATTATAGGAAATCAGAAGCCTGTCAGGTGAAGAAAAGGCGGCAAAATCAATCGCAGAGCCAAAAGAAGCGGTGTAAGGTCGTTGCAGGGGTGCGCTGTGGGTTCCGTGAAAGCATGCATGACAAAGCCCCCAAACCTGCCCTCGCGCAGAATGGCCCAGGTGGGCCCGAAGGGCAAGAAAGGGGGCTTTGGCCGGTTGCGGCGAAGTGCTAGATGATGCGAGATCTTCCGCCGCTCGAGAACAAGCTGAAGCTGCTTCGGCGCGATGCCTTGCGCTGTTGCCTGTTGAGATGTTGCCTTTGACTGAGATAGCCGCTTTCGTTGGTTATATAAGGACAAAAGGGCTCGGGTTGGAGGTTCGCCTTGCCCGCGAAGATGCGCTTTTGCGGTGATGCCATGCCGCCTCCGTTTCGAACGTGGATCATTTGGCCGAAAGCTTCCCCAGACGCCCAATCGCATTCACTACATCAATACCGAGCGGGGTAACGGTGTAACCGCTCCGCGCTCGGTATTTCTGTATGCATCCGCTTTCAACAAGTCCTTGCATCAGCGGATTGAGCTTGCCCTTGCTCACATGGAACAATGCGGCAATCTCCTCCTGGCTTTCGCGCACCCGTGGCCCTTCCAGCGTATCTGCCTGCAGCTCGAGCAGTAGGCAGAGCAGCCGGTACGAGTCCGAGGTGAACAGGTTCACCAGACCTTGTTGTGCGTTCTTGTGCTTCATTTTAGCTGCGTTCGATATTGCGAGTACAAAAGAATATACGCTAATGAAAAATAATAGTCAACGAATAAGTAACAAAAAAATGAACCAAAAGCGATTGCCCGTGCACTCTGGCCTCAACGCGCACGGGCAAAACCGCCTGCTGTCGGCCTTTTGAAGAACCGTCGGCGCGCACAATTCAAAAATCGCGAACAGCGATTTTTACTTTATAGGCGCGACGCCAGGCGACCGCACTTGCCAAAAACATCCAGTGAATGTTTTTGGCGAGCAGGGTAGCCGTGGTTCTGAAAAGGGCTGACGGCAGGCGTTATTCTCGTGCACATTGAGGTCAGGGCGTATAAGCAAGGAGAAGAGGGTGAGCGCGTATATAATGTGCTCATGCAAGCGAACGAGAAATCCATTGCCATCATCGGGGGCGGCGCTTCGGGTCTGTGCGCGGCCATAGCCGCAGCCGAGCGCTGCCGTGCGGATGGCGTAGCGGTTCGCGTCGTGATCTACGAGAAGGACGACCGCGTGGGTCGCAGCATCCTGGCCACAGGAAACGGACGCTGCAATTTCTCGAATGCCCAACTTAATATAGATGAGTTCCATCATGCCGAGTTCGTCCAGCAGGCACTCGACTCGCTGCCGGAATCGCCGGATGGCTTGGACGCGGTGCATGGCCTCTTCCATCGCTTGGGACTGGTGTGGCGCGAAGAGCAGGACGGACGCCAATATCCGCTTGCCAACAAGGCCTCGGCAGTGCTCGACGTGTTGCGCGCGCGCATTGAAGCGTTGGGGGTGGAGGTGGAAACCGATTCCGAGCTTGCAGCCGTTGAGCCGCCGCGCGAAGACTTCCCGCGCTACACTTTGCGCATGCGAAGCGGGGTGATCAAGCGTGCCGATGCCGTCGTGGTGGCTTGTGGTGGTCGCACGGTTTCGGCGCTCCAGGTGGGCGATTTGAAGCGCACGCCCCCGCGTCCGACGCTTGGTCCGATAGCCGTATCCGAAAAGGATGCCCTGCTCACTCGCGAACTCGACAACATCCGCGTGCGCGTCTCTGTTTCGCTCTGCAGGAAGCACGGCAGCGCAGAGGGCGCAACCGAGGAAATGCTTGCCACCGAGAAGGGCGAGCTGCTGTTTCGCAAGTATGGCGTTTCGGGCATCTGCGTGTTCAACCTGTCGCGCCTTGCGCAACAGGGGGATGTGCTGCGCGTGAACTTCCTCGATTTCCTGGAGGAAGACGCAGAGGCCTACCTCGTCCAACGCCGGTCGCTGCTTACGGGCGAGTATGGCGAAGGCCTTACCTATATGGACATGTTGCGAGGGCTGTTGTTGCCGCGTGTGGCTGAAGCCGTGCTGAAGGCGAGCTTCATCAATCCCTATAACCGCTTCAAGCCGGCCGATGCACCTCGGTTGGCGTCATTGCTCACGGGATGTCCGCTCGAGGTGGAGGGCATTGCCGATGCAACGCTTTGCCAAGTGCGTCGCGGTGGGTTCAGGGTAGCCGACTTGGATCCGCGCTCGTTGCAATCGCGCACGCTGCATGGTTTGCATGTTGCAGGCGAGGCGGTCGATGTAGATGGCCCCTGCGGCGGCTATAACCTGCATTGGGCCTGGTCGAGCGGTATGATTGCAGGCGATGCCGCAGCGCGCTCGCTTATGGGATCGCGCCGTTAGGAGAAGCCGATGATCATCGAAGCCTCAGGCATTTCCCTGCCCCTCGATGCGGCGCTTTCGGACGGGCAACAGCTCATCGATCAAGCTGCTGCATGGGCATTGGGGCTAAGCCAGGACGATGTTGCTGAAGCGAAGCTCGTGCGGCGCAGCGTGGATGCGCGCAAGAGCGGTGTCCGTTTCATCGCCACGCTTGCGATTGATTGCCCAGGCGTGCATGGTCTCAGCGAGGTCAAGCCCTCCAAGGGCGTGCGGGTGAAGCCGCATGAGCCTTATCGGCCTCTTGCTGTTCCCTGGTGCGCGCTGCCCGAAGGCGAGCCGCGCCCGGTAGTGGTAGGCACGGGTCCCGCAGGCTTGTTCGCGGCCCTCTATTTGGCACAGGCAGGGCTTTGCCCGTTGGTGTTGGAGCGCGGAGCTGCAATCGACGAGCGCCTCGAGGCGGTGGAGGCCTTCGAGAAGGGCGCCGACTTGGATCTGCAGGCTAATGTGCAGTTCGGCGAGGGCGGCGCAGGCACCTTCTCGGATGGGAAGCTCACCACGGGCACAAAGAGCCCGCTTGCCCGTCATGTGCTGCAGTGGTTCGTGGATGCGGGCGCTCCTGAGGAGATTCTCGTTTTGGCCAAGCCTCATATAGGCACCGACAAGCTGGTGGATGTGGTGCGAAATCTGCGCGAGCGCATCGAACTGCTTGGCGGCGAGGTGCGGTTTCGCACACAATTGGTCGACGTGCGCTTCGATGAGCACGACAAGCTGCGAGAGATAGTGGTTCGCAAGCAGGCGGAAGGATCGTGCGAAGACGAGACGATCGCATGCCATGAGCTCATCTTGGCTTGCGGTCATTCTGCGCGCGACACCTTCCGCATGCTGCAAAGAGCGCAGGTGGTCATGGAGCCCAAGCCGTTCTCGGTTGGCGTGCGCATCGAGCATCTGCAAAGCGACATCGATAAAGCCCAATATGGCCGTTTCGCCGGGCACCCGGCACTAGGGGCTGCCGATTACAAGATGGCGGTGCATCTTCCAAGCGGGCGTGGCGTGTACACCTTCTGCATGTGCCCCGGTGGCAGCGTTGTAGCTGCCGCAAGCGAGGACTTCGGCGTGGTGGTCAATGGCATGAGCCGCTTCGCACGCGACGGCAAGAATTCCAACGCTGCGTTGCTGGTGGGCGTGACCCCTCAGGATTTTCCCAGCTCAGACCCTCTTGCTGGCACGGTATTCCAACGGCGCATCGAGCAAGCTGCCTATGGAGAGGCCCGAGAAGACGGTGGCGAGCCGTGGAGCGCGCCTGCGCAGACGGTAGGCGATTTGCTGAGCATGAAAGCGGGCAATCCTTCCGCGAAGGTGAAGCCAACGTATCCACGCGGCGTGGTGTGGAGCGATTTGCGCGAGGTGCTGCCCGAATTCGTGATCGAATCCATTGCCGAGGCGCTCCCCCTTTTCGATCGCAAGCTCAAAGGGTTCGCCGATCCCCAAGCGGTGCTCACAGGCGTGGAAACGCGCAGCTCAAGTCCGGTGCGCATCGTGCGCAGCGACGACACATTGCAAGCGAAGCGCGGCGTGGTGAAGAAGGTGCGCCCGCGCGACATCGCACGAGGGCATGGGGGCAGGCCGACGAGGCTCTCCGAGAACGTGGGCATCTACCCGTGCGGGGAAGGTGCGGGCTATGCAGGGGGCATCATGAGCGCTGCAGTGGATGGGCTGCGTTGCGCCCAAGCACTGGTTGAGAGTTACGAGGGCGAAACGGGTGCATTCGCGTCAGCCGTGGCCGCGCTCAAGGAGGGCAACGCAGTCATCTTCCCTACCGATACGGTTTACGGGCTGGCCGTTGCGGTCGATTTCGCTCCTTCGCCTCAGCAGCTGTTTGAGCTGAAGGGGCGCGACGAGGGAAAGCCCGTGGCATGGCTCGTCGCAAGCCCCGAAGACCTCATGCGCTACGGGCAAAATGTGAGCGAGGCGGCTCGTGCCGAGGTGCAACGCCAATGGCCGGGGGCCTTCACGGCTGTGGTAGAAGCCTCCGACGAGGTGCCCGTGGCCTATCGCTCGCAGGCAGGCACCATCGGCTTGCGCATGCCCGATTCCCCCTTGGTGCGTCGACTCATCGAGGAAGTGGGCTGTCCCCTTGCAACAACCTCGGCTAACCTTTCGGGCGTGCCGGCAACGTCCCTCTTCGAGAACATCGACCCTCGTCTCGCATCCAAGGTTGCAGCCGTCTTACGGGATGATTCCGCGGGATCGGGCAGCGCATCGTCGGTGATAGACTACACGCAAATCGACCCGAAGCCCTTGCGGTAAAGTTGCGCGAGCGGCCAGCAGGAAAGGATGGCGCAGATGTCCGATTCGCATGATTCCGCGTACGTGATTCCCTATTCTTACATCTCGCGCGATGGCATGAGCCACATCAATGCGCAGATCTGGACATGCGCGAAGTGGGGTGCTAATAGCGAAGAGGCCAAGGAGCAGCCCAAAGGCGTGGTGCAGATCGTGCATGGCATGGCCGAGCATATCGAGCGCTACGACCACTTCGCGCGCTATCTGGTAAGCCAGGGGTTCATGGTGTGCGCCGAAGACCACATCGGGCATGGCCATTCGGTACCCAGTGCTGACTTGCTCGGCCATATGCCACTCAATGGTGGAAAGGACATCCTGGTTGCCGACGTGCACACGCTCTATTGCAAGGTGCATGCCGATTTCCCCGAAGTGCCCTACATAATATATGGGCATTCCATGGGAAGCCTCATCTCGCGCGTCTACATCTCGCGCTACGGCGAGGAGCTTGCTGCCTGCGTGCTGGCCGGCACGGCGCATGGGCCCATCAACCTGTCGAAGATAGGGGAATCCATCGCGCATCTCATCGCCAACGTGCGCGGCGAGACGTATCGCTCGAAGATGCTCGATAACCTGGGCGTTGGTGCCTATGCCAAGGCCATCCCCAATGCGCGCACGCCGCTCGATTGGCTCTCCACGGTGGAAGACGTGGTAGACGACTACATGGCCGACGAGCTTTCCGGCCAGATGTTCACATCAGGCGCCTACGCCACCTTGCTCTCGCTTATCAACGAGGTCACAACGCCCGCTTGGGCGCAAGCGGTGCCAAATGGTCTGCCCATATTGTTCGTGTCGGGCGAAGACGACCCCGTGGGCGAGATGGGCAAGGGAGTGCGGGCTGCCGCCCAATTGCTGCGCGACAACGGCGTGGTGCATGTGGACGAGAAGCTCTACGAGGGCAAGCGACACGAGATACACAACGAATCGAACCGCGACGAGGTGTATAAGTTCGTGACGGACTGGATCGAATCGGTTATCTGAGAGGCGCGCATGAGCAAATACATCCTGGCGCTCGACGAGGGCACCACCTCGGCTCGAACCGTGCTCGTCAACAGCGAGGGCAAGATCGTCGACGCGAAGCAGCGTGAGTTCACGCAATACTATCCGCATCCCGGCTGGGTGGAACACGATGCTTTGGAAGTGCTCACGGCACAGCTGTCCACCATCTCGGACGTGCTCATCATGAACGGGCTCGACGTGTCGGACATCGACAGTCTGGGCATCACCAACCAGCGCGAGACAACCGTGGTGTGGAACAAGCTGACCGGTGAGCCGATCTGCAATGCCATCGTGTGGCAATGTCGTCGCACCGCCGACATCGTGGATGCGCTTTGCAGCGAGCCGCTCGTGCGCGAGACCATCATCTCGAAGACGGGGCTCATTCCCGACCCGTACTTCTCGGCAAGCAAGGTGAAGTGGATCCTCGACAACGTGGAAGGCGCACGCGAGCTTGCCGAAGAGGGGAGCTTGGCTTTCGGCACCATGGATTCCTGGCTCATCTGGTCGCTCACGGATGGCGCCGTGCATGCGACCGACTATACCAATGCTAGTCGCACCATGCTGTTCAACATCCACACATTGGAATGGGATGAGTGGCTTTGCGAGCTGTTCGGCATACCCATGTCGATGCTGCCCGAAGTGCGCCCGTCATCTGGGGACTTCGGCGTTACGAAGCGCGACGGCGTCTTCGATGGCATAGCCATACGAGGCGTTGCGGGCGATCAGCAAAGCGCGCTGTTCGGCCAATGCTGCTTCGAAGAGGGCCAAGCGAAGAACACCTATGGTACGGGATGCTTCCTGCTGATGCATACGGGCGGCACGGTGCCCACGTCGAAGAGCGGGCTTTTAGCCACCATTGCGGCAAGTGCCCCAGGCCATGGTCCTGAATATGCCATAGAGGGAAGCGTGTTCATGGGCGGCGCGCTCATCCAGTGGCTGCGCGATGGGCTAGGTCTCATCGAGACGGCTGCGGAATCGGAGGCGCTCGCACGTTCGGTCGACAGCTGCGAGGGCGTGTACGTGGTACCTGCCTTCACGGGCTTGGGCGCTCCTTACTGGGACGCTGATGCTCGCGGTGCGATCTATGGCCTCACTCGCGGTATCACCACGGCGCATATCGTGCGCGCCGCATTGGAGTCGCTCGCCTATCAAGTGCACGACCTCGTGCGCGCCATGGAAGCCGATACTGGGGTGCCGCTGAAGGTGCTGAACGTGGATGGGGGAGCGTCAGCCAACGACTTCCTCATGCAGTTTCAAAGCGACATCCTCGACAAGCCTCTTCGCCGCCCCGAGTTGCTGGAAACGACAGCATTGGGAGCTGCATATCTGGCAGGGCTCGCCACGGGTTTCTGGGAGTCGCTCGAGCAGTTGCGCTCCTTCAGGGAGGACGACGACATCTTCTTGCCGAATCAGGATGTCGAGCGCATGCAGGCGCGCCTATCGGGATGGCATGATGCCATCGCGCGTACGGTCTCGCGATGATAGTGTAGAATCTGGGCAGTTAACAGGGGCCTGTTGGGGTGATGCTCTTCGCAGGCCTCTCGCGCGATTCTGCAGCCCACAAACGCAGGTGAAATCTCTCTCATGTGCGCATGGCTTGCAGGTTCGCTGCAGATTTCGCCGTCGCGTTTGGATGCGAAGCCAAGCGCGAAGGCTTGCGAAGAGCATCGCTTTGGTATCGGCTTGGGCGGCAATGCGCGAAGAGGAGCATTCATGAAACTCGGCATGGCAAGCGATCACGCAGGCTTCGAAGAAAAGGCTCGTTTGGTGGGATACCTTCGAGATGCCGGGCATGAAGTGATCGACTTCGGGCCCGATACCGACAATCGCGTGGACTACCCCGATTTCGCCGCGCTGGTTGGGCATGCGGTTGCCGATGGTCAGGTAGAGCGTGGCATCCTGGTGTGCGGAACGGGCATCGGCATGGCCATCGCCTCCAACAAGATCGATGGCGTGCGTGCCGCTAACGTAACCTCGCCCCAGTTCGCAACATTGGCCCGCGAGCACAACGACGCGAACGTGCTGGCGCTTTCGGGGCGGTTCGTCGACGATGCGACCAACCGCCAGATCGTCGACGCGTTCTTGGCAACCGAGTTCGCAGGAGGGCGCCATGCGCAACGTGTCCAGAAGATCATGGACTTGCAGTAGGGCGCTGCCGTTTTCCGCATTCCAAGAGGCCTGGAGGTAAGCATGACCGATGCAATGCAGTTCACCGATAACCGTCCTTCCTGGGACGAGTACTTCGCCTCGCTGGCGCAGCAGGTCTCGACGCGAACCACCTGCGTGCGCCGTGCCGTGGGGGCGGTGATCGTGAAGGACAATCGCATATTGGCCACCGGCTACAATGGCGTGCCGCAGGGCATGGCTCATTGCGGCGAGGTCGGCTGCTTGCGCGAGAAGCTGGGCGTTCCCTCGGGTGAGCGCCAAGAGATATGCCGAGGGCTGCATGCCGAGCAAAACGCCATCATCCAAGCTGCGCGCTACGGCATCGACATCTCTGATGCGCGCATCTACATAACCACGCAGCCCTGCATCACATGCGCGAAGATGCTCGTGAACGCCGGCATCAAGGAGATCGTGTACGCGAACCCGTATCCCGACGAGCTCTCGCTGGGCATCCTTGACGAGGCGGGCATTCCCTATCGCGTGGTAAATCCCCGCGATGTGCGCAGCGATTAACCGGCGCATCGAGCTTTTGGCCTTTTTTGTGCGTACGCACAGCAAATCCGACCTAGTCTTATAGTATCTTGTACCCATCGTAATGGCGTTGCGCCTGCTCGAACTGGCAGGTAGCAGCATGTTGGTGATACGAATGGGAATGGTGCTGGCGATAATCTTAGGTGTCGTCGTGGGTGTTCTTGCGTTCTTTCCGCTGTATGGGGGAACGCGACTGGCGCGCAAAGCGACCGCTACGAGCAACATCGGCGAAGCCGGTGGTCTGCTGCTGGGCGTTCTTGGCTCGTTTGCCATCTTGGCACTGGCTGCCGTTGTCTGTATCATAGCGTTTCGCGACTTAACGGTACCGTTCGTGCTGGCAATGGCATTTGCCCTTGTCATCACCACTATTGCGTATGGTATAAAGAAGCAGTTGCATTAAGGGGAAAGGGAGCTTCACGTGGATCCATTGGCAATGGTCGAGGAGCACATCGGCGAGCTGCAAGGCTCGTTCGACCCAGCATGGGTGCTCACGTTCGACCCTGACAAGACGATTGGCATCACGCAGTACGTGTTCTGGATGCTCATCGTGTTCGCGATCACGCTTATCGTGGTTATGCTCGTGGGCAAGCGGCTCACGCTGGTGCCACACAATAAGTTCGTGAACATGGTTGAATACGGCTACCAGTTCGTGCGCAAGGATATGGGCGAAGGCGTCATCGGCCACGGGTACAAAAAGCACATCCCGTTGTTGGCCACGCTGTTCTTCTTCATTCTTATCGCGAACGTGGTCGGGCTCATTCCTGGTTGCAAGACGCCTACGGGCACGCTTTCCATTACGTGGGCGCTGGCTGCGGTGTCGTTCGTGTACTTCAACTACTGGGGCGTGAAGACGCACGGCGGTTGGGGCTACATCAAGTCCATCGCTCCTTCGGGCTTGCCCGTGGTGATGGTGCCCGTCATCTGGTTCTTCGAGTTCGTGTCGCTGGTCATCCGCGTGCTCACGTTGGCGGTTCGACTTTACGGCAACATGTTCGCGGGCCACATGGCACTTGGCATTTTCAGCCTGCTCTCGTCGTGCTTCCTGCTCTCGGTTATCCAGGGAGCCAGCGCGGCCATGGGCGCCATCTCGGTGGTGTGGCTACTGTTCTTGGTTGCCATGTATGCCCTGGAATGCCTCGTGGCTTTCTTGCAAGCTTACGTGTTCACCGTGCTCTCGGCGGTGTACATCCAGCTGGCAACCAGCTCGCACTAAGGTGCGCGCCCGCGCTGGCGACACAGCGCTCCAACATTGGTTTCATCGGTGCGAAGAGAACCGGCCGATTAAACAGTAGGTAAGAGTTTTTGCCAAAGGGGCAGAAACGACAAAGGAGGAAATTGCAATGGGAACATCAACTATCGTACTTGCTGCTTTGAAGCTGGTCGGTTATGGTCTCGCGACCATCGGCCCAGGCATCGGCATCGGCATCGCCTGCTATGGCTGCTGCGTGGGTAGCTCGCGTCAGCCCGAGCTGGCTGGCCGCCTGTTCACCAACTTCATCATCGGCGCTGCTCTGGCCGAGGCCCTGGCACTGCTGGGCTTCGTTCTGGCGTTCATTCTCTAACCCCCATCAAGACTCAACATTTCGGGCTTGAAGGAGGTTACCAGCGTGAACAACGGAGCTAAAAAGGCAATTTCAAGACTGCTTGGCACCGGTGTCGCTGCAACGAGCTTGTCTTTCGCACTCCCCGCGTTCGCATTCGCAGTGGGGGAGCAAAAGGAGGGCATAGCCGCGATTCTTCCCGACCCAATCGAATTCGTCCCTATGCTCGTCGCTTTCATCATCTTGGTCATCATATTGGCCAAGTTCGGCTGGCCCATGTTCGAGGGCATGCTGGAGAAGCGCGAGAAGACGATTTCGGACGCCTTGGAGAAATCCGAGGAGGCACGCGTGGAGTCCGAGCGCACGCTTGCCGAGTATCAGAAGCAACTGGCAGACGCCAAGGCTCAGGCCGCTTCCATAGTGAGCGAGGCCAAGGAGACGGGCGAAGCGGTTCGCAGCGATATCACCAAGCAAGCGCAGGAAGAGTCGGCTGCTATGATCGAGAAGGCGCGTGGCGCAATCGAGACGGAGAAGCAGGCTGCCATGGCGGATCTGAAGAATTCAGTCGCCGACCTGGCAATCGCTGTGGCATCGCGGCTTGTTGTCCGTGACCTCGACGATGCCGAGCATCGCAAGATCATCGAGCAGTACATAAACGAGGCGGGCAGTTTCCATGCCAACTAATCGTCTCATTGTCCAAGAGCAAATCGGCATCTACACCACCACGCTCTTCGATGCTGCCATGAGCAGCGGTGGTGCCGATGCGGTGCTCGCCGTGTGCGTGCAGGGCAAGAAGGTCGTGGCGGCATTGCGCGGCAATGCCGAACTCGATGCGGCGCTTGCTGACCCGGGCTATGCGCCCGAACAGAAAGCGCAGCTCGTTCGCTCGGTATTCGCAGGTTGCGATGCTGTGCTGCTCGACGTCTTAGCCGTGATGGCGCAGCGCGAGGAAACCGATTACCTCGCAAGCGTCATGGGTCGGTTCGAGAATCGCATGCGCGACGAGCTTGGATTGGTTATCGTGGAGGTCAGGACAGCGGTTGAGCTTGACGACCACCTACGCGACCTGATCAAGAAGAAAATCGAGGCCGAGCTGGGCAAGAAAGCCGTCCTCGATGAGTACGTAGACAAGTCCATTATGGGCGGCATAATCATGAGCACGGGGGATGAGCGCATTGATGCGAGCATCCTCACGCAGGTCGGCAAGATCCGCGACGCGCTCGAGAAATAATGAAACGGAGGTGAATGCTAGTGACTGAAATCACCGCACAGTCCATCGATGAGGCGCTGCGCAAGCAGCTTGAAGACCTTGAGATGGGCATCGATTCACGCGAGATCGGCACGGTCATCCAGGTTGGCGACGGCATTGCGCGCGTCGACGGCTTGAAGGGCGCGATGGCCGGCGAGCTGCTCGAGTTCTCGGGCGAAGGCGGGAAGACCGTGTACGGCCTGGTGCAGAACCTCGAGGAGAACGAGATCGGCGCCGTGCTGCTTGGTGACGTTACGGCAATCCGAGAGAACGACCAGGTGCACACCACCGGTCGAATCATGAGCGTTCCGTCGGGCAAGGCTATGCTCGGCCGCGTGGTGAACGCGCTGGGTCAGCCGATCGACGGCAAGGGACCCATCGAGGCTGAGGGCATGCGCCCGGTGGAGTTCAAGGCCCCCGGCGTCATCAGCCGTCAGCCCGTGCATCAGCCGATGCAGACGGGTATCTTGGCCATCGACTCCATGGTGCCCATCGGACGCGGCCAGCGCGAGCTCATCATCGGCGACCGCCAGACGGGCAAATCGTCCATCGCGATTGACGCCATCATCAACCAAAAGGGCCAGGACATGATCTGCATCTATGTTGCGATCGGTCAGAAGGCCTCAACGGTTGCCAATGTTGCCGAAACCCTCGAGCGCTACGGTGCCATGGACTACACCATCATCGTGTCGGCCACGGCTTCCGATTCGGCGCCTTTGCAGTACATCGCTCCCATGGCGGGCGCTGCCATGGGCGAGTTCTTCATCTACAACGGCGAGGACGGCAAGCCTGCTGGCCCCGATAACCCTGGCCGCGACGTGCTGATCGTCTACGACGACCTGTCAAAGCAGGCTGTGGCGTATCGTCAGATGTCGCTGACCCTGCGCCGCCCGCCCGGACGCGAGGCCTACCCGGGCGACATCTTCTACCTGCACTCCCGCTTGCTGGAGCGCGCTGTGAAGATGAACGAGGAGAACGGCGGCGGCTCCATGACGGCTCTGCCCATCATCGAGACGCAGGCCGGTGACGTTTCAGCGTACATTCCGACCAACGTGATCTCCATCACCGACGGTCAGATCTTCCTGTCCACCGACCTTTTCTTCCAGGGTCAGCGCCCTGCCGTGAACGTGGGCCTTTCGGTTTCCCGCGTGGGCGGCTCTGCTCAGACCAAGGCCGTGAAGTCGGTTGCGGGCACGCTGCGCCTCGACCTCGCCTCGTATCGCGAGCTGCAGGCATTCACGCAGTTCGGCAGCGACCTCGACAAGGCCACGCAAGACCAGCTGAACCGCGGCGCTCACATGATGGAGCTCTTGAAGCAGGGCCGCTACGTGCCCATGCCCATGGCCGAGGAGGCAATCGCCATCTTCACCGGCACGAAGGGATACCTGGACGACATCCCCGTTGGCGACACGGTGCGCTTCCGCTCCGAGCTGCTGGCGTATCTGCGCGCGCAGAAGCCCGAGATCATCCAGAGCATCGCCACGGAGGCCAAGTTCACCGACGAGACCATCGAAGCGCTGATTGCGGCGATCCAAGCTTTCAAGCAGCAGTTCGCTGCCACGGCGTAAGGCAGGTAGGGGAGAATGCCGAATCTGCATGACATAGAAAGGCGCATCAACTCCGTCACTTCGACGAAGCAGATCACGCGCACCATGGAGATGGTCGCGGCAGCCAAGATTCGCCGTGCATCGAATCGCATGGAGCAGGCGTTCCCGTGGGCGAATGCGCTCTCCGATATGCTGGTATCCACGGTGCGCTATGCGAACCTTTCCGACGACCCGCTGCTGCAAGCGCACGAGCAGATCAAGCGCAGCCTGTTGGTGGTGATGACGTCCGACCGCGGATTGGCCGGCGGCTTCAACAGCAACATCCTGCGCGTAGCCGAGCGCATGATCAAGGAGAAGCGGGCTGAGGGCATTGAGGTGGAAGTGGTTGCCTGCGGCAAGAAGGCATGCGGCTACTTCGAGTATCGTGGCATCGATCCGGTAATCGAGGTCAAGGATCATTCTGCCGATCCCGAGTACTCGGATTCTGCCGTGATTGCCGAGTACGCGCGTTCGAAATACGTTGCTGGCGAAATAGACGAGGTGCTCATCCTGTTCAACCATGCGGTCAACGCCGGAGAACAGCGTCTCATATGCAAGTCGATGCTGCCCATTCCCATGGCAAGCTTTGCCGAGCAGCTGGGTCTTGCCGAGAAGGAAGAGGACATCTACTTCGACTTCCGCGAGCATATCGACGACAAGCACGAGGGCGATGTGGATTTCGAGCCCGATGCGGGCACGTGCCTCGAGTATTTGGAAGATGCCTATCTGCGCACCGACTTGTACTTCGCGCTAATCGATTCGGCAGCTGCCGAGCAAGGTGCCCGTCGCACGGCCATGAAGTCGGCTACCGACAACGCGACCGAGATGATCTCCACGCTTACAAGAATCTATAACCGTGAACGTCAGAGCGCCATTACGACCGAGATCTCCGAGATCGTCGGCGGCGCAGCGGCTTTGGAGGAATAATGAGTCAGAATATCTATACAAGAGAGGAGCTGGAGGCCAGCAAGGGTGCCACCGGACGCATCGTCCGCATCGTCGGCGCCGTTGTGGACGTGGAATTCCCGGCAGATGCCATTCCCTCGATCTACAACGCGCTCACAGTGGATGCCGAAACCCCCGCAGGTCCCATGCACCTCGTTTTGGAAGTCGAGACGGAGCTTCCCGGCAATCTGGTGCGCTCCGTTTCCATGAGCTCCACAGACGGTCTGGTTCGTGGCCTGGAGGTGCAGGATACGGGTCATCCCATCATGATGCCCGTTGGCCCGGGCACGCTCGGTCGCATCTGGAATGTGATCGGCGAGCCGGTGGATGAGAAGCCCATGCCCGAGGACATCACGGGCTACATGCCCATCCATCGTTCAGCACCTGAGTTCGAAGAGCTCACCACCACCACCGAGATCTTCGAGACCGGCATCAAGGCCATCGACCTCATCGAGCCCTATGTGCGCGGTGGCAAGACGGGCCTGTTCGGCGGTGCTGGCGTAGGCAAGACGGTTATCATCCAGGAGCTCATCAACAACCTGGCCCAAGAGCACGGCGGCACGTCGGTGTTCACGGGCGTGGGCGAGCGCACTCGCGAAGGTACCGACTTGTACCTCGAGATGAGCGAATCGGGCGTCATCAACAAGACCTGCCTGGTCTACGGCCAGATGAACGAGCCTCCCGGAGCTCGTCTGCGCGTGGGCTTGGCTGGTCTGACTGAAGCTGAGTACTTCCGCGACCAGGGTCAGGACGTGCTGTTGTTCATCGACAACGTGTTCCGCTTCACCCAGGCGGGCTCCGAGGTGTCGGCGCTTTTGGGCCGCATGCCCTCCGCCGTAGGCTATCAGCCCACGTTGGCAACCGAGATGGGCGACATGCAGGAGCGCATCACCTCCACGTCCACCGGTTCCATCACGTCGGTGCAGGCTGTGTACGTGCCTGCCGACGACCTGACCGACCCGGCTCCGGCCACCACGTTCACCCACTTGGATGCCAAGACGGTTCTTTCGCGTTCCATCGCCGAGCTGGGCATCTATCCGGCTGTTGACCCGCTGGAGTCCACCTCGCGCGCGCTCGACCCCGAAATCGTGGGCGAGGAGCACTATCGCGTGGCCGTTGGCATCCAGGAGCTGCTGCAGAACTACAAGGACCTGCAGGACATCATCGCCATTCTGGGCATGGACGAGCTTTCCGAGGAGCAGAAGCTCATCGTGAATCGCGCCCGTAAGGCGCAGCAGTTCTTCGGTCAGAACTTCCATGTTGCCACGCAGTTCACCGGCTTGCCCGGCAGCTACGTGAAGATGGAGGACACCATCCGCTCCTTCGCAGCCATCCTCGATGGTGAGTGCGACGAGATTCCCGAGCAGTGCTTCAGCTTGAAGGGCTCGATCGATGACGTCTATGCCGCCTATGAAGAGCTGAAGAAGGGTGAGTAACAATGGCTGAGAGCTTCCGCTGCGTAGTTGCCATCCCCACGCGCGAGCTGTTCCATGGCGATGTGTACTATGCCGATGTTCCCGGCTCGGAAGGCCACTACGGCGTGTTGTCCGGGCATGAGAGCCTGGTTGCTCTGAACAAGGGTGGCGGTCAGCTGGTGCTGTGGATGGACCCCGACGGAAACGAGAAGCGCACGTTCCTCATCCACGAGGGTTGCGCGCAGGTGCTGCACAATCACTTGTCGGTGCTTGGGCGCTTCGGCTGCGACGTGGACGATATCGATCGCGAGTCGCTGCAGGAGAAGGCTGACCAGCTTCGCTTGGAGATAGATGCGCTGCGTTCGCAAGAGCAAACCGATGCGCGCGACGTTGAGATTGCCAACGAGGAGCTGTACCTCAGCTGGTACAAAGCCCAGCTGGATTACGTCTCGGGAAACGCTAGCTAAGCGATTTCGGGACGAATCGCGCAGGACATACCGCGCTTGCGCCGAAAGTAGCAAAGCCAGCATCGAGCAGGCACATGCAACTGATAAGGCCGCTTGTCATTCGACAAGCGGCCTTCGCCTATGCGCGCTTGGATCTTGATTTTCTCTTGCGGGATTCGACTTTCGACAGCGCATGCGTGCCACCGGATATCTTTGGTCTGCGAAGATGATGGAGTGGGCCGATAAGCCGGGTTCTGTCGTGGGACGGCCATTTATCTAGGGCTTGCGTCACCGCAAGCCTCCAGCACGCAACCCGGATGCACGACGGGCCATCGCATTGCATCCCTATTCGCGCTTGCTCCGGATGGGGCTTGCCAAGCCACCGCATTGCTGCGATGCTGGTGCGCTTTTACCGCACCGTTTCAGCTTTTCTCTTCGCCTGGGGAGCATCAGGCGGGCAGCTGAACGTTCAATCCTCGGTCACGACCGCCCAGGTCGCTCCCTCGTATTTCACGCCCATCTGCTCCGCCTGATGCTCCCCAGCCAATCAGGAAGGCAGCTGAACGTTCAATCCTCGGTCACGACCGCCCAGGTCGCTCCCTCGTATTT